>MHEK01000060.1:0-4776 GCA_001803795.1 Nitrospirae bacterium RBG_16_64_22
TGACCCCTTATCGGCAACTTTTGATGACCCAGATCACTCTACCGATGAGGAAAGACTTATAACTATAGGCTACTCCTCTCATAGTCGTCTGCTCGTGGTATCACATACCGAGAGGGGAAAGACAATACGTATAATCAGCGCGCGGACTGCAACCGCGCACGAAAGGAAACGACATGAAAGCTAAAGAAAAGAAAATCAGTGAGGAATTGCGTTCCGAATATGATTTTGATTATTCAAAGGCTGTTCGCGGCAAGTATTATAAACGCCTTCTATCCGAAGGGGCTAATGTTGTAATGCTTGAGCCGGATGTTGCCAAGTCATTTGTAGATTCAGATGCAGTAAATGAAGCATTGAGGTCTTTACTTGATTTGACGAAAACGACACAGCGCCTAACGAAACACTCCAGCGGACGGGCAATAGCCCGCCGCTGAGTTCCATCGTTATGGCGCACAGAGACAAGCATTCCTTTCGCTGGTTGGTAAGAGACATTGAGGAGATGAAAAATGCGTGAGGGTGTCCGGCCTAGGGTTAACGAGGCGAGAGAATTTCTAGAAATTGCCAAAGACTTTAATCACAGCCTGGGGGACGTTGATAAAAGTATAAATATTCCCGCCGACGTCTCCTGGGACGACCAGACGGGCCAGACGGGACGTTGCCAACTCAGATAGCTTCCTCATTCTCCCCCGTTAGCCTCCGCTCGTGCCCGGCTGTCTCCACCCGGTGGGACCGGCTGCAATTCCCCGTTCGACTGTCACCCGGCGGCGCGTCTCAGCGCCTCGACGGAGATGAAAAGGCGGGATGGCGTGTCGGGAAAGCGGAGAAAGCCGTAGCGTTCGTAGAACGCGCGAGCTTCGTCGTTCTTGGCGTCAACGATGACTGCATAGACAGCGAGCGTTTCGGCGGCCCATAGCACCCGCTGAAAGGCGTCGAACAGGAGATATTTGCCCAACCCCTGCCCCTGGAGAGCGCGATCCACAGCAAGCCTCCCGAGCAATACCGCTGGAACCGGGTAGTGCGGCAGGCGCCTCGCCTCCGCCTCCGGAAGACTCTTCCTGTAAAAACTTGCCGCGCTCAGGGTGTAGTACCCGAGCACTTTCGTTGAGCCGCGTTCATGCGCCACGTAGACGCGGCTCACGCCGCGGCGCGCGTCCTGCGCGGCCTGGCGCCTGAGGTAGTCGTTCAGCGCCGGAAGACCGCAATCGAAGTCCTCGCGGTCGTGGATGCGATCGAGCGGCTCGACGACCGGCGGCGGCGTGTGCGGCATCCCCGGTCGCTAGGCCGCCTTGGCCCGGTACCAGCGGAACCCTTCCTTCAGCGCTCGGTTCGGCTTAGGCGGCCGGTCGAGCGCCTTGCAGAATGCTTCCCAGTCGGCGGCGGATAGCACGCGTTGCTCATGCGTCTTGAGCACATGCTCGGCGGCCTCAACGGCCTGCGAGAGCACGAAATCGGTCACCGACTTCCGGGCGTACGCAGCCGCGCGCTCAAGCTTGCGCTTGGACGCCGCGTCGAGGCGCAGGTGCATGCGGTCGCGCTTGGGGGCGGCTTTGGTCAGCATGAGTTTATCCTCCTGTACGCCATTCTGGCGCACTATTCGCCCCATGTCAAGGAGCCAACCGCCAGCGCTTTCCAGGATCTCACGCAAGCCGGACGGGGCGATGCCAACTCAGACACCTTTTTCATTCTCCCCCGTTGGCCTCTCCTCGTGCCCGACTGTCCCCCCCTCGTGCCACGCGACACCCCGGCTGCCATCTCTTTCCCAACCGGCCTAATCACTGCCTCCCCAGCGCCCGCGCTGCGTCCTTGGCGGCGTAGGTGAGGATCAGGTCCGCGCCGGCGCGGCGGATGGCCCCGAGCACTTCCATCATCGCGCGCGTCTCGTCCAACCAGCCGTTTCGCCCCGCCGCCTTGATCATCGCGTACTCCCCCGAGACGGAATAGGCCGCCACGGGAACGTCGAACTCGGCCCGGACGGCCGAGATCACGTCGAGGTAGGCCAGCGCCGGCTTCACGATCACGATGTCGGCCCCCTCGTCGATGTCGAGCGACACTTCGCGGAGCGCCTCGCGGACGTTGGGAGGGTCCATCTGGTAGCTCCGCCTGTCGCCGAACTGGGGCGTCGACTCGGCCGCGTCGCGAAACGGCGCGTAGAAGGCCGACGCATACTTCGCGGCGTACGACATGATCGGGACGTGGGAGAAGCCCTCTTCGTCCAGAACCTCGCGGATGCCGGCGACCCGGCCGTCCATCATGTCGGACGGGGCGACCATGTCCGCCCCCGCCCGCGCGTGGGCCAGCGCCTCCTTCGCCAGGACTTCCACCGTCTCGTCGTTCACGATTTCGCCGTTGCGGACGATGCCGCAGTGGCCGTGGCTCGTGTATTCGCAGAGGCAAACGTCCGTGATTACCGCAAGGTCGGGAGCCTGGTCCTTGATCGCACGGATGGCTTGTGGAATCACGCCGTCCTCGCGGTACGCCTCGGAGCCGGTCTCGTCCTTCTTCTCCGGGATACCGAAAAGGATGACGGCGGGAATTCCCAGTTCCTGGATCTCCCGGACCTCGGGCCCGAGCCGATCGACCGAAAGCTGGAACACGCCCGGCATCGAGGGGACCTCTTTCCGCGCGCCCTTCCCGTGGATGACGAACAGCGGCTGGATCAGGTTGTCGACGGAAAGGCGCGTCTCGCGCACCATCCGGCGGACGGTCTCGTTCGCCCGGAGGCGCCGCGGGCGGTAGACCGGGAAGACAAGCGACTCGTCCTGCTTACTCATGGGAGCGTCCTTTCGTCGTGTAGTGGTCAACCAGCGCGTCCACCAGCGCGGGAATCGTCGCCTCCCTCGCCTCGACGGTGACGGGAAGGCCCAGGCGCCTGACCGTCTCCGACGTGACCGGCCCGATCGAGGCAACCGTCACGCCCTTGAGCTTGAGCCTCGGCGATCCCTCGCCCAGCATCTCGATGAAGTTCGTCGCCGTGGAGGAGGACGTGAACGTGACGGCGTCGATCGAACCCTCATCGAGGCCGCTCCGAACCTCCTGAATCGCGCCGGTCTGGGGGCGGACCGTCCGGTACGCCGGCACGACGTCGACGGTCGCCCCGCGCGCGCGGAGCTCGATCGGCAGGATCTCGCGCGCCTCGGCCGCCCGGGGGATCAGGATTCTCGATCCACGGACCGCCTCCCGCGGGAGAACGTCGAGGACCCCTTCCGCCTGGAATACCTTGGCCGTGAGGTCGGGCCGGACGCCCCGCTTTTCGATCGCCTCGCCCGTCGCGGGACCGATGGCGGCGATCTTCGCCCCCTCCAGGACGCGGGCGTCTTTCCCCGCCCCCCAGAGCCGATCGAAGAAATGAGCCACGCCGTTCACGCTCGTGAAGATGACGACGTGATAGGCCGCGATCCGCTCGATCGCATGGTCCAGAAGCGCGAAGGAATCGGGCGGGGCGATCTCGATCGTCGGGCACTCGATCACGTCCGCGCCGAGCGCGGTGAGGCGGCTCGACAGTATCGAAGCCTGCGCGCGCGTGCGGGTCACGACGATCCGCCGGCTGAAAAGGGGCAGGCCCTCGAACCAGTTGAGCTTGTCGCGGAGAGAGACGACGTCCCCGACGACGATCAGCGCGGGCGGCTTGATGCCGACCCGGACAGCTTCGGCGGAAATCGTTTCGAGCGTCCCCGTCACCGTCTTCTGGCGGGGGGTCGTCCCCCATCGGATCACGGCCGCGCGCGTAGACGGAGAACGCCCGTGCGCCATCAGGCGTTCGGCGATGCGGGGCAGGTTCCCGACGCCCATGAAGAAGACGAGCGAGCCGATCTTCGCCAGCGCGTCCCAGGCGACGTTCGATTCGGCCTTCGTCGGGTCCTCGTGACCCGTTACGATCGCCGCCGTCGCCGTGAAGTCGCGGTGCGTGAGGGGGATGCCGGCGTAGGCCGGGACAGCCACGGCCGCCGTGACGCCGGGGACCACCTCGAACGCGATTCCCGCCGCCGCCAACTCTTCGGCTTCCTCACCCCCCCGGCCGAAGACGAACGGGTCTCCCCCCTTGAGCCGGACGACGACCTTCCCCTCCCGCGCCCGCGCGACGATCAGGTCGTTGATCCCCTCCTGCGCGACGGTATGCTCCCCGCCCTTCTTCCCGACGTAGATTCTTTCGGCGTCGGGGCGGGCGTACGACAGAAGCCGGGGCGAGGCGAGATAGTCGTACACGACGACGTCCGCCTGCTCGATCGCCTCCTTACCCTTGATCGTAATGAGCCCTGGATCGCCAGGACCCGCGCCGACCAGAATGACCTTGCCTGCTACGCCCAATCAAACACCCCCACCCTGACCCTCCCTCCTCAAGGGGGAGGGAATCTTTGTATGGCTGTCCCCCGCCAGGGGGGAGGGGACAACCCGCGTTCTTCCCGGACCGGCGGCCTGGTAGACCGCATCCAGGATCTCCCGTCCGCCCTGCTCCAGGATCCGCTCCGCGAGCGAGACGCCCAAGTCCTCCGGCGCGCCGGCCGGTCCATCCATCCGTTCACGGATTACGATGCGGCCGTCGATCGATGCGACAAGCCCCGTAAGCGCAACGGCCGCGCCCGACACGACCGCATGGGCGGCGATCGGCACCTGGCATCCTCCTTCGAGCTGTCTGAGAAAAGCCCGCTCGGCGCTGACCGCTGTCCTCGTTTCCGCGTGGTTCAGCGCCTCCACGATCCGGCGGGTCTCCGGATCGTCCACGCGCGTCTCGATCCCGATCGCCCCCTGCCCCACGGCGGGGAGGAGCGCTTCGATTCCGAG
>MHEK01000060.1:4824-4938 GCA_001803795.1 Nitrospirae bacterium RBG_16_64_22
CCCGCGAGCAAGAGGTCGGCATCAAGACGCGCGTCGGGATCGGGTAGCAGTTCGCGCGCAAGCTCGCACCCCGGGGTACCGGAACGTAACGGGACAGATCCTTTCTCCACGAGA
>MHEK01000060.1:5170-46623 GCA_001803795.1 Nitrospirae bacterium RBG_16_64_22
CAAAGAGGTCCCACCCCGTAGGCGGACGAAGCCCCTCCGCAGATCGCATCCAGAATCTCCCGCCCCCCCCGTTCCAGGATCCGCTTCGCGAGCGAGACGCCGAGCGCATCGCTCCTGTCCGACGCGCCCTCGACCTGGTCTCGGATCACGGTTCGTCCATCCAGCGATGCAACCAGCCCAGAGATCATGAGCGATCCGCCCGACACGACCGCATGGGCGGCGATCGGCACCTGGCCTCCTCCTTCGAGCCGTCTGAGAAAAGCCCGCTCGGCGCTGACCGCTGTCCTCGTTTCCGCGTGGTTCAGCGCCTCCACGATCCGGCGGGTCTCCGGATCGTCCACGCGCGTCTCGATCCCGATCGCCCCCTGCCCCACGGCGGGGAGGAGCGCTTCGATTCCGAGATACGCCGAGACGCGGCCGGCGAGCCCCATCCGCTTTAATCCCGCCGCGGCGAGGACGATCGCGTCGTAATCGCCCGAATCGAGCTTCCGGACGCGCGTGTCCACGTTCCCCCGGAGCGTCGCTATTTCGAGATCGGGCCGCAGGTGGAGAAGCTGGGCCTGCCGCCGGAGGGAGCTCGTCCCCACCCGCGCGCATTTCGGGAGTTCGTCGAGCGAAGCGCCCCTTTGGGCGAGCAGGGCGTCGCGCGGGGCTTCGCGCTCGAGGACGGCGGCAAGTCCCAGCCCATCCGGAAAGAAGGCGGGAACATCCTTGAGGGAATGGACGGCGAGATCGACTTCGCCCGAGAGGAGCGCCTCCTCGATCTCTTTCACGAAGAGGCCCTTCCCGCCCACCTGGGCCAAGGGGGAATCGAGGATCTTGTCGCCCGTCGTCTTGATCATGACGATCTCGACCTCCAGTTCCTCGTTCGCGCCCTTGAGAAGGCCTGAGACGTGGTTCGCCTGCCAGAGGGCCAGCGCGCTTCCCCGCGTCCCGATCCGGACCCTGCTCTTTTTCATCCCGCCCCTCCGGGGGCGGAGGACTGAGGACCGGTCGGCGAACCTTCTCCCGGCGAATCCCCTCCCGACCCGCCTTTGTCAAAGGGAGGACCGCCGGCATCCCTCTCCTTGCCTGCCTTGCGGTGATGGGGCGGGAAGTTCTCGTCCAGGTTGAAGAGGCGCCGCGCGGCGGCGATGAACGCCTCGCCCTCCGAGACGCCCGCTTCCGCCTTGATCGCCACGATGGCGGGGTGAAGGATCTTCCGGACGATCGCCTGCGTGAGGGCGTCGATGGCCTGCCGCCCCTTCTCGTCGATCCCGTTGAGACGCGCAAAGGTCTTCTCCAGCTCGGCCCGCCGGACGGCCTCCGCCTTCTCAGAAAGGGCCGTGACCGTCGGAACGGCCGACAGTCCTCTGCTCCGGTCGAGGAACGCGTCTGCTTCCTGGGCGACGATCGCCTCCGCCCTCTCCGCCTCCATCCGCCGGTTGTCGAGATTCTGGTCGACGACCGCCTGAAGGTCGTCGATATTATAGAGGTAGACGTTCTCGAGATCGCCGACGTCGGCGTCGATGTCTCGCGGAACGGCGATGTCGATGAAGAAGATCGGACGGCCCTTCCGCTCGCGCATGATCCGCTGGACGGTCTCGGCGTGGATGATCGTCCGGGGGGCGTCGGTGCAGGAGATGGCGATGTCCGCCTCGCGGAGGGCGCCCGGAAACTCCTCGAACGAGATCGCGCGCCCTCCCAGCTCGTCGGCCAGGCCCGCCGCCCGTTCGATCGTCCGGCTCGCCACGAGGACCTTCTTCGCGCCTGCCGCGACGAGGTGCCGCGCGGCCAGCTCCCCCATCTCGCCGGCCCCGATCAGCAGGACCTCCTTTTGGCCCAGGTCGTCGAAGATCTGCTTCGCCAGCTCGACGGCGGCGTAGCTCACCGAGACGGCGTTCTCGGCGATCCGGGTCTCCGTGCGCACCCTCTTGGCGACCTGGATCGCCTTCTGGAAGAGGCGGTTCAACACCGGCCCCGTCGTCCCCGCTTCCATCGCCGCCTCGAAGGCGCTCTTGAACTGCCCGAGGACCTGCGGCTCGCCGAGGACCATCGAGTCCAGGCTTGACGCCACGCGGAAGAGATGGCGCACCGCGTCGCGCCCGGCGTGGACGTAGAGGACCGGGTCCAGCACTTCGCGCGGAATCCCGTGGTGTCGCGAGAGGAACTCCCGGACATCGGCGATGAAGGGATCGGCCGAACGCTCGCCAGAGCCCCCGGGACGGGCGACGACCTCCACCCTGTTGCACGTGGACAGGAAAGCCACCTCGTCCGAGCCGGACAGCCCCCGGAGCCCTTCCAGCGCGTCGGCGAGGCTCCGCTGGGAGACGGCCAGGCGTTCGCGCACCTCGACCGGGGCCGTTTTGTAGCTGACGCCCATGACGATGACGTTGTTCACGGTTTCGACTCGTCAGGCAAAGGTGTGAAGACCCCTGTAGAGCAGGGCGACGCCGAAGAAAGCCGCCAGGATGAGGCCGAGTCCCGCGACCCCCAGAACGGAGGCCCGATGCCCCCGCCAGCCCAGAACGATCCGCCCGCTCATGATCAGGCCGTAGAGGAGCCACGTCCCGAAGCCCAGTATCTGTTTCGGATCCCAGAACCAGAGGAGGCCCGGGGCGTGAGTCGCCAGGATCGATCCGGAGATGATCCCGATCGTCACGAGGGGGAACCCGATCGAAACGACCCGGAACGAGAGCTGGTCCAGGAGCTCCAGCGGAGGAAGACGCCGCGCCCAGCCCGTGATCCGCTTCGCCTTGAGCGCCCGCTCGTGGAAGAGATAGAGAAGGGAGACCAGCCCGGCCAGGACGAACGCCGCGTGGCCCGCGAGGATGAAAAGTGCGTGGAACCGGAACCAGACGCTCCGAAGCGCGGGAGAAAGGCCCGCCGCCTCCTTCGGAAGATGGGAGGCGGACGCGAGGGCGATGAAGACGAACGGGATGACGAAGGCCCCCAGGACCCGCGTCCGCGTGCGCCCCTCGACGACAAGGTAGGCGAGCATGAGGGTCCAGGTGAAAAAGAGCGTGGTCTCGAAGAGGCTTGTCGCCGGGAGCGTCCCCGCCCGGACATACCGCGCAACGATCGCGAGCGTGTGGACGGCGAACCCCGCCAGGGCGGCGTAGAACGCCGCGCGGCCGATCTTCTCGCCGGGAACGAGGACGGCCCCGAGGACCAGGCCCATGGCGAGCGCGTAGGCGGCCAGAGTCGCGTAGAAAAGGTGGAGATCCATTGACGGTTCACGCCTCGATGGGGGGACAAGCTTTTGAATTATAGACGACCGCTTGGAGTCAAGGCAAGGCGGCGGAATGAGGAACCTTTCGGGGCTTCAATGGACCATTCCCCGATTGCCCGGCTTTCAGTCCGGTGGAGACGAGACGCCAGCCCTCGCCAGGATCGAAACGAACGTCTCCTCGACCGGGCTCAGGGCCGCTCCTTTTCGATGAACGATGCCTAGGACGCGCGTGATCGGCGGGCCGGAGAGAGGCCGGACGGCGAGCCGTCTTCCCCGGGCCGCCTCGGCCACGGCCGTCTCGGGGAGGATCGCGATCCCCAGCCCCATCTCGACGGAGACGCGGATCGTGTCGAGGTAGGGTATCTCCTGGACGGAGCCGAGGGGAACTTTCGCTTTCCGGAAGGCGGACTCGATCGCCGCCCGCGTCGTCGTTCCAACCTGCGGGAGAAGAAGAGGCTCTCCCGACAACCGGCCCAATGGGACTTGCTTGAGCGCGGCGAGAGGATGGCCGATCGGCAGGGCGGCGACGAAACGGTCCTCCCAGGCGGGTCTCACGACGAGGCCGGCCCGCCTGGATGGAAGCGTCACGACGCCGATGTCGACCTCTCCCGAAACGACCTTTTCGACGATCTCTTCCGACCCACCGTACACGACGCGGAGGAGGACGTCGGTGTGCCTCCGGCGGAACTCCCTCATGGGCGCGGGCAAACGATGGAGGGCGATGTGATGGCTCGTCCCGAGGACGAGAGATCGCCGCGCGGCCCCCGCCGCCTCGCGGACCCGCCGGGAGACTTCCTCGACGTGGTGGAGGATCGAAGCGGCGTCCCGGCGCAACTGCCGTCCCGCCGCGGTCAACCGGAGCCCCCGGCCGGCCCGCTCGAAGAGGCGCGCCCCAAGGTCCTCTTCGAAGAGCTTGATCTGCCTGCTTAGCGCCGGCTGACTGCGGTGCCGCCTGTCCGCCGCGGCCCGGATGCTCCCCGTTTCGACGACCGCCAGGAATGTCCGAAGCGCTTCCAGATCCATTCAATTATTTTATCATTGTGAAAGAATTATTCAACTTTTCTTATATGCGGCCCTCTGGCATAATTCCATTCGAGACGGCAACCGTTAGGAGGTCCAATGTCTTTTACGCTTCTCGACAAGATCTGGAACGCGCACGTCGTCCGGGAGGAGCCGGGCGGGGCGGCGATTCTCTACATCGACCGCCATCTCGTTCACGAAGTCACTTCACCCCAGGCCTTCGAGGGGCTCCGGATGGCGGGCCGGAAGGTCCGGCGGGCCGAGGCGACGTTCGCCGTCCCCGACCACAACGTCCCGACGAAGGACCGGGAGAAGGGAATCACCGATCCCGTCTCCGCCCTCCAGGTGGAGACCCTCCGGCGGAACTGCCGCGAGTTCGGCGTCACCCTCTTCGACATGGGCGACAAGCGCCAGGGGGTCGTCCACGTCATGGCCCCGGAGCAGGGAATCTCGCTCCCCGGCGCGACGATCGTCTGCGGCGACTCTCACACGGCGACGCACGGGGCCATGGGGGCGCTGGCCTTCGGGATCGGGACGAGCGAGGTGGAGCACGTCCTCGCGACCTCCTGCCTCGTCCAGAAGAAGCCGAAGACGATGGAGATCCGCGTGGAGGGCCGCCCGCATCCGGCCGTGACGGCCAAGGACCTGATCCTCGCCATCATCGGGCGGATCGGCACGGCGGGCGGCACGGGGTACGCGGTCGAGTTCACGGGGGAGGCGGTCCGCGCCCTCTCGATGGAAGGGCGGATGACGCTCTGCAACATGGCGATCGAGGCCGGGGCACGCTCCGGGATGGTCGCGCCCGACGAAAAAACGTTCGAGTACTTGAAGGGGAGGCCCTACGCGCCCAAGGGGGCGGACTGGGACGCAGCCGTCAAGTCGTGGAGAGCGCTCCCGTCCGATCCGGGGGCGCCGTACGATCGTTCGATCGTCGTTCGCGCGGAGGAGATCGCTCCCCAAGTCACGTGGGGGACGAGCCCGGAGATGGTCGCGCCGGTCGACGGCCGGGTCCCCGACCCGGCGGAGGAGAAGGATCCCGTCCGCCGCGTCGCGATTGAAAACGCCCTGGGCTACATGGGCCTCTCGCCGAACACGCCGATCACCGAGATCCCGATCGACCGCGTCTTCATCGGCTCCTGCACGAACGGCCGGATCGAGGACCTGCGCGAGGCGGCCCGCGCCGCGAGGGGAAAACGTGTCGCGGCCGGCGTCTCGGCCATGGTCGTCCCCGGCTCGGGCCTCGTGAAGGAGCAGGCCGAGCGGGAGGGTCTCGATGGAATCTTCATTGAGGCGGGATTCGAGTGGCGGGAACCGGGGTGCTCCATGTGCCTGGCGATGAACGACGACGTCCTCGCGCCGGGCGAAAGGTGCGCCTCGACGTCGAACCGGAACTTCGAGGGTCGGCAGGGAAAAGGCGGACGCACGCACCTCGTCTCCCCCGCAATGGCCGCCGCCGCGGCGGTCCAGGGGCGCTTCGTTGACGTGAGAAAGGAGCAGTGATGGAGCCGTTTACCGTTCTCGAATCAGTTTACATGCCCCTCGACCGTCCCAACGTCGACACGGACGCGATCATTCCCAAACAGTTCCTCAAGACGATCGAGCGGACGGGGCTGGGGAAAAACCTTTTCTTCGACTGGCGGTACAGGGAGGACGGAAGCCCGGACCCGGCGTTCGTCCTGAACGATCCATGCTACCACGAGGCGCGGATCCTTCTCGCGCGTGAGAACTTCGGCTGCGGCTCGTCGCGGGAGCACGCCCCCTGGGCGCTCCTCGACTACGGCTTCCGCTGCATCATCGCGCCGTCGTTCGCCGACATCTTCTACAACAACTGCTTCAAGAACGGGATCCTCCCGGTCGTCCTGTCCGCGGACGACGTGGACCGCCTCTTCCGCGACGTTGCGAAAACGCCCGGATGCCGCGTGAGCGTCGACCTCGCGTCCCAGACGGTCATCACCCAGGACGGATCGGTCCACGCCTTCCAGATCGACCCCTTCCGGAAGGAATGCCTCCTCAAGGGATTGGACGAGATCGGCCTGACCCTCCGGCACGAACCGGAGATCGCCGCGTACGAGACCCGGCGCCGCGCCGAGGCCCCCTGGCTGTTCGCCCTTTAGCCCGGCGATGTCATGAAAGCCGACCCCCGCCTCGCCATGTCCCTCGTCCTCGACGAGATGTTCGACCTGGAGCTTTACAAACAGCTCCGGGCGATGACGGACGGCGGCCTCGCGCGGATGCTCGACGATCTCATCCCGATCGAGGTCAAGCACGTCAATTTCTGGCAGGAGTTCTTCGACCTTCGCGTGGACGGCCTCGACTTCGGACGAAGGATCAAACTCGGCCTGATCGCCGGGCTCTGCCGCCTCTTCGGCACGACGGCCATCCACCTGGTCCTCGAGGCCACGGAGATCTACGGCCTCCGGAAATACCTCTCCATCTGGGACGTCTACAAGGACCAGCCGCTCGGCCAGGCTGTCCGGGAGGTCCTCACCGACGAGTTCAAACACGAGGACGCGATCGTCTCGGAACTCGTGGAGCGGAAGATCAATCCGGAAAAGATCCGGAACGTCTTCCTGGGATTCAACGACGGCCTGGTGGAAATCCTCGGCGCCGTGAGCGGCTTTTTCGCCGCCTTCGGCGAGGCCGCCTCGGTCCTGGTCGCGAGCCTCACGGTGGCCGTCGCGGGTTCTCTCTCCATGTCGGCCGGCGTCTTCGCCTCGACCAGCTCCGAGAAGGAAGTCGTCCGGATGGAGCGCGGAAAGGCCCGCTTCCTCGGAGGGGGGATGGAGACCGCTCCCGACGAGGACAAGCCTCTCTCCCTGGCCTTCGTCGTGGGCGTCAGTTATTTCATCGGCGCGATGGTCCCCGTTATTCCCGTCCTCTTCGGCGCCCGGAGCCTCGTTCTCTCCGTCCTAATGGGGGGCGGCATGGCCGTCCTCGTCTCGCTCGTCCTGGCCTACCTGTCCGGAATGGACGTGAGGAAACGGATCGCCATGAACCTGCTCATCATTACTCTCGCGGTGAGCGTCACCTACGCGATCGGCCTGGCGGCCAAGAGCCTATGGGGAATTTCCGTCTAGCTCCATCGGCGGAGACCAGAATGCCGCGCCCGCGACTGTCCGGCAAACAACGCGCGCTTCTCCTCGAAATCGTCTCCCAGCCGACAGCCCCGTTCCGGGAACACCGCGTCGCCGCCGTCGCGACGCGGACGCTTGAGGAAGCCCGCGTGCCGTTCTTCGAGGACCCAGCCGGGAACATCGTCGTCGGCGTCCCCTCAAGGCCGGCCTACGCGCGGCTGGTCCGGGAGAAAAGCAGAGAGCCCGTCCGCTTCTTCATGGCTCACATGGACCATCCCGGCTTCCACGGCCTTTCATGGATCGCGGCGGACCGCCTCAAGGTGAAGTGGCACGGGGCGTCTCCGGTCGCACGACTGATCGGGGCCCCTGTCTGGATCGCCGCGGTTGATGGGAACGAGGTCGGCGGCAGGATCGCCGCTGTAAAGCCCGCCCGGTCCGGCCGCGGGATCGACACGGCCGAGATTAGCGTAGACTCAGAGCCCTTCCCGCGACGCGACGCGAAGACGGCCTTCGGCGGCTTCCGGTTCAAGTCACCCGTCTGGACAATCGGGAACCGGGTGTACGCGAGGGCGGCCGACGACCTCATCGGCGTCTTTACGCTTGTCTGGACGGCCATCGACGTCTTCTCCCCCAGGAAACGATCCTCGCCTCCGTTTGTCGGCCTCCTCACGCGGGCGGAGGAAGTGGGGTTCATCGGCGCCATCGCCCACTTCGAGAGGGGCTGGCTCGCGCGCGCCGGAAGACCGATCGTTTGCGTCAGCCTCGAAACTTCCCGGGCCCTCCCGGGGGCCGAGATCGGCCGAGGCCCGGTCGTTCGGCTGGGGGACCGCCAGACCGTCTTCAACCCGGGGGAAACGGCGGTTCTTTCGACCGTCGCGGAAAAAACGCTCGGGAAGAACCACCAGCGCCGGATCATGGATGCCGGGACGTGCGAGGCGGCCGCGGCCCTCGCGTTCGGCTTTTCGGCCGTGGGAATCTCCGTCCCTCTCGGAAACTATCACAACCAGTCGATCGAAGGCGGTCCCGACAGCCGAGGCCCCGGCGGCCCCGCTCCCGAATTCGTGGACCTCCGGGACGTGGCCGGCGAACTCGCCCTGTGCGCCGCCCTCCTGAAACCGGGCCTTCCGTGGGCCGACCCATGGCGGGCGCTCAGGAACCGCCTCCGGAAGCGCTTCGCCGCCTGCCGGCCGTTGCTCGACGGATAGACTTCTTTGGGCTTGCCGAATGGGGGCGCGTGGCCTAATGTAGTTCGGCCCTCGTGTTTACACAACCTGTCGCCGGGAAATCCGCTCCAATGACTCAACCTTCGGCCGGAAAACCGCCCGATGTCTTGTTCCTCATGGCGTCCGGATGCCATTGTCAACACTGCTCGAACGTCCTCCAGGGACTCACCCAGCTCGTCCACGAAGGATCGATCGGGAGGCTCGAGGTCGTCAACGTGAAGATGTTTCCCGAGCGCGCCGAGGCGCTGGGCGTCGATACGGTCCCCTGGATCCGGATCGGCCCGTTCGAGCTGGAGGGAATGCTCTCTCTCGACCAACTCCGCGAGTGGCTGGGGCGGAAAGACGACGAAGAGGGAATGGCGGCGTACTTCGAATATCTCCTCGCGTCCGGCCGGCGGGAGAAGGTCGTGGAAATCGTCCGCCGCGAGCCGGACCGGACGCGATCGCTGACCCGGCTCCTCGGACGCGTCAAGACGACCCTCCACGTTCGGCTCGGGATCGGCGCCGTGCTTGAGGAACTGCGAGGCACGGACGCGGTCCGCTCCATCGTCCAGGACCTGGGCCGTCTCACGACGGACGGCGACACGCGGGTCCGGGGCGACGCCTGCTACCTCCTGACGTTCACGCACGCCGCCTCAGCCGTCCCGTACCTGACGGCCTGCCGCCGGGACCCGGACAAGGACGTGCGCGAGATCGCCGAAGAGGCCCTGGAAGTCCTGCGGGCGGAAGGCGTCATTCCGCGCCAAACAAGCCCGGCATCGCCTTGACAGAGCCACGGACGTCGGCTATGATCCTTTCCGCTTGCGCAATCAACATCTTGGGGCTGTAGCGCAGTTGGGAGCGCGTCCCGATCGCCTTCGGGAAGGTCAGGGGTTAGGAAGGGCAGTTGTTCCAGAGAGAGTTTCGGAATGGGGCTGTAGCGCAGTTGGGAGCGCGTCCCGATCGCCTTCGGGAAGGTCAGGGGTTAGGAAGGGCAGTTGTTCCAGAGAGAGTTTCGGAATGGGGCTGTAGCGCAGTTGGGAGCGCGCGTGAATGGCATTCACGAGGTCAGGGGTTCGATCCCCCTCAGCTCCACCAAAAAAACTCTATGATCCCAGAATCCGCAGATGGACGCAGATAACGCACGGCAGAATCAAAGTAGTGTTACACACATCCGACTCACCTTCGGGGTGATGCCGGTCTTCAAGAGAGGTTTCTAAGAAATCTGCGCTTATCTGCAAAATCTGCGGATGAACTGCTTTTTCTAGGATGATTTCGCCCTTGACGCGGGCAGAGAGTGTGTGGCATAGTGATCGCCAGATTGTGGTCCGGTTTTTGTTCCAGTTGAATGCAGAGACATTTAACCGCAAAGCCAAACCGCTTTGCGGTTTTTTTGTGCCTCTGTTCGCCGGAGCGTTTCGGCCCGACAATCCTCAACGGCTCGGAGGTCCCCCATGGCAACAAGGGGGAGGCGGGCCGAGATCCCCGCACGTCGGGGGGTTCCGGCGAAAAGGAGGTGATTGACAAATGGCACAAGGAACCGTGAAGTGGTTCAACGATGCGAAAGGGTTCGGCTTTATCGCCCAGGAAGGCGGCAAGGACGTCTTCGTACACTTCTCCGCGATCCAGAACGAGGGGTTCAAGACCCTCGCCGAAGGAGAAACGGTGGAGTTTGAAGTGACCCAGGGTCCGAAGGGGCCCCAGGCATCCAACGTTCGCAAGGCCTAACGGTCTTTTCCGGATAGGAATTGTGAGGAACCATCGGCCCGGTCCCGCTCCGCGGGGCCGGGCCGTTCTTTTTGCCCCCGGAAACGGTTGGCCCCGAAACGGTTGGATATTGATGGGCGAAGGCGAAGATGCTATCGTCCTTCCATGTCCGGGAGATCCCCGCAAAACCTTGCCCACGGCAACGACCGCTGTTATGGGCATGCGCGCTCCGGGAGCGACCGGCGGATCGGAACCCTTCTGTGGCTCGCCGTCTCCGCCGGACCCCTGTTGTTGGCCCCTCCCGCCTTCGCGAAGAACCTCGAGAAAACCCCGACGCCCATCTCCATCGAAGCGAAACCCGCGTTTGTCATTGCCGGCGGAACGGTCACAGTCAAGGGATCGTCCGTCCCGCTCGGGAAGAGCACGGAAGTCACGGTCACGATCCAGCCCCCCGCCGGCCCGCCCGCAACGGAGAAGGTTCTTCTCAAGGGGGAGGGGAATTTCGAGACGAAATACGTTCCGAAGGGACCGCTCGGAAAGTATTCGGTTACGGCCCGCGCCCCGGACGGCAAGGCCGCGGCGAACGCGGAGTTCACCGTTGGAGCAGCGGCCGCCCTTTCCAAGCAGACCGTGGAGAAGGTTGACCGGACTCTGGATCGCGCCCGAAAGGTCGTCCTCGCGCTGGACCAGCAGATCCGGCAGGCGCCCCCTTCGCCCGCTCAGGAAGAGGTGAAGCAGAAGCTCGGCCCCCTGAAGGAGAGGCTCGCGCATGGGAAGGCGCATGCCGGCAAGCTCAAGGAAGGACTCAAACCCCTCGACGACTTCGTCCGCGACCACCCCGCGGCCCAGCCCGGCGTGGCCCCTCTCTACACGGCCCTGGGAGAGATCGGAACGGCGGCCGACGAAGCGGACAAGCGCCTGGCCGACGTAGAGAGTGGTCTCGCCCGCACCGGCACCCGGTGCGACCAGTTGGACACGATGGTCGAGGCCATGTCGGCCATCTCGACGGTCTTCAACATGATCGGGAGCGCGGCCCAGATCGCGGCCAACATCGCGACGGACAAGGTCGTCCCGGACGCGGTCTTCTCCCTCCTTCCGCCGGCCGAGCGGACGACTGAATCGAAGTTCATGTTCTCCCAGGGGCTCAAGTTCACCGTCGCCGCCCTGAGCGGTCCGGCCGGCCTCTACGCTTACGCATCAGGCCTCGCCAGCGACCTCATTCAACTCAAGCTCCAGCAGACCTTCGCCGCATATTGCGAGAAGTTCCAGGGACCCCTCTCCGCGACACTTAACGTGGAGACGTACGAGAAGGGGAAGTTATTCTGGAAATACTCAATCGCCCTGGCGGGAAAGCTCGTCCTCCGGTACGACAAGGGGGCCGCGGGTTCCGCAATACCCGTGACGGGCGAGTTCGAAGGGAACGCGACGAAGTTCACTCTCGGGGAGGACCTCATCGTCCTCAGCCCTCAGCTCAGGCGGAACCTGCTCCTTCGCTTGACCGTCATCCCGCAGGCGGCGCCGTACTTGGAGCAGGCAGGCCGCTTCATCCGTAAGGCGACGCCCGCCAGCTTCCTCGTTCCGGTGAAGGGAAGGATCGAGGGAAAGAAACTGACGGTCGAGGTCCACCCCGCCGCCGCGGACCTCGATGTCTCGGGCCGCGTCCTGTACGTCATGCTCGAACCGTCTCTTCCGATCCCGCACGTCCTGCGGCAGGACATCCCCTACCAGAACGCACACTTCGTCCTCACGCGGTCCACGCACAAGAAGCCGATGGAGTTCGCGATCGAGGTCGACAAGGGGAAGAAGATCTCGCTCATCCGCCGTGTCTACACGCGCGACGAGAAGAGGACCGATCTCAAGGTCGGCATCAAGGTCGACGTCAAGGCCTGCAATCCGGACTGCCCGTAGCGGACCACACACCCCCCATTCTTGACATGAGAAGCTTGGATCGGTAGATTGCGACGGCAGAGGATGGAAAGGTACCCTCGGCAAGAGCAACGACAGATCGAGACCAGTGTATCGATGAGATATGACGTTCGATTCAAACCAAGGGCAGTAAAGGACATGAAGGGCCTGCCATCCCCAGTTCAGAGCCGTATCCTGGCGCGAATCGAGGAGATGACTGATGACCTGAAGGGAGACGTCAAGCGGCTCGCGGATTTCACCCCCGAGTATCGCTTGCGCGTTGCGGACTACAGAATCCTTTTCGAAATTGAGGAGAGTACGATCATCGTGTATCGGATCCGCCACCGCCGCGAGGCGTACCGATAAATGGAGGTTAGTGACATGATTGCTTTGCATGCCCAGATCATAGAGAAGGCCGGGAAGAAGGAATACGCCGTTCTGCCTTACGGGGAATTCCTGAAGGTTCAGGAAGAACTTGAGGATTATTATGATCTTCGCTGTCTGAGACAGGGAAAAGAAGCCGAAAAAGGCGCGCCAACAATTGGCATGGATGAGCTGAAGAAGAAGCTCGGAAGCCGAACGCGTCGCTCAAGCCGACGGCAATAGACGGCGCTTTCGGGCCGACGTTTGCGCATCGGGCGCACCTTCACGCGCGACGAGAAGAGGACCGATCTCAAGGTCGGCATCAAGGTCGACGTCAAGGCCTGCAATCCGGACTGCCCGTAGCGGGTCCTGCCGCATGGCCTCGGTTGATCAGGCCGGGCGGGAGATACTCCCGAAGAACTTCGCCCGGATGGGCGGGGTTGTGCATGCGGGACATCGCTTTCCTCCGAGTCTGTAGTCAAGATAGTCAAGGCCCACGGCGTTCTTCTCTTCAAATCGGAAACGAAGTCCAAGCGACGCTTGTTAATTCCTCCTGGACCGGCTCCTAGACCGGCCTTCCGGGGGTCTCCGCGGGCCTGGCGGAGAGGGTGAGCCAGGCGCCGGCGGCGATGACGAGAGCACCGCCCGCGACGAGCCTCAGCGTGATCGGCTCGCTGAAGAAGGCCGCCCCGAGAACGGCGGCGTGGACGGAGGTGAGGAGGGAGACCGTGCTCCCCTCGGCCGCCGTCGTCCAGCGGTAGGCGTACGTCATCAGGATCTGGCCGCCGAACGATGTCACGACGATCGCCGCGATCCCGACGAATCCCATGACGCCCGGCCAGACGGGCGATGTGAACGGAAGGGCCGGCGCCGTCATCACGCTCCCCACGGCCGCGAAGTAGAAAAAGATCGACCAGGCCGAGTCGGTCTTCCTCAGCTCCCGGACCGTCGAGATCGCCGCGCCGGAGAAGATCCCCGCCGAAATTCCCATCACGTCCCCCAGCGAGACCCCGAGCCCTTCGTGCCCCAGGATGAGGCCGACGCCGGCGATCGATACGGCGAGCGGAGCGCCTGCCCGGAGCGTGAGCGGCTCCCGCGCGAAGAGCGCGGAGAAGAGCGTCGCGAAGACCGGGTAGGTGTACGTCAGGAGCGTTGCGGGACCGGCCCCGATACGGCAGATCGCCATGTAGTAGAGGATGACGGCCGCCCCCCCGAAGAGGCCCCGCCAGACGAGGAGCCGGCGGTTGCCGATGGAGAGCGCGATCGTCCCGGCGCCAGCCAGGACCAGGATGATGAGCGCGTGACCGAACGAACGGAAGAAGGCCAATTCGACCGGGGGAACGTAGGTGTTGGCCCACCGGACGGAGACGGCGTGGAAGCCGAACAGCAGGGTTGAGATGCCGATGAGGAAGGGGCCGTTTTGCCGGAGAGGAGACAGGGCTTTCTCTTCCGTCAGGGCTTCGAGGACGATTCGGACTCGCAGGAAAGGTTGAGCGGCAGGCGGCCCTTCCCGACGGGCCGGGCGGCGGCGATCGCGCGATCGAGGAACTGCCTTGCGCTCCCGACGGCGGCGGAGAGCGATTCGCCCCGGGCGAGGCAGGCGGCAATGGCCGCGGAGAGGACGCAGCCCGTTCCGTGAAACGGTCCGCCCGGGGTCCGTTCGCTTTCGAAGACCTCGAATCCTTCCTCGTGGAAGAGGACGTCCATGATCTTGGCCGGCTGGCCCTTCTTCCCGGGGGGAAGATGCCCGCCTTTGATGAGAACGGCCCGCGCTCCCGTCTCGAGAAGAGCGTCCGCCGCTTCCTTCATGCTCTCGAGCCCGTCTACGACGACACCCGTCAGAGCCTTCGCTTCGGGAACGTTCGGCGTGATGATCGTCGCCAGGGGAAAGAGAAGCCGCATGAGCGCCTTGATCCCCTTCTCGGGAAAGAGCGGCGTCCCCGTGCCGGACTTGAGGATCGGGTCGACGACCAAAGGGGGGTTCCCGGCCGCCTTGAGCGCTTCGGCGATTACGGGAAGATGCTTCTCGTCCCAGAGCATCCCAGTCTTGACGACGTCGGGCGTAAGGTCGGCAAAGAGAACACCCAACTGCTTTTCGAGAAAACGGGAAGGAACGCCGAAGATCTCCCCCACGCCCGACGTGTTCTGAGCCGTGAGGGACGTCGGAACGCCCATCCCGTAGACGCCAAGAAGGGTGAAGACCTTGAGGTCCGCCTGGATCCCCGCCCCGCCCGAGGGATCGCTCCCCGCGATCGAAAGAGCCTTGCGGACGAAGGGAAGGTTGGGGGCCTTGGTTGTCCTTCTGCTCACCGACTCATCCTTTCACTCACCCGCGCGATCGCTTCTTTGTCCTTGCGGTCTTTTTCCCCGACGCGCCGTAGGTCTTTGAACTCTCCTTGACCATCGAAAGTTTTCGAGGATGCGGGGTGAGATACGACATCTCCAATCTGGCCGATGAGAACATGTCCTGGTTCTCTTCCTGCAGGCGCTTGGCGGCCATTTCGTGATATGCGGGATCGATTTCGATGCCGATGCTGTTCCTGCCGGTTTTCATTGCCGCGAGCATGGTCGTGCCCGATCCGCAGAAGGGGTCGAGGACCGTGTCGCAGCAGAAGGAGAACATCCGCACCAGGCGGTGGGCAAGCTCATAAGGATAGGGGGCGGGATGGGACTTCGTCGAGGCGCCTGTGATGGTCCAGAACTGGCGGAACCATTTGGCGTAGTCATCCTTGGCGATAAGGCTCGTCTTCCGCTGGTGTTCCGTGGGCTGTCGGTAGCCGCCCGGCTTTCGCTGCATCAGAATAAATTCGATGTCGTTCTTGATAATGGCGTTGGGCTCGTAGGGCTTGCCGAGGAACTTGGTCCCGTTGTTCGCCTCGAAACTGGCATTGCTGATCTTGTGCCAGATGATGGGATTCAAGTTGTCGAACCCGATCTTTCGGCAACTGACCGCGATGTCCGCGTGCAGGGGGACAACCACATGCCGTCCGTGCTGTCTGCGTGACAGGCAGACGTCCCCCACGACGCACACAAGCCTTCCCCCAGGCACCAGAACGCGGTGCACTTCTTTCCACACTTGGTTCAGCGCCTCCAGGAACTTCTCGTAATCGGCAATGTGGCCCAGTTGGTCTTCGTTCTCATTGTACCGCTTCAGGGTCCAGTAGGGAGGCGACGTGACGGCGAGGTGGACCGACTCGTCGGGAATGTAGCACATGTCTCGCGCATCTCCCAGGACGAGACGATGCAGTGTGGGACTTTCTTCCAGAATGGCCGTCTTGCTCATTTCTTTTCCTGTGCGCCGTATACGGCAACATGGGATACGAGCGACTTCGCAAAAAGCTCGAAGGTGAGATCATCGGCAGGCTCGGTATGGCCGCCCTTGAGACCTTTTTCCTTCTCCGACAGGAGAAAAGCCGCGGCGTTGTAATGCCGCTCCCGCACGATCTTTCGGCAGAAGAGCTCGTATCTCCTGGCATAGGACGCGTTCACGAATTCGGGGAACACCTTGAAATGCGGCTCCTGAACCTTTACGGGAGATTGGGACTTGTTGCAATCTTCCAGCAGGAAGAGATACCCAAGCCAGGGCCGCACGGTCTTGTTGAACGCCCCTTCGCGGTAGGCGGTCCAGACGTCCACGGCGCTTCCCATGGCCTCTTCCGTCCGGTTATTGAAGTTGTTTCCGAAGGAGGGACCGACCTGCGACTTGGCTTCGAGCGCAAGAATGAGCTGTCCGTCTTTGACCACGAGCAGGTCCCATTCCTTGGTCGGCCGGAAGAAGCCCGGCAGTTCTACCGCCCTATTGTGGAAGATGTTCTTTTCTGAAACACCGGTTTCGACGATGAGGCCGCTGATCAGCTTGATGAACCCATTCATTTGCGCCCCGCCGGTCACGGCGCTCCTCGCGCCCTGGTCGGCACGGCCCGCCTTGGTCTGTTGCACAGCCTGGCCTTCACGAGTGCGCCAATAGTGTGCAACCGCTTCAGCCAGATGTGCGTTCAAGCTTTTCATTGTTTCTCCCAAACCCGCCTACTCTCACCCTCATCGTTCAACCAGTGCCGAAAATTCACGCGCGGCGGCCTGGATGTCGTCCTGGCCCAGAATGGCAGAGATCAGCCCCACGCCAAAGGCCCCGGCTTCCAGAACTTCCCCGACCCGTCCGGCCGTGATTCCTCCAAGAGCGTAGACCGGGATTCTAAGCGACCGGCAGGTTTCTTTCAATACCGGAACTCCGACGGGTTCTCCGTAGGCGGCCTTCGAAAGCGTCTCGTAGACCGGGCCAAACGTCACGAACTCGGCCCCGTTCGCTTGGGCCTCCGTTGCCTCCGCCAGGGAGTGCGTCGAGACGCCGACGCGCATCCCTTTCGGAACGACGGGCCTGATCCCCCCCACGGGAAGGCCGTTCTGGGGCAGGTGAACGCCGTCGGCTTCGGCGCAGATGGCGACGTCGAGACGGTCGTTGATGAAGAGGAGGGCGCCGTAGGCACGCGTGAGATCCCGCGTCTCCTCGGCCAGAGTCAGGAGATCGCGGATGGGGAGGTCCTTCTCCCGGAGCTGAACCATCCGAACGCCGCCGTCGAGGGCGGCCTTAACGGCTTCGGTCGGCGTTCCCTTCCGGACGATACGCCGGTCGGTAATGAGACAGAGGCGAGGGAGGCTATTCAATCATCCCTTCCAGGGGGCTCGAGGCCGAAGCGTAGAGCTTTCTCGGAATGCGCCCGGCTTTGAAAGCGAGCCGTCCGGCGATGACGGCGTGGCGCATGGCGGAGGCCATCATGATCGGGTCCTTCGCCCCCGCGATCGCCGTGTTGAGGAGGACGCCGTCGCACCCCAGCTCCATCGCGATCGAGACGTCCGACGCAGTCCCCACTCCGGCGTCCACGATGACCGGGACCTTCGCGTGCTCGAGGATGATCCGGATGTTGTACGGGTTCCGGATCCCGAGGCCCGAGCCGATCGGCGCCGCGAGCGGCATGACGGCCGCCGCGCCGGCGTCTTCCAGCTTCCTGGCCATGATGGGGTCGTCGCTCGTGTAAGGGAGGACGATGAATCCCTCCTTCACGAGGACCTTCGTCGCCTCAAGAAGCGCCTCGTTGTCCGGAAACAGCGTCTTGGGATCGCCGATGACCTCGAGCTTCACCATGTCGGAAACGCCCGCCTCGCGGGCGAGACGCGCCGTCCGGACCGCCTCCTCGGCCGTGTAGCACCCGGCCGTGTTCGGAAGGATCTTGTAGACCTTCGGGTCGATGAAGTCGAGAAGGTTCTCCGTCGTCCGGTCGGTGATGTTCACGCGGCGGACGGCGACCGTCACGCAGTCGCTCCCGGACGCCTCGATTGCGCGCCTCGTCTCATCGAAGTCCTTGTATTTCCCCGTCCCGACCCACAGCCGGGACTTGAAGGTGATCCCCCGGATAACGAGGGGATCGGCAACTTCAGCGGGTGACGCCATTCGGATCTCCTCTCATGGCCTGTGACTGAATCCTCGTTCGCGATCGAGCGCTAGGACACAAGGAAACGGAGAGCCGGGGGACCGGTGAGCAATGCAGGTGCCCCGGAACGGTCTTTCCCCGTTTCTCCGGTTCGCCGCCTCACGACTTCAAACCCCTCCCCCCATGAACGAGACGACCTCGACGCGGTCGCCTTCAGAGAGGATCGTCTGTCCGTGCTCGGCGCGGGGAACAACCTTCTCGTTCAGCTCGACGGCGACGCGCCCTTGGACGACGCCCATCTCGTCAATAAGATCGGCGACGGTTGTCCCCTCGCGAAAGACCCGTGACTCGCCGTTCACTTGCACGGTCACCGGGCCGCTCCGTCCATCGCCCACTGCCGTTCCCGGAGCCGGGCCAGGCACTCACCCCGCGCTTGCGGGGCGCACTGGCACTCGCAGGCCGCATTTCCGGCCTCTTCCTCGTCGCAACGACGGCAGAGATTCGGGATCCACCCCTCCCCCGTCATGTCTTCGACAACTTCCCGCAGAGACCGATGGTCCGCAAGCTCGAATTGCGCCACGTCCGCCGGCGGATGGGGCCGGGCGTACCCTCCGGGCGACGTGGAGACGCCGGCCGAGAAGTGCGACGCGCCCGCGCGCGCGAGACGCTCCCGCATGGCCGGCAGTTCCCGCGTGGATACGGAGATCGGGCTCCACGGAAGCGCAAGGCGGTAGACGGCCGTGATCTTGAGAAGGTCGTCGTCGGAGACGGGACTGGGAGCCCGCGTCAGCGCGGCCCCCTCCGCCGGTCTCAGGCGGGGCACGGAGACCGAGACGGCGATCCCCCCGCCCCATCGCTCCCTCAGGTGCCCGGCGTGGGAAAGAAGCGAAAGAACATCGAACCGGTAGTCGTGCAAGCCCAGCAGGGTCCCTATGCCGAGATGTCGAAACCCGGCTTCCGCCGCCCGGTCCATCGTTCCCAGCCTGAAGGCGTAGTCGGCCTTCGGCCCTCCGATGTGAACCCGGACGTACGTCTCCGGATGATACGTCTCCTGGAACGACTGGTAGCGGGACGCGCCCGTATCGAACAGCCGCCTGAAGTCCTCGACGGCGAGCGGGGCCACGTTAACGGCCGCCTCGACGAAACCGCGCCGTCTCGCGGCCTCAATCGTAAGACTGACATCCTCGATGCCGGCGGCGTGACGGTCCTCCCCGGCTACGATGAGAAGCCGCGTGTGGCCGGTCCGCGCGAGCGCCTCAAGTTCGGACTCCACCTCTTCGCCGCCAAGCCACTTGCGGTCGGCGCCCGCGCCGCGCCGGAAACCGCAGTAGAGGCAGTCGTTGGCACAGCGATTGGTAAGGTAGAGGGGAACGAAGAGAAGGCGGTGCCGGCCGAACGTCCGCAGGGCGACATCGCCAGCCGCCCGCAGGATCCCCGCGCGCGCCTCCTCATCTTCCACGGCGAGAAGATCGGCCGCGTCCTCGACGTTCAAGCCGCCGAGGGCGGACGCTTTCGCGAGGACCTCGTCCAGTCGGCCGGCATCCGGCGCGGGCCTCCGGGCGAGGGCGGAGACCGCGGCCGCGTCGAGGTTGAATGCCTGACGGTCCATTCTCGATATTCCCCCGAAAAACAAAACGCCGCACCAGATGGCGCGGCGCCTATTCACTGCTGTCGACCGCTTCCCTACGCCGGCATGACCCGGATCAGGTGCAAGGGGTTGTTCCGCTCTCTCGGAACTCTCAGTCCTGGCCGCGCAGGACACCCCCAGCGTCTATTTTATGCCATACAAGAAATCATACGGCCCGCCGTTTCGGATTGTCAACGCGGATCGGCGGGACAGCGAATTTGCGGGGTATATCTCGACCGTAACCTGCCACTCTCCCTGCCCGACGGCGACGGAATCGAGGACCTTGTGGCCGGCCGACTCCGACATCCGTCGGATTTGCCCTTCGAGAGCACTGCTGTCGGTGATGATCGCGAGCCAAGTCCCCTTGCCGGCGGACTTGAGAAGACGATGGGTCCGAAGCGTGTCATCTTCGCCCCGGACATCAACGACGCGCGTCTGGGTCTCCCGGTATCTGTCCAGTTTCTTACGGTCGATCGCCTTGATGCGGCCGTCTTCCGTCGAAAGCACCCCGGCGGCTTCGAGCTTCCGAAGGACGTCTCGAACGCGATCCCCGTGGAGCCCCATGCGCCCTGCCAGGTCCCCGACCGTCAATCCCGAGTCCGCGCCGGACAACGCATCGGCAACTCTGTTGAGATGATCGCCGATCAGCAGGTTTTCGATCTGCCGGTCCGTCTCCTGGAGTCGATTGCAAAGACTCTCGATCACCCCCATCGCCACACCGTCTTCCTTGCGTTGGCACTGGATCATGCCAAGGAAGTCCTGCCGGCTCATCGTCTGGAGCCGGGCGTTCTCCTCGACGACGGCCGAGGCCGAGCGGAGATTTCCCGTAATGATGGCCATCTCGCCGAAGAACTCCCCGGGCCCGAACACGGCAAGGGTTTTCTCAACTTCCTTCCCCTTTTTGACGATCTTCACCTTGCCGGACTTGACGATGTACATTGCCGATCCCGCATCACCCTCCCGGAAAACCACCGAGCCCTGCTTGTAGTCTTTCTCTTCCATCTACACGCTCCTCTATGCAACCTAACGTCGTTATCAAAACCGCGCGTCCGTTTTCTCTACCGTTCCTTCCTGGACGACGGGCTCCCGGCGATGTGGAGCTATTTTGCCGGGGCGGAAGGAGTCTCGGGCGCCGGGCCGGGCGCTGCCCCTTCCTTCTTCTCGACGGGCGCGGTGACGGAGGCCGGGCCTCCTCCCCGTGCTTCGTCCAGGACGACGGAGGAAACGCCGCGCTTCGACGCCATGTAGGCGAGAGACAGGGACGTGACCATGAAGAGGGCGGCGAAGGCGACCGTCATCTTGGCCAGGAAGGTCGTGGCGCCCCGCGCCCCGAAGAGCGTCTGGCTGGAGCCCCCGAACGCCGCGCCGATCGACGCCCCCTTGCCCTGTTGCAAGAGGACAACGGCGATCATGAAGAAAGACAAAAAGATGTGAAGGATCGTGAGTACCGTAATCATGTTCGTTTGTCCCTTTCTAATAAGTGTCTAATAGACCGTCGTCCGCCGTCAGGCCTTTGCGGCCGCGACGATGGCGGCGAAACTGTCCGCCTTGAGGCTCGCGCCCCCGATCAGTCCCCCGTCGATATCGGGTATCGAGAAGAGCGCGCGGGCGTTGTCCGGCTTGACGCTTCCGCCGTAGAGAATCCGGATCTCCTCCGCGGCACCCTCGAACCGCCGGGAGAGCCAGTTCCGGATGAGGGCGTGCGCCTCGCCCGCTATCTCGGGCGTGGCCGTCCTCCCCGTCCCGATGGCCCAGACCGGCTCATACGCCAGGACGAGCGTCCGCGCCCGGTCGGCCGAAAGCGAGCCGAGCCCGCCGTTCAACTGCCGGAGAAGAGTGCATTCCGTCTCGCCGGCTTCCCGTTGTTCCAGTGTCTCTCCGGCGCAGACGATAGGCGTCAGCCCGTTCCGGTAGGCCGCGTCCACCTTCCGGGCCACGGTCTCGTCGGTCTCCCCGAAGAACTGCCGCCGCTCCGAGTGGCCGATGATGACGTACCCGCACCCAACGGCCGCCAGCATCCGGCCCGACACCTGCCCGGTGAACGCCCCTTCGTCCTCCCAGTAAAGGTCCTGGCCGGAGAGGCCGATTTGCGTCCCCGAGAGGATCCGAGCGACGGCTTCCAGGGCCGGGAAGGGGGGAGCCAGGACAACGTCGGCCCTCCCGCTCTCACCCAGGAGCGGGAGCAGTTCCCGCACGAACTCAGCCGCCTCGGATGGAGTCTTGTACATCTTCCAGTTGGCGGCAACAAGGGGGCGCCGGGACATGGCGCAAGACTATAAGGGCTGGAATGAGGGGTGTCAAGCGGCGTGAGATTCGCCCGCCCCGGACAATTCACGCGACTTGTCAGCGCCTTGTAGGCGCGAGAGTCGGCCGGCCTGGAAGCCCGCCAAAGACTCCGCCCGATCCGCCATGAAGCATTGCGGGTCGCGCCGGCGGAAGACGTCGAGCCCCCGGCCGTGCGAGACGGCGAGACAGCCGCCGCAGACGTTCCGCACGGGGCACCCGCGGCACTCCCCGCATCCCCGGCGGTATCGCTTCGCCTCGGCGGAGTCGTAGATTTCTGGCAGGTTCGATTCGCGGACGCTCCCGATCGGCGACGGGAACTTCCGGCATGCGTGGACTTCGCCGTCCGGAAGAAGGGCGACGAAGTTGAACGCCGCGCCGCACCCGAAGCCCGTGCACCCCCGAAGGAGCGGCCGTCCGTAGTGGTGGCGGAAGATGTTGAAGAGGTTGTCCTTGAAGCCGAGGACGGGGTTCGACCGGGCGGCGGCTATGTACTCCTTCATGAACCGGATGTATTCGTCACGTTCCGGAAGGTCGAGAAGCGCCCCCTCCCCGACCTGGGACAAGCGGTTGAACGTAAACCGGTCGGCCAGCCCCCGGAGACGCTCGCCCAGTGGAATGACCTGGTCCGGGTTGTCCCGCGTGAGCGTCAGCATCACGTGGGCCCGGATGCGGAACGCGCGCAGGACGCCGAGAAAACCGAGGACGCGCTTGAAGTTCCCCGCCCCCCGGATCCGGTCGTTGTGTTCCGGAAGGCCTTCCAGGCTGACCTGATAGTAGATCGGCCGGCGGATCGAGGCGATCCCGGCGATCTGCTCCCGGCTCACCGGGTTCCCGAGAATGGAAATCGCGTGCCCCGCCAAGGCGACCACGCGATAGAGATCCATGAACCCGGGATAGAGGAAAGGATTCCCGCCCGTCAGGCAGACCTGGCCGCTCACGCGGCGCCGGTCGCAGAAACCCGTAAAGTCATCGAGGACTCTCGATGCTTCGTCGAGGTCGAGGACCGTCCTCTTCGACCGGTCGTAGCAGTGGGCGCAATGAAGCTCGCAGGCGTTCGTCAGGTGCCATTGCAGGGTGAACGATCCCGCCTTCCGCCCGAAGAGCCAGCGATCACGCAGCATGTTAACTCCCGCAACCGCCGCAACCGCCACCGCACCCGCCCCCGCCGCAGGAGGAGCACGAGGAACAGGATGAACAGGAAGACCCGCACCCTCCGTCGCCGGAGGTCCGCTTCTTCGGCCTCAGCATCTTCGTGTGCGGGAAGAGAATGGCGGGCACGGCCCCGAGTCCGTACACGGCGGCCAGGATCGCCAGCTCGTTCGTCTCTCCTCCAGGGAAGATCGACCCCGCCCTGTCCTCGAGCCACTTGAACCGAGTCTTGAGGTGCCCCAGCACGGCGTTTCCGCGGACCGTGCGGGTCGCGTTGCCGACGACGCAGACGGCGATGGCGGATGCGACCATCAACACCGCCAGGAACTCCACGTTGGTCCGCCCCCGGGCGAGCGCGATCGCGATCTTCGTGAGGGCGACTCCGGCGAGAATGAGGACGGCGCCGGCGTTCAGCCGGAACCGCGTTCTTTTCGCCTCCTCGTCCGGAAGCAGGCCAAGACGCTCCAGTTCCACCCGGTACTTGGCGCACGCGGCCTCGGCCTCAAGGCTGTCCCCGACCGACAAGCCCTCCTTCGGGACCTTGAACCACGCGAGGACCGCCTTCTCGATCGGCCGCCGGACAAGCGTCTCGGCCGACGGATCGGCCGTCACGATCTCCTCGCCCTTCACCTTGAGAAGCCCCCGGTCGACGAGCGACAGCGCCGCCACACGCGCGGCCTCCTGGTGCCCCCCGCGAAGATATGCGATCATGTAGGGATCGGACGAATCGATCCGCGGCGCGTCTCCCCCCTCACGGAGACAGCGCGCGCCGAGAACGCCGGCGATGACGATTCCAGCCAGAAAGAGATAGAAGACCAGGAATTCCGGACCGGGAAGATCGAACGGGTTCACGGCCTGTCCCTCAGGGAAGGCTTTCCGCCCGCTTTCGGAGCCGTTCCGCGATCTCGATCATCTTGAGGAGGGCGGGGGCGGAGGAGCCCGCCGGGAGAACTCCCGACTCGCGCGCTTCCGAGACCCGGCCCAGGACCTCATCCCATCCGGCCCCGCCGAAGGACGAGACGACGCTTAGCAGGGCTTCCTTCGGAGAAGAGGCCGGCGCGCCTTCAAGATCGAGGAGGCTCGCGGCGGCGGAGCGAAGAGGTCCGGCCGCGTCCGCGACGGCGCGGGCGGCCTGCTCTTCCCGAAGGCTCCTGAGGGCGTACTGTTCCCTCAGCCGAAGGACCATGTTGAGGCAGACCTGTCTGAGCCGTCCGATCGCCGCCTCACGGGAGATTGAAACGCCCGCGAACGGATCGCTCCCGTGGAGAACGCGCCGGCGGCGGAGAATGTCGGAGAACTTCTCGGCGAACGCTTCGGCCGCCGCCGGGATCTCGCTTTCCAGCAGGATCATGGGCGCGAGCCGGACGGCGGCGCGCGCGGCCCTGAACGGCTCGCGGAGCGGATCGACCTTGGCGGGATCGAACGCGGAGAGGACGAGAACGACGTTCACGTCGGAGGTCGCGCGGAGCTTCCCCTCGGCCGCGCTTCCGAAGAGGACGATGGAGCGCAGATCGTCTCCCAACGCTCGCCGCGCGGCCTCCACGAACTCCTTGAGGACTTCGTCCGCGATTTCGGCGGGAGAAGCGGCTCGAAAGAGAGAAGCGTGGCTCATGGGCCGATCCTCCTTGTGTCTCCGCCCGTCCGGAGCGGCGAAGGCAGGCATCAGGATGCTGAAAAACGAGTTTCTCAGCAACCTGCTAAGCCTCGGCCTTCCCCTTCTCGACGGGAATCCTCAGATCCTTGATCTTCTTGCGGAGCGTGTTCCGGTTGATCCCCAGCGTCTCCGCCGCCTTGATCTGGTTTCCCCCGGTCGCTCGAAGGGCCATGGCGATGAGCGTCCGCTCCACTTTCGAAACCACCATGTGATAGAGATCGCTCCCCTCGACGTACCGCATCTGCCGGACGAACGTGCCGAGCTTCTCCTCGAGGAACCGCTCCAGGGACTCGTCCTTGGCCACGCGCTGGCGGCGGGCCAGGCCGCGGAGGTGATCCGGGAGGGCGTCCGGAAGGATAGTGCCTGTGGTGGAGAGGATCATCGCCCGCTTGATCGTGTTCTCCAGCTCGCGGACGTTCCCCGGCCAGTCGTACCCCTTGAGAAGCTCCATGGCCCTCGGCGAGACGTGCATCCGTCCCGTCCCCAGTTCGTGGCGGAACGCGTCCACGAAACGGGAAACCAGGAGGGGGAGGTCCTCCATCCGCTCGCGCAAGGGGGGAAGAAAGATCGGAAAAACGTTGAGGCGGTAGTAGAGGTCCTCCCGGAACCGCCTGCCCGCCACGAGCTCCTCGATGTTCTGGTGCGTGGCGGCGATCACCCGGACGTCCACCTTGATCGTGTCGGTGCCGCCCACGCGCTCGAACGTCTTCTCCTGGAGAACGCGGAGGATTTTCGCCTGGAGCGAGAGATCCATGTCCCCGATCTCGTCGAGGAAGATCGTCCCCCCGTGCGCCACCTCGAACTTCCCCCGCTTCTGGACCGCCGCTCCGGTGAACGCCCCCTTCTCGTGGCCGAACAGCTCGCTCTCCAGGAGGTCGCGGGGAATGGCCGCGGCGTTCACGGTGACGAAAGGGCCGCTCAAGCGCCGGCTGTTGGCGTGGATGACCTGGGCGACCAGCTCCTTCCCCGTCCCGCTCTCTCCCCGAAGGAGGACGGTGACGTCCTTGCCCGCCACGCGTCCGACCGCCTTGAACACCTCCTGCATCTGGCCCGACCGGCCGACGATCGGCGTCACCTCGCTCTTCTCGGCCGCCGCCTCCTCCGCCGGAGGCGGAAGCCCGATCTCGCCCGCGGCGCGGGCGACGAGGGCCGTCACCTGGTCCGTGTCGAATGGCTTCGTGAGGTAATCGTAGGCGCCCCGCTTCATCGCCTCGATCGCGTGGGTCATCGTCGACTGCGCCGTCATGATGATCACCTGCACGTCGCGGCGCTCCGCGCGAATCTTCTCCAGGGCGTCGAGCCCGCTCATCCCGGGCATCCGGATGTCCATCAGAACGATCGACGGGGGCTCCAGGGCCAGACGCTCGAGCGCCTCGGGCCCCGAGTGGGCGACCGTGACGGCGAACCCGGCCTTGTCCAGCGCCTTCGACAGGACCCAGCAGATCGACTCGTCGTCGTCCACGACGAGCACGCGCGGCGCAAGGGTCGTCACACCGCATCCTCCTGCTTCGTCCTGGCGCGGCGCCTGGCGCCGCGGCCCGGTTTCTCCGGCGGCGTCTCTTCCTGGACCATGGGGAGGGTGACGGAGAACGCGCTCCCGCGCCCCGGCTCGCTCTCGACCCGGATCGCCCCACCGTGCTCGGTGACGATCTGGTGCGAGAGGGCGAGACCCAGTCCCGTCCCGTGGTCCTTCGTCGTGAAGAACGGGGTGAAGAGCGACGCGGTCGCCTCCGGCGGAATCCCGACGCCGGCGTCCGCGACCCGGACCTGGATCATCCGCATCCGCTCCCCTTCGCGCCGGATCGCCATGAACGGGTCGGGAACGCGTGTGGTCACCGTCAGCCGTCCGCCGGCCGGCATCGCCTCGACGCCGTTCCGGACGAGGTTCAGGAAGACCTGGGCGAGCTGTTCCTCGTTCCCGCGGACGGGGGGAAGGGACGGATCGTACTCGCGCTGGAAGCCGACGCCCGCCGCCGAAGCGCGGGGCTGTTCAAGGAGGAGGACGCGGTCGAGGACAGAGTGGATGTTGACGGGACCGTAGGAGAAGGTCCGCGGGCTGGCAAAGGGGAGAAGGCCCGTCACGATCCGGTCGAGACGGTCGACCTCCCGGACGATCACGTCCGTGTAGGGAACGAGGGCCTGGTTGTCCCGGACCTCGCTTCTCAACAGCTGGGCCGCGCCTCTCACGCCGGCGAGCGGATTCCGGACCTCGTGGGCGATCCCGGCGGCGAGGACACCGAGCGCGGACAGCCGTTCGGCCCGGCGGACCTGTTCTTCCATCTCCCGGACGCTCGTGAGATCCCTCAGAACGGCCACGACCCCCGTTATGCCGCCGCCGGACCCGGCGACGATCGAAGTCATCACGCCGATCGCCCGCGTCTCTCCCCCCGAACGCCTGAGGAGCGCGTCGTTGTTGGAGAAGGACCGGCCCGTCTCGAACGTCTGCGTCGCCAGGGAGGCGATCTCCGTCAGGTCCCGGAAGACGTCGTCGAGAGACCGGCCGACGGCCTCTTCCGACGTGATCCCGACGATCTCCTCCGCCGCCCGGTTGACGAGCGTGATCCGGCGGGACGGGTCGATCACGACGACCCCCTCGATGAGCGAGGCCAGGACGTCTTCGTAGAACGCCTTGACCGTCGAGAGGGCCGCCATGGCCTCCTGATCGTGCAGGAGCCGCTCGACCAGGGCGTCCAGGACCGTGAGCCAGACGAGCGTCTCCTCCCCGGCGGACGATCCTTCCAGGCCGTGCATCCGCCGTGTCTCGGCGACTCTGTCGCGAAGGAGGCGGATCTTTTCCCGGTCGGGGGTCCGGCCCAGGAGAGAGGCCCCCTCGGCCAGAAGGGACAGGATCTCGGCATGGTGAATGAGAGACGGCATTGGGAGAGACCCTTTGCGGGACCCGGAACGGCGGTCGGCCAACGCCCCGACCTTACCACACACCCCGAGGCGGTTCAAGGCTCGGCCGACTCGGCTCGGCCGGACCGGCCAGCTCGGCCAACTAGGGATGCCCCGGCGCGATCCCCTCCTTCTCGGCTTCCATCTCTTCGTAGACCCGCCCCACGGCGGGCGGCAGGCGGAACTCGTAATTTTCGAGGGAGGAGAACTCCGTCAGCCGGATCCTCCGCTGGGCCTCGAACGTCGACCAACCGGCCTCGATCGCCGCGCCCACTTCCCGCCGGAGGGCCTCCAACAGCCGCTTCGTCCTCTCGATCTGCGCCGCCCCGCCCGGTTCGCCGTGCCCGGGGAAGACCTTCTCGACCGGACCGCCCGTTTCCGCCGAGAGGCGGGCCAGCGCCGCGAGCCATTCGCGGATCGAGGACTCGCGGATCCAGGGAAACCGGTTCGTCGCGACGAGGTCGGCCGCGTAGAGGATCCCCTCCTCCGGCAGGAAGACGGCCGTGTCCCCCCAGGAATGCCCCCGTCCGACGTCGATGAGGACGACGTCGACGCCGCCGATGCGAATGACGGTCCGGCCGGAAAACGTGAGGGCGGGAAGGACGAGCGGAAGGTCGTCGGCCTGGTTGCGGATTCGCTCCTTCAGCGCGTCGACCATCTCCCGGCCGCGCTCTTCCATCTCCCGGGCAGTCGACGCCGACGCCGCGACGGTCGCCCCTTGCGCCAGGACATGGGCGCCCGAGACGTGGTCGGCGTGGGCGTGGGTGTAGACGAGGAACCGAACGGGCAGGTCGGAGACCTCGCGGATCTCCCGAAGGAAGTCGCCAGCCGCCGCCGTGGACCACTGGGCGTCGATCACGACCAGTCCGCCTGGCGTGACGATCACGCCGCTGTTCGGATTTCCGAAATCTCCCTGGAAGAAATAGAACCGGTCCGAAACCTTTTTCAGGCGCTCGAGACCGGAAGCTGGAACGGCGAACGAAAGAACGGCGGGGACAAATGCCAAGAGGGCCAGGGCTCTCCTTCGGAGTTGCAATTTCCAATTTACAATTTCCAATTTACAATTTCCAATCGCCCTTCTCCCCCTTTGAAAAAGGGGGATTGCGTGGGATTCGTTCTCCGCCTCACGAACGAACGTGGAAGTCCCGCAGACCTTCCTCGAAAGTCCTCGCCGGGCGTCCGAACCGCTTCTCGAACGAGTCCCGGGGGCAGAGATGGTTGGCCTGGAAGGCGTCGACCTGCGCCAGCGTGAGCGTCGGCCGACGCGAGAAGGCTTCCAGGACGACGGCCGACGCGCGGATCAGGGGGCGGGGAAGATGCACGAGGGAACCGCGCCGGTCGGACGCGCGGGCGACCATGGCGACCGCCTCGTCTACGGTCAGGATCTCGGGTCCCCCCACTTCCCAGACGCCGGTCTCGTTTTCGTCCAGCATCCGGAGGAGCGCGAAAGCCAGATCCGCCGCGTGAAGAGGCTGAAGCCGCCGCGTTCCCGAGACCGGGATCGGAATGAAAGGAAGAAACCGGGACCAGTCGAGAATCCTCTCGACGAAATTGTCCCCGCGCCCGTAGAGAATCGTCGTCCGGAGAATCGCCGCCGGAACGCCCGATCCCAGGACGTGGCTTTCGGCCCTCGCCTGGGCGCGGAGGAACGGAAAGGGCGCGTCCGGCGCCGCCCCGACGAGCGACAACATGACGAGGCGGCGGACGCCCGCGTTTTTCATCTCCTCCGCGAGGATCTTCGTCCCCGCGTCGATCCTGCGGAAGACAACCCGCCGGCTCTCCTGCGGGACGCCTTCGAGATGGACGACCCGTCCGCAGCCGCGGAGCGCGCGCCCAAGCGCGTCCCGGTCGAGGAGGCTTCCGTGGACGTACTCGACGTGGCCGTGGCGGAGCCGGGAAATGTTCGTTTTCCCTTCGACCAGACAGCGGACCCTTCCCGAATCGGCCAACAGCGGCAGGAGGCGTCTGCCCACGAATCCCGTGCCGCCCGTGACGAGCGTAATCTCCGGCTTGGCTTTCATCCCAATAACCGCAGTTCACTCACCGCAGAGGACGCGGAGTCCGCCAAGGAACACCTTTCCGGGCGGTTTTGATGCTCACCTGCCTGGTGAGGTCGATGTGTCTTCCCATCCATGGAACTCCTTTGCGTTCTCTGCGTGCTCCGCGGTTCAACTGCTTTTTCTAGGTTCATTATTATCCGACCGTACCACCCTTATTCCACACCGGTCAAGGCGGGAACCGGTCGATCTACCCCGGCCCGGCCGGATGTGGTAGATTGACACGCCCTGCCGGAGGATCGACGTGACGAAGCCCGGGCCCAGCGTGCAGGCCGGCGCGCAGAAACACATCGACCGATACGAAATCGTCCGACTCGTCCACCGCGGCGCGATGGGGACGATCTACAAGGCGACGGACACGGCCACGGGCGAAGTCGTGGCGCTCAAGGTGCCCGACCTCTCCTTCGGCGCGAGGCCCCAGTTCTACGACGCCTTCCGCCGGGAGGCCGCTCTCCTTGAGGAACTCGACCATCCTGGAATCGTCCGGTTCAGGAGGGCGGACGGACGGGACCTGCACTACCTGGCCCTCGAGTTCCTGGACGGCGAGGATCTGCGCGGGGTCTTCCGGCGGGAAGCGCCCCTTCCTCTCTCCCGGACTGCGGAGATCGGCCTCGCCCTGTGCGAAACCCTCGCGTATCTTCATGGCAGAAGAATCGCGTACCTCGACCTCAAGCCCGAGAACGTCATCCGGACCGTGGACGGACGCCTCGTCCTCGTCGACTTCGGCCTGGCGAGAACCATGGGAAAGCGCGAGCTCATTGAGGACCGCGCAGAAACCGGTCTTCCCCAGGGAACACCGGACTACGCCTCTCCTGAACAGGTCGCCGGGAAGGAAGCCGATTGGCGGAGCGACATCTATTCTCTGGGGATCGTTCTCTTCGAAGCGGTTACGGGACGCCTTCCCTTCGCCGGCCGGACGCCCGAAGCCCGCGCCCGGCGGCGCCTGTATCTCGACCCGATCCCGCCGCGCGTCTTCAAGAGCGATCTTTCCCCCGCCTGGCAGGAGTTGATCCTGAGAGCGATCGAGAGGGAACCGGCCGCGCGTTTCCAGAATGTCCAGGATATGGCCCGGTCGATCCGCGATCCCCTTGCTGTCCCGCTCACTTCGCGGGCCGCCCGAACGGAGGCCCCCGGCCTTGGCGATGCCGTTCGCGGCTGGCTCCTATCGCTGATAGGAAGGAGTCCGTAATGCCCCAGCCGGAAATCGTCGTCGTCTGTATTGACCCAAACACGCCTATCCAAAAGATTCTGGACGCGGCGATCGACCGAACCGGCCCCGGCGCAAGGGAGATCGTCCTCGTCTCCGTCACCGGCGGCCCCGGGGAAAGCGTGGAGATGGAGGAGCTGGACCACGAGGCCCTCCGGAACGCGGCGCGGATGGACGCCCGGCTCGTCCTGGAGCGGGCGGAAACCCATTGCCGGTCCAGGGGCGTCACTCCCCGGCTCGTGGTGCGGGAGGGCGGTCCGGCCGACGAGATCGTCACGCTCGCGGCGGAAGTCGGCGCGTCGCTCGTCGTCGTCGGATCGCGGGGAAGAAAAGGCGTCCTCAAGACGCTTCTCGGGAACGTCTCGGCCGAGGTCGTCGAGCGTGCCCCATGTTCCGTCCTCGTCGTGCGGTAGAACCGCAAAGTGCGCCTTGACCCCGCCCCTTGGGACGGGGTCAAGGCGCACGAATGAAATTATCGAAAAGTACCTCGGAGGTTGGAGAACCCCGCCTTTCAAGGCGGGGTTCTCCAACGGGGGAAATTTGAAATACTTCTTGACACCTTCCGGGCGTATTCCTTATTTTGGAGCCTACAACTGAATACACGTGGATTGATTTGCGGCATATTGCAACCACGTTAAAAAAAGTGCTAAAAGGCCGGGTCAGGCATTTCGTCAACCCCGTGCGTCTTTTTGGCACGGGGTTTTTTTATTTCCAGCGTGGAGCCGGCGCGGAGCCAGGATGGAGGACGGAGTGGAGGACGAACAGCCGCCCGGCATCGAGATGGGGCCGGAGTCCTTTCGGGAGATGGTGGAGCACCTGAGGGCGCACGCCCCGAACGAGGCCTGCGGGATCCTGGCCGGAAGGGACGGGCGGGTCGTCCGCGTCTATCCCATGACGAACGTCGAGCCGACGCCCTATTCGTACTTCATGGACCCGAAGGAGCAGTTCGCCGTCATGAAGGAGATGCGGAAGGAAGGGCTCTCTCTCGTGGGCATCTACCACTCGCATCCGTGCACGACGCCTTACCCCTCCCGAAAGGACAGGGACCTGGCGTTCTATCCGGAGGCCGCCACGGTGATCGTCTCGTTCCGGGACCCGGGGGAACCCGAGGCGCGGGCCTACCGGATCGTGGAGGACCGCGTGACGCCCATCCCGATCATCGTCCCCGGCTCGCCGGGGCGAGTCGGGGAGAAGAGCGAAAAGCTGTCTGCGGCATGAGGAAAGGGACCTCGGATCATGATGATTTCGCTCAACGGACAGAAGGAAACGTGCGATGACGGCGCCACGATCGCGTCGCTCCTCCAAAACAGAAACGTCCGCCCGGAGATGGTCTCGGTCGAGGTCAACGACTCGATCATCGAGCGCGGCCGATACGACCAGGTCCGCCTCAAAGAGGGCGACTCGGTTGAACTCCTCTACTTCATGGGCGGAGGATCGTAAGACCGGCCCGGTCGGACGGAGCGTCCTCGACCTGATCGGCCGGACCCCTCTGGTCCGGCTCAGGGCCGTGGTTCCGGCGCGGGGCGCCGAGATCTGGGCCAAGATCGAGTCGTTCAACCCGGGCGGAAGCGTGAAGGACCGGATCGCCCTGGGGATGGTTGAGACCGCCGAGAGGCGGGGCCTGCTCAGGCCCGGATCGGTCATCGTCGAGCCGACGTCGGGAAACACGGGCATCGGTCTGGCGCTCGTCTCGGCCGTGAAGCGTTACCGGCTCATCCTCACGATGCCGGAGTCGATGAGCGAGGAAAGACGGCTGATCCTGGCGGCCTATGGCGCGGAGATCGTTCTCACGCCGGCCCGCGACGGGATGGCCGGGGCCGTGGAAAAGGCGCGGGAAATCGCGGCCGGCACGCCGGGGTCGTTCATGCCGCACCAGTTCGAGAACCCGGCCAATCCCGCGACGCACGGCCGGACGACGGCGCGGGAGATCCTGGCCCAGACAGGGGGGCGGATCGCCGCCTTCGTCGCGGGCGTCGGGACGGGAGGCACGATCTCGGGGGTCGGCGCGGTCCTGAAGAAGAGTGTGCCGGGCGTCCGGATCTACGCCGTGGAGCCCGCGGGCTCGCCGGTCCTCTCCGGGGGGGCGCCCGGACCGCACCGTATCCAGGGGATCGGCGCGGGGTTCGTCCCGAAGACGCTCGACCGGAAGGTGATCGACGAGATCATCGCCGTGGACGACATGGACGCCTACCGCACGGCAAAACGCCTGGCGCGGGAGGAAGGTCTGCTCGTGGGAATCTCCGCCGGAGCGGCGGCGTTCGCGGCTGTCCGGGTGGCGGAGAGACTCCCCAAGGGGAAGAGGGTCGTCACGGTCTTCCCGGACGGCGGAGAACGGTACTTCAGCCTGGAGCCGTACTTCAGGTAGAACGGAGGTCGAAAGGGAGTGTCGCACGTCAAAGGTCTCAAATGCCGCGAATGCGGGCGAAGTTATGCCAAGGCGCCGATCTACGTCTGCGAGTTCTGCTTCGGCTCGCTCGAAGTCGTCTACGACTACGAGGCGATCGGGAAGACGCTGACCCGGGAAACGATCGCCTCCCGCTCCCCCTCGCTCTGGCGATACCGGGAGCTTCTCCCCATCGACGGGGAGCCGACCGTCGGCCTCTACTCAGGCTTCACGCCCCTCGTGGCCGCGGACAACCTGGCCCGGGAGCTCGGTCTGAAAGAGGTCTACGTCAAGGACGACGCCAACTGCCATCCCACGCTCTCGTTCAAGGACCGCGTCGTCGCCGTCGCCCTCTCGAAGGCGAAGGAGTTCGGGTTCGATACGGTCGCCTGCGCCTCGACGGGAAACCTCGCCAACTCGGTGGCGGCCCACGCCGCCCAAGCGGGACTCAAGCGGGTCGTCTTCATCCCCGCGGACCTCGAGATAGGAAAAGTCATCGGCTCCCTCATCTACGATCCCCAGGTGGTGGCCGTGGAGGGGAACTACGACCAGGTCAACCGCCTCTGCAGCGAAATCGCCTCGAAGTACACCTGGGGGTTCGTCAACATCAATCTGCGCCCGTACTACGCCGAGGGATCGAAGACCATCGCCTTCGAGGTGGCCGAACAGCTCGGATGGCGGACCCCGGACCATATCGTCGTCCCCGCGGCGTCCGGCTCCCTCTCGACGAAGGTCTGGAAAGGGTTCTCGGAGCTCGACAAGTTGGGCCTGATCTCGCGGGCGCGCGTGAAGGTCCACGTCGCCCAGGCCGAGGGGTGCTCGCCGATCGTCCAGGCGTGGAAGAGCGGCCGCGACGTCATCAAGCCGGTCGTGCCGAAGACGATCGCCAAGAGCCTCGCCATCGGAAACCCGGCCGACGGATACTACGCGATCGACATGCTGAGGGCGTCGGGCGGCGACGCGGAGGCCGTCACGGACGACGAGATCGTCGACGCGATCAAGCTGTTGGCGCGGACGGAGGGGATCTTCGCGGAGACGGCCGGAGGCGTCACGGTGGCCGTCGCGCGGAAGCTCGCCCTGGCGGGGAAGATCGGGCGGAACGAGTCGCTCGTCATCTGCGTCACGGGGAACGGCCTCAAGACCCAGGAGGCGGTCGCCGGCAAGATCGGCGAGCCGATCCACATCCGGCCGAACCTGGCCGCCTTCGAGGCGGCCCTGGAGAAGAAGACGGCGGGCGTGGGGTAGAAGTTCGGAGATAGGAGTTAGGAGTCGAAAGTCGAAGGTTGAAGGTCGAAAGTTGAAAGTTGAACCTGGGGATCGGCCATGGCGCAGGAACAACCGAAGATGCTCTCGGCGGACGAAACGCCCGCCTTTGACGAGACGCTCAACATCCGCGGCGAGGTGTGCCCCTACACCTTCGTCCGGTCGAAGCTGAAGCTCGAAGACATGGAAGAGGAGCAGGTCCTCAGGGTGATCGTGGACTATCCCCCGGCGATCAAGAACGTCCCCCAGAGCGCGATCAACGAGGGAAACGAGGTCCTCGGCATCAAGCAGATCGAGGAGCGCGCCTGGGAGATCTACATCCGCAAGCGGGAAAAGAAGTAGCAGGCTGCTGAAAAACAGTCCCGCAAGGCGGGACGCGCGGAGCATGGACGCGCCGCCAAATCGCGAAGATTTGAAGTCGAGCGATTTGAAAGACTTGCGCGAATTCACTTCGCGCAAGTCGTGGCTGAAAAAGCCATGGATGGACTTTTTCAGCATCCTGGTAAGAGGAGGATCGGAACGATGGGTGTCAAGGTCAGGATTCCAACTCCCCTTCAAGCCCTCACGGGGAACAACGCCGAAGTGGTCGCGGCGGGGGGAACGGTTCAGGAGGTGATCGACAGCCTCGAAGCCCAGTACAGCGGGCTAAAGGAAAGGATCTGCGACGAGGCCGGGAAGGTCCGCCGGTTCGTGAACATCTACGTCAACGAGGAAGACATACGCTTCCTTCAAGGCGAGACGACCCCCCTCAAGGACGGGGACGAGATCTCGATCATCCCCGCCATCGCCGGCGGGGCGTAGGGAAAGGGAATCCGGAACCACTCCGCTTTCCGTTTCGTTTCCAGAACGGGAACCGCTATACTATCAACCCGTCCCAGGCATAGGACGTGCCCGGTACTACTGCGGCCTGCTGGAAGCGCGTGAAGGGTTCATATCCATGAAGAAACTCGAACTGAGCGACGATCAGGTCAAGCGGTACTCCCGCCATATCCTCCTTCCGGAAGTCGGCGGCAAGGGCCAGCGGAAGATCCTCGAAGGCCGCGTCCTCGTCATCGGAACGGGCGGTCTGGGCGCGCCCGTCTCCTTCTACCTGGCCGCGGCCGGGGTCGGAACCATCGGCCTCGTGGACAGCGACACGGTGGAGGTGAGCAATCTCCAGCGGCAGATCATCCACTTCACCCATGATATCGGGAAGCACAAGACCGACTCGGCCAGGGAGAAGATGGAGGCCCTCAACCCGGACATCAAGGTCGTCGTCCACAAGACGCGCGTCTCCTCGGAGAACATTCTGTCGATCATCGCCGACTACGACGTCGTCGTCGACGGGAGCGACAATTTCCCGACCCGCTACCTCGTGAACGACGCCTGCGTCTTGTCGGGCAAGCCCCTCTCTCACGGCGGGATCTTCCGGTTCGACGGCCAGGTCACCACGATCGTCCCCGGCAAGGGCCCGTGCTACCGGTGCCTCTTTCCGGAACCGCCGCCGCCAGGACTCGTCCCATCCTGCCAGGAGGCGGGGATCCTCGGGGTCGTGGCGGGGACGATCGGCGTGGCCCAGGCGACGGAGGTCCTCAAGCTGTTGATCGGGATCGGCGAACCGCTCATCGGGCGTCTTCTCGTGTACAACGCGCTAGAGATGAAGTTCCGGACGGTCAAGGTGCCGAAGAACCCGCAGTGTCCGGTCTGCGGACCGCACCCGACGATAACGGAATTGATCGACTACGAAGAATTCTGCAGTCTGAGGAGCTGACCGTGCCGAATCGAAGAGTCCGTCTCACGTTCCCGCAGGAACTCATCACCGAACCGGTCATCTACACGATGGCAAAGCGGTTCGACATCATGCCGAACATCCGCCGCGCCAAAGTGACCGAGACCGTCGGCGAGGTCGTCCTGGAGCTCGTGGGCGAGGAGCAATCCCTCGACAAGGGCGTCGCCTACCTCGTCGAGCGCGGCGTCAAGGTCGAGGATCTGCCCGGAGATATCGTTGAATGACGGTGAATGGGTGAATGGGTGAATCGGCGCCCGGGCAAGGGAATCCATCCCCCGCCTTCCATTTTCTCGTCGAGGAGGCGCTCAGGAAAGTACTGTCCGGCCGGGAGATCTCTTTCGACGAGGCCCTGACGCTCCTTACCGACGCGCGGATTCCAACGCCCGACCTCGTCTCAGCCGGCGCCCGCGTCACCGCCGCCTTCCATGAGAGCAAGGCCGACCTCTGCGCCATCGTCAGCGCGAAGACGGGGAGTTGCGTCGAGGACTGCTCGTTCTGTTCTCAATCGATGCACCACTCCGCCGACGCTCCCAGCCACCCGCTCCTTTCGGATGAAGCGATCATGGACGCCGCCCGGCGCGCCCGGGAGATCGGCGCCCGAAGGTTCTGCATCGTCTCGCAGGGACGCTCCCCGTCCGAACGGGACTTCCCGCGGATCCTCTCCCTCGTCCAAAAAATCAGAAATGAAACCGGCCTCTCGGTCGATTGCGCCCTGGGAGCCCTGACGGAAGAACAGGCCGCGGCGCTCAAGTCAGCCGGCGTTTCCACCTACAATCACAACATCGAAACGGCGGCTTCCTTCTTCCCTTCCATCGTCCGCACTCACGCATTCGAAGACCGCGTCCGGACCGTTCGCATCCTGAAGAAGGCCGGGATCAACGCCTGTTGCGGCGGGATCCTGAACCTGGGCGAGACGCCCCGCCAGCGGATCGAGTTTGCGTTCGCGCTGAGGGAGCTTGATCCCGAGATCGTACCCATCAACATCCTCAACCCCCGACCCGGAACGCCCCTGGAGGATGTTCCAGCGGCCGACCCCTGGGAGATGGTCCGAACGATCGCCGTCTTCCGCCTGGTCCTTCCGAAGCCGGTCTTCAAATTGGCGGGCGGGCGGGAGGCGAGCCTGGGCCCCCTCCAGAGCGAGGCTGTCCGGGCCGGCGCCCGCGGCGCGATCGTCGGCGGATACCTCACCACGGCCGGAGGCGATCCCGCCGCCGACATCCGGATGTTCGCCTCCCTCGGCCTGTCCTGCTGACATCCCACTTCATTCAACGCGGGAAAAACATGAACCGCTGAGCGCGCAGAGAACGCAAAGCAGTCTCTGTACGCGTGAAAAGCGCCCGAAAAAGATTTCCCTCTGCGTGCTCCGTGTCCTCTGCGGTGAATGAACTGCGGTTTCCCGGTTCAACCTTCTCTGAAAAACCGAGTCACAATAACAGGAGGTCGCAAGCGGTCATTGCCGCCGTGGGTTTTCCCCGCTGAATAAACCTCCCGCCCGTCCGTCTTAAGGGCAAAACGGGGAGAACCCCGAACCGAGAGGAGGTCAGCCATGAAGAAGATCGCGCTCGCAACCGTCACGGCACTCTTCATTCTTGCCGCCGTAGCACCCCAGGCCTGGGCCGGGGATCACAAGGTCCGCCACAGATGGGAAGGAGCCGCCATTGCCCTCGGGGGCCTCATCCTGCTCGACGCTATCCTCGACCCGCGGCCCGCCCACGCGGCCGTCGTGCACGCTCCGGTCTATGCGCCGGCTCCCGTCTACGTCCGGGATCATAGGCACTATCACCACTACCGGGACGGCGGATGGACCTGCGAATTCAGGTCGCATCGGGACGCCCGTCACCACGACCACTACCGTCATCACCAGCACGGCCACAGCGGGTACGGCGGGCGCTAGTTGTGAACCCCGCCTGTCTTCTCCCGGCGCTCCCTTGACCACAAGGGGGCGCCGGGCAGACGGAAAAACCCGCGGGATTCAACCTTTTCGCCCACGCCGGGTCGAATTCACCAGACTCGAAAGGAAGGAGGTGAGAAACATGAAGAAGACCATTGCACTGACCGCGGTACTTCTGCTCATCCCCGCGGCCGTCGCCTTTGCGCGCGTCCACGGTCACGAGGGTCGAGCGGCGGAACCGTTCGCCAAGCTGAACGGGACGGGACACGAGCTCACGGCCGATCAGCGACAGCAGATCGACGGATTTCGTGCGGCATTCGTCAAGGAGACGTCCGAGTGGAAGCTCGCGCTCCGGGAAAAGAAGGCCGAACTCCACGCCATGCTGGCGGCCCGGACTCCCAACCGGGAGAAGACCCTGGCCAAGCAAAGAGAAGTATCCGACCTGCGGGCCCAGCTGGGGGAGAAGTCCCTCATCTTTCGCCTGGACGTACGGAGCGTCCTCACCCCCGAACAGCAGGCCTTACTGCCTCAGCACAAGGGACGCGGAATGCACCACCGGACGATGGCCGGCCGCTCATCGGCGGCCGAAAATCCGCCCTCTCGGTAAGGATGGCGGCCGAAACCGTTGCCAGAGACGGCGTCAGGCTCTCCGCAGACGCCGTCTCGCGCCGGCAACGAACACTTCCTGGAAAGTCCCCCTTATTCTCCCCGTTTAATCCCGAAACGCCTTCTGTTAGAATAAATCGACCCCGGCCGGGACTGTGACTGTCCGGACGCTCCCTGCCGGTGGGCGATCCTGCCTGCGAAACGGAGGCTGTTCGTTTGAGCCAGATCGATTCGGCCGAAACCCTTCATCGCGAGCTTGTCCAACTCATCGCCCAAAGGGCCTACGAGCGGCGCCGGCCCGGCGTGTCGACAGGGGAAAGCGACTTCTACATCGACACGAAGTTCGTGAGCCTGCACCCAAGGGGCGCCTACTGCATCGGCCAGCTCATCCTCAAGCGGCTCAAGGAGCTCGACTGCCACACGGTGGGAGGAATGTCGATCGGCGGCATCCCGATCGTCTCGGTCATCGCCGCCCTCTCGGACGAGGCCAACTGGCCCGTCAACGCCTTCTTCGTCCGGAAGGACGTGGAGTCTATCCCCAACGCCCGAAAGGTGGAGGGGAACCTGGACCCCGGCGCGCGGGCCGTCTTTGTCGACGACGTGATCTCGGGAGGGACCTCGACCCTTCGGGCCATCCGCGAGGTTGAAGCCGCCGGCGGGAGCGTGGACCACGTGATCGTCATCGTGGACCGCGAGGAAGGCGGCCCCGATCTCCTCCGCGCCGCCGGGTACACCGTCGAGTCCCTCGTCACCCGCACCGACGTCGAGGAATTCTTCACGGAGTAGCCCGCATCGCTCGCGCGGTCTGCCGTCCGGCGCCATTTGCTTTGCTTATCCGCTCATTCTCCGATTCACCCGCTCTCCGCTCCAGAAAGCCAAATGATCCTTGACCGTTTAGAGAACGCATGGTAGCGTTTGCGGGCTTTTCCCCCCGGAGGCTCCCGAATGAGCTTAGTTCGACCTCTGGCCCGGCGTTATGCACGGGCGATCTTTCAGATGGCCATAGCGGCCGATCAGGCCCCGACGGTCGGCCGCGACCTTGACGGGGCGGCCCAGATCTACGCCGGCAATCCCGTCCTCGGCCGTTTCATGAACAATCCCAAGATTCGGATCTCGGATAAGAAGGACCTGCTCACCGGCGTTCTGGACCAGTGCGGCGCCGGGGAGCTTTGCCAGCGCTTTCTGACGAGCCTTCTGGAGCGGGGCCGCCTGAGCCAGCTCCCGGAAGTCGCGGCGGGATATCGGAACCTCCTCGAAGAAGCCGAGAACCGGGCCACGGCCGAGGTCTCCTCGGCGCGGCCCCTTTCGCCGGGCGAGACGGACGCCCTGGCGGCCGCGCTCGGCCGGATCACGCGCCGGAAAATCGGCCTGGGCGTGACGGTCGATCCCGGCCTTCTGGGCGGCGTCGTCGTCCGGATCGGCTCCGTCGTTTACGATGGAAGCCTCCGCGGTCAGCTCGACCGCTTGGACAAACATCTGACGGAAAGGTAGACAATGCAGATCAAGACGGCCGAAATCAGCGAACTCATCCAGAAGCAGATTCAGGGCTTCAAGACGGCCATGGAGGTGGCCGAGACCGGCACGGTCATCTCGGCGGGAGACGGGATCGCCAAGGTGTACGGGCTGGAAAACGCCATGGCGGGAGAACTCCTCGAATTCCCCCACGGGATCATGGGAATGGTCCTGAACCTCGAGGAGGACAACGTCGGCGTCGTCCTGCTGGGAGAAGCGGCCGAGATCAAGCAGGGCGACCTCGTCAAGCGGACCCGCCGGATCGCCGAAATCCCCGTGGGAGACGAGCTGGTCGGGCGTGTCGTCAACGCCATCGGCGAGCCGGTTGACGGGCACGGACCGATCGCGGCCAAGCAGACCCGCAAGATCGAGGTCATCGCCCCCGGGATCGTCGATCGGCAGTCGGTCCGGGAACCGCTCCAGACGGGGCTCAAGGCGATCGACTCCATGATCCCGATCGGCCGAGGCCAGCGGGAGCTCATCATCGGCGACCGGCAGACGGGCAAGACGGCCGTCGCGGTCGACACGATCATCAACCAGAAAGGGCAGAACGTCGTCTGCATCTACGTCGCAATCGGCCAGAAGCGCTCGACGGTCGCCGGCGTAATCAAGACGCTCTCCGAGTACGGCGCGATGGACTACACGATCATCGTCGCCGCCACGGCCTCGGAGCCCGCTCCCCTCCAGTTCATTTCCCCGTATACCGGATGCGCCATGGGCGAATACTTCCGGGACAACGGCCGTCACGCCCTCATCATCTACGACGATCTGTCCAAGCAGGCCGTGGCCTACCGCCAGCTTTCGCTTCTGCTTCGCCGTCCCCCCGGACGCGAAGCCTATCCCGGCGACGTCTTCTATCTCCACTCCCGCCTCCTCGAGCGGGCGGCCAAGCTCTCGGACGCGCGCGGCGGGGGGTCACTCACGGCGCTTCCGATCATCGAGACCCAGGCCGGGGACGTCTCGGCATACATTCCGACGAACGTCATCTCGATCACGGACGGCCAGATCTACCTGGACTCCGACCTCTTTTATTCGGGCGTCCGGCCGGCGATCAACGTCGGCCTCTCCGTCTCCCGCGTCGGCGGCTCGGCGCAGGTGAAGGCGATGAAACAGGTCGCGGGCTCCCTCCGGCTGGACCTGGCCCAGTACCGGGAGATCGCCGCGTTCGCCCAGTTCGGAAGCGATCTGGACAAGGCCACGCTTCGCCAGCTCAACCGCGGCCAGCGGATGGTGGAGCTTCTGAAGCA
>MHEK01000060.1:46652-47472 GCA_001803795.1 Nitrospirae bacterium RBG_16_64_22
AGCAGGACCAATACCTTCCGCTTCCCGTCGAGGAACAGATCGTGCTGATCTTCGCCGGGACGAACGGGTATATCGACAACCTTCCCGTCGGCGCCGTCAAGCGGTTTGAAAGGGATCTTCTGGACTTCATGAAACACCGGCAGACTTCCCTCCTGGAAGAAGTCCGCCAGAAGAAGCAGATCGACGACGACATTCGGGGACGGCTCAAGAACGCCATCGAGGAGTTCAAGAAGGGCTTCACGGCGTAGGCGCGTCCGGTTCGGAGTTTGGAGTTTGATGTCGGATTAGCAGGCTGCTGAAAAACAGCAGCCTGCGCGCGGTGCAGGGATGCACCGCCAAATCGCGAAGATTTGGTGTCGAGCGATTTGAAAGACTTGCGCGAATTGACTTCGCGCAAGTCGTCGCTGAAAAAGCCATGGATGGACTTTTTCAGCATCCTATTAGACCCGAGGGTGATTCTTGCCTAGCCTTAGAAACATACGCCGGCGCATCCGAAGCGTCCAGAGCACTCAGAAGATCACGAAGGCGATGAAGACCGTCGCCGCGGCCAAGTTCAGGCGGGCCCAGCAGGGCATTCTCGAAGCGCGCCCCTACGCCCGCCAGATGGCCCGCGTCCTCTCCCGTCTTTCCCTCGGAACGGGGACCGAGATTCACCCCCTCCTCTCCAGGCCGAGCGGCCATCGCGTGGATGTCCTCGTTCTCTCGACGGACCGAGGTCTGTGCGGCGCGTTCAACAGCAACATCATCCGCCGGACCCAGCATTTCGTCAGGGACCGGGAGGAGGTGGGCGCGCCCTACAGTCTTTCCGTCGTGGGACGAA
>MHEK01000061.1:0-8565 GCA_001803795.1 Nitrospirae bacterium RBG_16_64_22
AGGGATGCCGCAGTTCGAGCTGGAGGGGGAGGGGGTCCAGGAGTGGGACCCCTTGCGCAAGGTCTATCTCTACGGGGACGAAGCATCGGCGGCCGAAGACATGGCGTTCGTCTTCTTCCAGGTGTGGAATTTCTCCGTGTCGACGCGCCTCTACGTCGCCTCAGCGGCGTTCGGAGGGAATCGCCGTTGGGAAGACGGCGTCCCGATCGACTAGGGCGTCGTTCCTGGCTCGACCTTGGCCGGGTGTCGTGCGTGAACTCCCGGCCGTCGCAACAAAGCTTGGGATAGAGCGTCCTCTCGCCCGGCGCGCCGACCTCGGCCTGGTCTCCCTTGTCGCTTGTCCTACTGCTTGTACGCGTCGTGGCAGGCCACGCACTTCGTCAGCGTGGAGTTAAGCGCTGCGAGGGACTTCTTCATGTCCTTCGTCTTGAGGGCTTCTCCCAGCGCGTCGCCGCTCTCAGCGTTTGGTTGTCTTTGTTCCCAGGTAGCGGGGGTCATTGTGCTGGGAAAGACGCCGTTTCAGGTTGCCGGTGTGACCACGGTAGAAACGGCTACGAAATTCGTTTTTCAAGATGTGGAACCAGGAGGTCATAGAACTCGAAGGAGCGGTCCGCAACCGACAATCTGGCTCCCGGGGAGGGATTCGAACCCCCGACAGGGTGGTTAACAGCCACCTGCTCTGCCAGCTGAGCTACCCGGGAAATCTCGCGGCATCGAAATTTTCTTGCGCGGGAGGTTGAGATTATACCGACGGGCCAGCCTTTGTCAACGCAGGTTTAGGCCTTCTTCCTCCCCACGACGATCCCTTCGTTCCCGTTGTTGAGGAGATGCGCCTCCGCGTCGAACCCGCCCTGCCGCATCCAGTCGGCGATCTCGCGCGCGGGCATCAGGCGGTTCCCCTGCATCGCCTCGGCGAGGGAGTGAAGGACCATCGTCCGCTTCGCGGGGGCGCGGAGTTCCTCGTCCGTCTCGGGGAAGTTCGGGTCCCAGACGACGAAACGGCCGCCCGGCGAGAGCCTCTCGCGCACGGACGCAATCAGCCTCTCCTTCCTGTCCCAGACGTGATGGACCGAGCGGTTCATCGTAATGAGGTCGAACGGCCCGTCCACCGGCGGATCGACGATATCTCCAGCCACGCACCGGAGCAGGCCCCCCAAATTCTCCCCCTCGATCCGCTTGTTCGCGTTTGCGATCTGCGCTTCGTGCCCCTCTACGCCCACGCCCGTGATCGCGGGGAAAGCTCTGGCAAGAGAGATGAGGAACCAGGCGTTCCCGCACCCGAGATCCAGGACCCTCCCGCCCTTCTCTCCGGCTTCCCGATACGCCGCGACGGCCGGCAGGACGACCTTCTCGAACACGGGCCTGAAGTTCCCCTCGAGCATCGGGCCGAACAGGGGGGCGAATATCGGGCGCTCCGCGAAGAGGCCCTCGCCCGGGACGTCCCCCGTTCCGAGGCACTCGGCGAACCGAACGCCGAAACTGCCGAGGAGCATCAGGTTGACGAACGCCCCGCCCGCGTACCGGGCGGAACCCGGGACGAGGAAGGACCTCGCGGAATCCGACAGCGCCCAGCCGTCTCCAGCCCGTTCGAGAAATCCGTACGCGAAAGCCACCTCGCACCACCGCGCGCAGTAGCCCGGATCCACGGCCGCCTTTTCGGCCAGCTCCACGGCGGTGAGCGGCCCCCCTTCGGCCAGGCGGGCGAAGAGCCCGTGGGCGACTCCAGCGAACGCGGCCGATGCGGCGGCGGCCCCGGCGAACCATTCCTGTATCCGTTCGGGCGTGATTTCGGTCATGCGAGTCCTCCGGAAAGGCGCACAAGGTACCACACGCAACCGGCCTTCACAACGGGTGAGAGAAAATTTACTTCGCCGCCATTGGGATCGCCACGGGTCTCCCGCCTTTCGGCAAGAGGAGATAAATCTTGCCCCGGCTCTTCAAGCGGCCGGCAATCTCGCCCGCCTCATTTCCGGTCCCGCAGAAGAGGTCGACGCGCCCAGGCCCCTTGATCGCGCCGCCCGTGTCCATTGCCACGACAAGACTCCTGAAGGGCCGCGTCGCACCTCCCGGAGCCGGGATTTCCGTTTCGAGCAGGAGTATCGAGCCCGGCGGATAGAAGCGCGGATCGACCGCAACGCTCGCGAACGCGACAAGCGCCGCGCCGAGCGAGCCGAACGGCCCGCCTTCCGTCCAGCGGAAGAAAACGTAGCTCTCATTGTGATGGAGAACCCGGTCCCGCTCGTCGGGATTTTGCGCCAGGTAGTCACGGATCGCCTGCATCGTCACGTCCGCAAGCGGGATCTTCCCTTCGTCCGCCAGGAGCCGGCCGATGCTTCGATACGGGTGTCCGTTCGATCCCGCGTAGCCGATGCGCCGCGGAGGTCCGTCCGGAAGGCGGATGACGCCCGATCCCTGCACGTGGAGGAAGAAGCGATCCGCGGGATCGGCCAGCCAGGCCAGTTCCAATCCTTTCCCTTCGAGGGCGCTCCCGCCGTCGATCTCCCGCCGCGTGTGGTACGGAACGACCGTCCTCCCGGCGAGCCGCCCGACGAGCCGGTCGCGGGAAGCGTTCGTAAGTCCGAAAGGAAGGAGGGGAACGGTCACGAGATCGTCGGGAACGGCGTAGAGAGGGTATCGGAACCGCTCCGAAGGAGCGAGAGAGCCCTCGACCACGGGCTCGTAGTACCCCGTCACCAGGGCCTCGCCTCCCGTCGCCCCCGCCGTCCACGGATCGAACGCCTCAGCGACCTTCGCCCGGATCTCATCAGGGGTCCCGGCATCTCGAACGATCCCGCGAAGCGACAGAGCGCCCGCAAGACCCTGCGAGGCGTTCGCGACAGCCGGCAGACGTTTGGCCGCGGCGTCCAGCGCCCTGGCAAGCGCCTCGGCATCTTCGCCGGAGAGGGCGAGACCGCCGAAAACGGAACGGGGGGCCGGAACGTAGTCCGGGGGCGGGGCTTCGGGAATCCCCGCGCACGCCCCGGACAAGAGAACGGCGAGAACAAGAACCGGGCGCCAAATCCACTTGGACCGGAGGGAGCGATCGGGTATCTTTTCAGCGCGCATCAGGCCGGAGAGGCGGCGGGAGGAGGCAAATGGACGCGATCGAGGCGATCGAGAAGCGACGGGCCCGCAGGAACTTCGAGGAAAGGGATGTCCCGAAGGAAACGGTGGAGGAACTCATCCGCATCGCGTCGCTCGCCCCTTCCCCGTACAATTCCCAGCCATGGCATTTCATCGCCGTCCGCGACAGGCTCCTGGTCGATGAGATTCAGGCGGCGATTCGCCGGCAGGCCGCTCGTATCTGGAAGATGAGGCCCTTTCTCAAGCTCGTCCTCCCCTCTCTCCGCGGGGAAAGGATCCGGGAGATCATCGAGAAAGCGCCTCGCCAGACGATCCACCGGGCGCCCCTCTTCCTCCTGGTCTGCGCCGACGATTCCTGGCCGAATGCCGAAGCCTCCTGCGCCTACGCCGTCCAGAACATCCTGATCGCCGCGACGGCGCTGGGACTCGGGGGGACGCACATCGGCGGCGTCTCGCTCATCAACCGGGATCGCCGCCTGATTTCACGCCTGAACGTCCCGAACGGGTTCCGGGTCGTCGATTCGCTCGTCCTCGGCTTTCCGCGGGACACGCCCGCAACGCCCCCGCGAAAGGCCGTGAGCGAGATCCTCTCCTGGCGATAGTGGGTTACGCCCCCTGCCCCGCATTGCCCCCTGCACAATCAGCAGGAATTGTTCTTCTGTCTCGCCGTCACCCAACTGGGGACGTCCTTCCCCTCGGCCCTGAGCTTCTTTTCGATGCGCGCCAGGACCTCCGGGGAATGCGCGATCCCTCAGAGGGTCAAATTGTTCTTGTACCCGTAGTACAGATAGACGGCCGAACCGGCGTAAATAAGGAGAAGCGCCGCGGCCATCATTACCAGGAAAACCATCGTCCCCTCCTCGTATGGATGGACCTGTTGGAAATTTTTTGTAGAACCCTAGCATACGCGCCCGCCGCACGGCAAGACGAAGGGTCCTCCAGGACTTTCCCCAGGATTTAGGGGGTTCTTGGGGTAAGTGATTGAGGGGCTGTTTGTTTTTCGGTTCTTGAAGTGGAACGCCGATTTTTTTGGGGAAACTCTTCAAGGGATGAGGAAGGGCCTTGCGTCGGACGGCTCATCGTGGAGACCGCGAGGGATTCGTCGGCGCCCATGGGTCATGGTTCGGGTGTTTCCGCGTTCCAGCGCCATTTTCCCGCACGTGCGGCCTGCTTCCCTCCCCTTCAAGGGGAGGGGTGGGGTGGGGATGGGGTTCGACAGAACGGTGAAGAAACCCACCCCCATCCTGTCCTTCCCCCTGAGGGGGAAGGGAAAAATTGGGGAAAGTCCTGGAAGGGTCCTCAGATGAACCGGGAAAAAGCAGTTGAACCGCGGAGCACGCGGAGAACGCCAAGGAGTTCCAGGGATTGGAAGACACATCGACCTGACCAGGCAGGTGAGCATCAAAACCGCCCGAAAAGATGTTCCTCCGCGGACTCTGCGTCCTCTGCGGTGAGTGAACTGCGGTTTTTAGGATGAAGCCTCCTCCGAAGCCGGCTCCCCGGGCATGGACAGACCGGGTTGGGACCAAGGCGAGGAAGATGGCGGCTGAATCGTGCAAAAACAACATATTACACATTGCAACCTAGAAATATCCTTGACAATCTCCGGCTCATTCGCTAGGCTCAAAATGATTTCAAGTCCCTTGTCCCACGCCTCTGCCAGGGGAGGTCCGACATGTCAAAGATCACGAAATGGATCGGCATCGGGGCGGCGGTCGTTGGTGCCGCCGTCTTTCTCTTCGTCAACCAGACGATGGCTGAGAAGGAAGGGGCGGCGAACCACGACGTCGTCAAGGGAGATACTCTCTGGGGGATCACCTCCTCGTACCTCAAGGACCCCTTCCTCTGGCCGAAAGTCTGGAAAGCGAATCCCGACATCAAGAACCCTGACCGGATCTACCCGGGGCAGAAGATAGCGATTCCGGGAGCACCCGCCAAGCCTTCAAAGACCGAGGCGGAAGCCAAAGCCGAAGAGAAGGGCGCCCCCGAGGCCGTCGCGGCCGCCAAGCCGGAGGAAGCGGCGGCTGGAGCGGAAGAAGCTCGGCCGGCAGTCCCGCCGGCGCCTATCGATCCCACCTTGAAGAAGTTGATCCTCTCCGCCGGTTACGTCGGCCCGGCGCCGGCCGGAGGCGAGGTCGTCGGCTCCTGGGACAACAAGGTCCTTCTCGGCCAGGAGGACACGATCTACATCGCCCATGGCCCGAACTTCAATCCCCAGACCGGCGCGAAGGTCTCGATCGTCCGGACCATCCGCCGGGTGAAACACCCGATCACGGGACAGGCACTGGGATACCTGATCAAGTCGCTCGGATTCGCCGAGGTGACGGCGACGGACGGACGGGTCGCCACGGCTAGAGTCGTCCGTTCCTACGACGCCATCGAGGAAGGGGACCGGGTCACCGACTTCGCCGAGCCTTCCGGCGCCGACCAGATGGTGGCCGGCGAAGTGACGCCGGCTGTCAAGGGACACATCGTCGAGACGGCCGACGACAAGAACTCGAACGGCCAGCACGACATCGTCTACATCGACCGCGGAAGAAAAGATGGAATCCGCGTGGGGGCGAAGTTCGCCGTCCTCCTTCCGGGCCTCGTGAAGAAGGCCCGCTGGTTGGACGCCCGGGTCCAGCTTCCGCACCAGCTCGTGAGCGAAGCCAAGGTCATCTCCATTCAGGACGGCACCGCCACGGCCGTCCTCGTCAAGAGCTACAAGGAAATCGAACGCGGGTACGAGATCCAAAGCAGACCGTAACGCGGGATTCTCCAGAATCGCGCCTCACGTTCTCCTCCTCCACACTTCGCTCCTGCCTCCCCCAGGGAGGCAGGAGCACCTTCCTGACGATCCTCCGGCCAACCGCGAATCCGCGATTTCAGCCCTCGCCCTTCCTGTCTTCGTCCTCCAGATTTCCAATCAGAAATTTTCGATTGCCAGTTTTCGATCTATCGACCCTGTTTGGGAGGCCTTGGTTTTCCCAGGGAATTGGGAATTGGGAATTGGGAATTGGAAAGTGAATAGACAGGGGGAGCCCGGCATCAAGCCGGGACTCCCCCTCGACTTGCGCCTTGCGTTACTTCTTGGCAGGAGCAGGAGCCGGAGCGGGGGCAGGAGCAGCCTCCTTCTTGGCAGGAGCGGCTTCCTTCTTCTCGGCCTTCTTCTCCTCCTTCTTGGCAGGAGCAGCCTTCACGTCAACCGAGCTGGCAACGTTCTTGCCGTCCTTCTCGGAGTACTTGGCCGTGACCTTGTCGCCGGCCTTGACGTCGGCAAGACCCTTCACGCCCTTGAACTTCGTCTTGTCGGTGCAGGAGAGGACAACTTCCTTCTCCTCCTTCTTCACCTTCTTGACGACGGTCAGGGTGTTGGCCTTGGCGTCGACCGCCTTGACCGAGCCGGTCACCTGATGGGCCTTGGCCTTCTTCGCGGCCTTCTTCTCGGCCTTGGCGGGCTCGCCAGGATGCTCAGCCTTCTTCTCAGCCTTGGCCGGAGCCGCGGCGGCGGGCTTCGCCTCGCCCTTCTTCTCCTCGGCCTTCTTCTCCTGAGCGAAGGCAACCGTGGAGACGGCGACGAACGCGAATGCCATTGCGATTGCGAAGATCTTCTTCATGTTGGATTCACCTCCTTCCAGTTGGGATCGAAAAAATCAATTCGGGTGGACGGTAAGCAACTCCGTTGCCACAGCTACGGATTGTAAGATTCGGTTAGTTGTTGAATTATTTCAAATTGTTACGAGGGCAACCTGCCGGGTCGGTGATGACGTATCTGACGATTTCTTTCGGAGACCGCACGATTTCGTGCAACCCGCCGCACGAATTGGGGTGTTTAGGGTTCTTTCTTGATGGCGAATTTTTCGAGACGGTATTGAAGGGTCCTGTAACTCATGCCGAGAAGGCGGGCGGCCCGGGCCACGACCCCGTCCGATTTCCTGAGGGCTTTGAAGATGATCTCGCGCTCGAACCCTTCGAAGGAGAAACCCTCGTCCGGAATCTCGAAGTCGACCTGGCCGATCGAGATCGGGCGTTCCCGGATCTCGGCGGGAAGGTCCTTGATGTCGATCCAATCGCCCGAGGAAAGGACGACGGCCCGCTCGATCGCCGACTGGAGCTGGCGGACATTGCCCGGCCACGGGAACTGGACGAGCCGCTCCATGGCGGCGGGCGTGATCCCGAGGATCCTTCGGTCCGGATTCTCGCGGTTGTGCCGGGCGAGGAAGTGCTCGGCCAGCTCGGGGACGTCCGTGCTTCGTTCGCGCAAGGGAGGGAGGGGGATGACGAGACCGCACAGGCGGTAGTACAAATCGGCGCGGAACCTCCCGGTCCGCATGTCTCGCTCGAGGTCGCGGTTCGTCGCCGCGAGGATGCGCACGTCCACCGTGAGCGGCGTGTTTCCGCCGACCCGCCGCACTTCTTTCTCCTGGAGGACGCGGAGGATCTTCGCCTGCATCGGCAGGGGCATCTCTCCGATCTCGTCCAGGAGGACGGTCCCTCCCTGCGCGGCCTCGAAGAGGCCCGGATGCGCGGCGGCCGCGCCCGTGAAGGCGCCCCGTTCGTACCCGAACAGCTCGCTCTCGAGGAGCGTCTCGGGGATCGCGGCGCAGTTGATGACGCGGAACGGGCCTCCCCGCCGGGGCGAGGCGAAGTGGACGGCGCGGGCCACGATCTCCTTCCCTGTTCCCGATTCCCCCGTGATGAGGACGGTGGACGGCGTCGGAGCGAGGCGCCGGATCATCTGGCGAACCTCGTCCATCCGGCCGGACGAGCCGACCAGGTTCTCGATCCGGAATCGGTCCTCGAGCTCTTCCTTTAAGCGGCGGTTCTCGCGGACGAGGCTGACCCGGTCGGCGGCGCGCCGGACGGTCATCAGGAGGGCGTCCCGGTCGATCGGCTTGGTGAGGTAGTCGAAGGCCCCCTTCTTCATCGCTTCCACGGCGGAGGCGATCGTGCCGTGGGCGGTCATCATGATGACGCAGGCCGCCGGGTCTTCGCGGATCAGGGCGTCGAGAAGGGCATCCCCGGCCAGATCGGGCATCTTGAGGTCCGTTAGGACGACGTCGAAGGAGTCGCGCCGGTACGCCTTGAGGGCTGCTCGTCCGCCGCCGGCCGTCTCGACGCGGTACCCTTCGCCCTCGAGGATGACGCCCACGATCTCCCTCTGCGGGGGATCGTCGTCAACGACTAGAATCGACGGCATGAGAAACGGGCTCGGGGGCGGGTGGAGTCGAAGAGACGTCTTCCGGCTCGCCTTCCGGAATGACGATGCGGACGGTCGTTCCCCGGCCGGGCGCGGAGTCGATCGAGATGTTCCCGCCGTGTTCCACAAGGATCTTCCGCGTGAGCGCGAGGCCGAGACCGATCCCCGTGTCTTTCGTCGTGAAATAAGGCTCGAAGACCTTGTCGATGTTCTCGGGAGGGATTCCGCCGCCCGTGTCGCCGATCGTGACGGCCGCCCCCTCATCGACGGGCGCGGTCGAGACCTGGAGGCGGCCTCCG
>MHEK01000061.1:8676-11665 GCA_001803795.1 Nitrospirae bacterium RBG_16_64_22
TCCCTGGGCGAGGGCCCTCGCTTCGATCAGCGCGACGAGCCCCGCCACCACGGCGTTGACGTCGCCGGGCCGCTTGACCAGCCGGCCCGGGCGGCCGAACGTCAGGAAGTTGGAGACCATCGTATTGAGCCGGGCGATCTCTTCCTTCATCTGGCCCAGAAGGGCCGCGTCCGCCCCGTTCGGGTCCGCCGTGCCATTCTCCATCCGAGCCCGCAGGTGGTCGATCGTCAGGTTGATGAAGTTCAAGGGATTCCGGATCTCGTGCGCGATGCCCGAGGCGAGCTGGCCCACGGCCGAAAGGCGCTCGGCCTCGTGGAGCTTCTCCTCGAGCTGTCGGTTGTGCCGGAGCTTCACGACCATCTCGTTGAAGCTCCGGATGAGCTGTCCCACCTCGTCGCTCCGGTTCTCGGGAAGGGTCTGGGAGAGGTCCCCGTCGGCCACGCGGCGGGCCGCCTGGACCACCTGGGAGATCGGCCGCGTGTAGCGGGTCGCGAGGTAGAGGGCCGCAACGGCGCCCAGCGCGAAGACGACGACGGTGGCGGCGATCCTCTTCGCGTTGTTCGAGCGGATGAGGGCGCGGAAGTCGTCGAGCAGCATTACGATGTGGACGTATCCGATCTCTTCGTCCCGCACGACGATCGGGAGGATGACGTTGTAGCGCTTCTTCGTCTCCCCGCCGACGTTCTCCCCGAGCGTGGCCTTGACGATCAGCTCGGGCTCCGGGGCGACCTTCTTGCCCACGTGCCGCGGATTGGTGCTCGCGATAATCTCTTCGTCGGGCGTGGAGACGACGGATACCTCCTCGATCCCCTTGGAGCGGATCTCCGGGACGTACTTCTGGAGGGCGTCGCTGTCGACGGTCCCGCCCTGCGTCAAACGCTCGACGGAGACTTGGATCGCCCGGGAGAGGTCGTTCGTGTAGGTTGTCACCTGGCGGATGAGCTGGGCCTCGCTCGTCATGTAGACGAACGAAAGGGACGAGAGCGAGAGAACGGAGAGAACGAGAAGGATGAGGAGAAGTTTGGTCTTAAGGCCCAGATTGACGCGCACGGTTCGTCTGCCCCCAGATGTGTCCGCACATTATAATGCCCCTCCGGGCCGGCCGCAACGTCGGCTTGGGCGCGACGGGCGCCTCCGCTATAATAACTCTGATGGACGCCAAAGAACCCCCTCTCCCATCGTCCAATCCGGCGTTCGATTTCGCCGGCCCCTTCACCTGGGACGAACTGCCCCGGATATTCCTGCGCGCCCAGGCGGCGCGGGCGGCGGGACGCTTCGTTTTCCGGGGGGCGGGGGCGGAGAAGGTCGTCTGGCTCGACGAAGGGATGGTTGTCTTCGCCACGTCAAACTTAGGGGACGACCGGCTCGGGGAGATGCTGATCAGGGCCGGCATGATCACGCTGGACCAGTACGACGAGTCGGTCCGCCTCATCAAGGAGAAGGGGAAGAAGCAGGGGGTCGTCCTCGTAGAGATGGGGGCGCTCACGCCGAAGGATCTCTTTGACGGCCTCAAGTTCCAGGTGCGGGAGATCGTCGTGTCCCTGTTCTCCTGGCCGGAGGGGAGGGCCGTTTTCATTCCGCCGGCCGAGGGGGAGATGCCGCCGATCCGGGTCCACTTCTCTCCGCGGAGCCTCATCCTGGAGGGGATCCGCCGGCAGGCCGACTCGGCAAGGCTCAGGCGCCGCCTGCCTCCGCGGGACGCCGTCGTCCGGATCAACCGGGCGGCCCTGCTCGAGGAAGGGCCCGCGATTCTCCCGCCGGAAGAGCAGAAGATCGTGGAGGCGGCGGACGGCGGTCCGACCGTCGCCCAGGTCCTGGAGAGGACGGAGGGGGAAGAGCTGTCGAGGCTCAAGATCCTCTATGGGATGGCCTGCGCGGGCCTGTGCGCCGTCGAGGGAGGAACGCCGACCGCGGCACCCGAGCCCGCGCCGGAAGAAGATCTACGGGAGAAAGCGGCTCCTCCCCCGTCGCCGGAGCCGGTGGAGCCGTTGGTTCCGCCCGGGCCTTCCTCCGAGCCAAGGCCATCCCCGGTCCCGGGGGCCGCGCCTTCCGGCGCAGAGGATGATGAGGAAGAGACCCCCGAAACGATCCGCCGGTTCCTCGATGGCATGAAGGGGAAAACCCACTACGAGATTCTGGGCGTGTCCGAGGAGACGGACGCCCGGGTCGTTCGCCGGGCCTACCTGAAGCTCGTGAAGCGGTTTCACCCCGACCTTCACACGCACAAGGGCCTCGAAGGGGCGAAGGCGGACCTCGAGGAGATCTTCGTGCGCGCGAACAAGGCGTACGAGGTCCTTTCGGACGAGGCCAGGCGGAAGGAGTACGACCTGGACCGGTTTGGGCTGAAGGAGAGCGAGAAAGAGAAGGAGCAGCAGACCCAGGCCGCGCGAGCGGCCGAGCAGTTTGCCCGAGGGAAGGCAGAGATCGAGAAGGGGAACTTCTGGGGGGCGGAGGAGCTGTTCAAATGGGCCGTCCGGCTCGATCCCACCCGTGGAAGTTATTATCACTTCCTGGCGATGGCCCAGAGCCGCATCCCGAAGCGCCTGCACGAGGCCGAGGAGCACATCCAGAAGGCGATCGAGATCGAGCCGTCTCGCCCCGACTACCACGTTCTTCTCGGACAGATCTACTTGAGGGGCGGGCTCAAGGCGAGGGCCGTCAAGAAGTTCATGGAGGCGCTCAACTGGAACCCGAGCCATCCGGGGGCTTTGAAAGGGCTCGAGGATGCCGGCGAGGAGAAGCCCGCGTCGGCGATCGAGGAGGCGGGCGGCGTCCTGGGCCGGTTTTTCGGCAAGAAGGAAAAAGGCTGATTCGCAATCCGGTCCAGGGACGGCGCTGGTGTTCGTTTCCCAAGACAGCCAAGATGGCCCAATGGATTGATCCCCATACGGTTTTTTCCGGCGGCTGAACCGTAAGTTCCCGATGAATCTACGGCCGGTTCGTGGCACGGCCTCTGCTTTAGGATTCGCCGTCTTTCATCCAGCGCCGG
>MHEK01000062.1 GCA_001803795.1 Nitrospirae bacterium RBG_16_64_22
CGCGCTTCCACGAGGCGGCGCGGGCCTTGGCCTCCTCCATCTGCGCTTTCGTCATCTGCGGCGCGATATGATCGAGGATCTTTTGCCCGGGTCCGTCGGGAACATGGTTGATGGAGAGGATGGCCCACGTCGCCGCCCGGACGAGATCGGGCGGTGTCATCTGGAGCAGGGCCAGGCCGGCGCTGAACATCGCGCCGTCCTCGCCGAGCGAGACGGCGTACTCCATGAGCTCGCAGGCCAGATCGAGGTCCTGTTCCACTCCCAGCCCCTTGGCGAACAGGATGGCGAGGTTGTGGGCGGCGCCGGCGTGCCCCTTCATCGCGGCCTGCTGGTAAAACGGCTCCGCGAGATCAGGACGCGGGCCATCCAAACCCTTTCCCTCGGCAAGCATCAAACCGGCGGTATACGTCGCCTCGACGTGCCCCTTGGCGGCGGCTTCCCTGTAGAATGCGAGGGCGCCGACGAAGTCCGGATCGCACCCCTGCCCCCGGCGCAGGCGCTGGGCCAGATCGTACTGTGAGTCGGGATCCCCCTGGCGGGCGGCGGCCACGAGCCAGCGGAGTCCCTCGGCCTGGTCTTCGGGGACGCCCATGTTCCCGGAGAGAAGCATCGCCGCAAGGTTGTGCTGGGCCGAGGCGTGCCCCCGTTCGGCGGCCTTGCGAAACAGAGACGCCGCCCTTCCGGGATTCCTCTCCACGTCCTCGCCCCGGAGCGAGCGGACGCCGAGCTCGAACTGGGCCTGAGGGTACCCGGCGGCACTCGCCCGCTCGATCCAGGCGATACCGAGGGCGGGATCGGCCGGAACGCCGTCCCCCTTGACGAGAATCTGTCCCAGATAGAAGGCGGCCTGCGCGTCCCCCTTCTCGGCCGCCCTCTTAAAGAACGCGCAGGCTCTTGCCGCGTCCTTGGTGCCGCCGCGAGAGGGAAGAACGCTGATATGAATAATCCCGAGGTTGACCAGGGCGTTGACGTGTCCCTGGGCGGCGGCCGCCTCGTACCAGCGGATCGCCGTCGGAAGGTTCGGCGGGACGCCCAGGAGACCCTGCTGGTAGCAGTTCGCCGCCCTGAACTGGGCTTGGGCGTCTCCTTCCTCGGCCTGCCTGAGTATCTGCCTGAAATCGTCCACGCCTCGCCTCCAGGGGCTGCGCGCTTGGCGAGCTAGGGGGCGGTGACTGGTTATTCTCCGCCGCCACAACCGTATCGGCCGAGAGGGGGCGGATCATGAGACCAATACGTTTACTCCGTCCGCCACCTCTTTAGCCTCGGGACAAAGGTGCGGGCGATCTGCCCGGCCTGGCCCTCGGGCATGCCGAGCCTGGCAACCATGATCCCCGAGACCCTTGCAATCATCTGCTCCATCGAGATGATCGGATCCGTGAAGGCCCCGCCTTGGAAGCAGAACCGGCAGTATTCCTGGCTGCCGCAGCCGTCCGCATTGGTCCCGGCATCCTCCGCCTTCTCCAAGGGCATGGCGCAACTCTGACAGAATGGTCCCTTAGGCGGTTGGAAGTCCATCTTCTTTCCCTCCATGTTCTCTGGCAAGGCCGTCCCTGGAAGCAAGAGAGTCCGAGGAGGACAGAATTGGTGCCGGAGGGGGGAATCGAACCCCCATGAGATTTCTCTCGGCGGATTTTGAGTCCGCTGCGTCTACCAGTTCCACCACTCCGGCGCGCCCTTCACGTACCACGCCCGCGCCGCCGGAGTCAAGCCGCGCCGCACCGCCGTCTCGCCAAGACGGCAAGATGCTTTCCGCCGTTATGGTCGACGGAGTCGCTCATCATGATGGCTAACGACCAGGCTCAGCCGTGCGCGGTACGGGCGCAGCGATTTGTTCGGTGTTTTTATTTTCCGTGATCCACCGCGCTTGAATGGTGTCTGCAGAAAGGTCTGCGCCGCAGTCCCATTCGACAAAGTACTTACCGTTGCGAATACGCTCGAACTCGCTTCTATCTTTTAGCGGCGCGAAGGCTTCCGATTCCAGGTAAGGCTTCACATCAAACAGCCCCGTTTTTCCATCCTCGGCTTTGACATAAAGCATGAAATTCTTTTTTGGGATGACTTCCTCAATATTCATTGGTCTAGCCCTCGAATTGGGAAGGGTTTCTTTCCAACCACCGCCAATTCCCAATCAGCGATCAGATCTTCTTGATGAATTTCAATCCATGCAACGACAAGTTTGTGCTTCTTTGGTGTAAGTTCACCGGCCAAAACAGACCCATCGCGAATAGAGTACACGGCTATTTGGTCTTGATACTCGGCATGAATATGCGGCACATGGTGTTTGTCCGCGTCATAGAAAAACATGCGGATAAGGATGCCATAAAACATCGAAATTGTGGGCATAAGCAACCTCTCCCGTCGTACGTCCCACGACCCCGTTGAGCCACGGTCCTTGGGCCGTCTGCTCGAGCGGATTGTTCCCGAACGCGATTCAGGGCGAGAGAGAACGCCCGCGCGAACGAGGCTCCGAACACCCGTTCGTCTGTCGTGAAGCTTCCGCCCGATCGGTCCGACCTTCCTGCACGCTCCGTCCCAGGCCCCGCGAAAGTCCATGAACGGTCGCGCCGCTTACATGTCCTTGACATGCATTATACAGGAACAACGGTCCCCGAGGCGAACGCGACTCGGCGTCGCGTCCCCATTTCAACCGAACGGGGGACAAGAAACGCCTTGCTTCATGATTGCGTATATGCTATCAGACCTGCGTGGTCATCGTCGTCGACACCAGCGTTTTCGTGGCGGCGCTTCTCGGACCGGAAGGTCCGAGCCGCGAAGTGCTGAGGCAGTGTCTGGCCGGGAAGCACCAGCCGCTCATGGGAACGGCCCTCTTCTGCGAATACGAAGCCCTCCTGTCGCGGGAAGGCCTGTTCCGGAGATGCCTGCTGGCCCGCGCCGAACGCGAGGACCTGCTCGATGCGTTTCTAAGCGTCTGCCGGTGGACGCGGATCTACTACCGATGGCGTCCGAACATTCCGGACGAGGGGGACAACCATATCGTCGAGCTCGCCGTCGCCGGATCCGCGGAGGCGATCGTCACGAGGAACCCGAGAGATTTCCGGACCCCGGAATTGTGGTTCCCGGGTCTCCGCGTCCTGGGGCCCGAGGCGCTGATCAAGGAGGTGTAAGATGGGCACACTCACCGTTCGGATGCCGGATGACACTCACGAGAGACTGAAAAAGCTTGCAAGGTCCAGAGGAGTCAGCGTCAACAAGCTGATGGAAGAGCTCTCCGTCACCGCCCTAGTGGAGTTCGACGCGGAAACGCGGTTTCGCGCGCGCGCCGTGCGAGGGAGCGCAAAGAGGGGCCTCGATCTGCTCAGGAAGCTGGACAAGGCGGCCGCCCCGCGGCCGAGGTCGTGACCCTCCGCTCGCCGCCCCCCCCGGGGGCGGCGGCAGGATTGCACTGCGCGATTTCGCTCCCCGCTCTCCCGCTTGACATCCCCCGTCTCAAGGGAGTATCACTCCCCCCGCCATGAAGACCCGGACCGCGGAACGTACGCCTGAACCCCTGCCGAACGAGCACGCCGTCCCTCTCCACACGGAAGTCGAGAACCGTTTCCTCACCTACGCCCTCTCGACGATCGTCTCGCGGTCTCTTCCCGACGCGCGGGACGGACTCAAGCCCGTCCAGCGGCGGATTCTCTACGCGATGGACCGCCTGGGACTTGCGGCCGACGCGAAGCACCGCAAGTCGGCGGCCGTCGTCGGCGAGGTCCTCGGCAAGTATCACCCCCACGGCGACCAGGCGGCGTACGACGCTCTCGTCCGCCTGGCCCAGGACTTCTCCCTGCGCTATCCCCTGGTCGACGGGAGCGGCAACTTCGGCTCGATCGACGGCGACAACGCCGCCGCCATGCGGTACACCGAGGCGCGGCTCTCGAAGATCGCGGGCGAGCTTCTCGTGGATCTTCCCAAGGAGACCGTCCCGTTCCGCGACAACTACGACGCGACGCTCCTCGAGCCGGTCGTTCTCCCCTCCCGGATTCCTCAACTGCTGATCAACGGCGCGTCCGGGATCGCCGTCGGAATGTCGTGCTCCTTCCCGCCCCATCATCTCGGCGAGACGGTCGATGCCTGCCTCGCGCTGATCGAGAATCCAAGGGCCGAAGTGAAGGACCTGATGAAGACGCTCAAAGGGCCCGATTTCCCGACGGGCGGCCGGCTCGTCAATACGCGGGCCGAGATCGCGGAGACCTATCGCACCGGCCAGGGATCGTTCCGTGTCCGCGGCGAGTACGAGGTCGAGGGCCGGGACCGCGGGCGGAGCGCCCTCGTGATTTCCTCGCTCCCCTATACGATCAACAAGGCGAAGCTCCTCGAGAAGATATACGCCCTCATCCAGGAGAAGAAGCTCCCCCAGGTTTCGGAGGCGCGGGACGAGAGCACGGCGGATATCCGGATCGTCCTCGACCTCAAGGCGGATGTGTCTCCGGACGTCGTGATGGCCTACCTATACAAGCACACGGACCTCGAAGCATCCTTCCCGGCGAACTTCACGGCCCTCAAGCCGAACGGCGAGCCGGAGCGGATGGGGCTTCCCGCGCTTCTCCGCCACTTCCTCGACTTCCGCCTGGACGTCGTGACAAAGCGGATCCGCCACGAGATCCGCCTCCTGGCAGAGCGGCTCCACCTGCTCGAAGCGTTCGAGAAGATCCACAAGGACCTCGACAAGGCGATCAAGATCATCCGCTCGTCGAAAGCGCGGGAGGAGGCCCGGACGCGCCTCATGAAGGGCTTCTTGCTCGATCAGATCCAGGCCGACGCGATTCTGGAGCGCCGCCTCCACACATTGGTGGAGATGGAGGTCGAGAAGATCAAGAAAGAGCGAAAGGAGAAGCGGGAGGAGAAGGAACGCCTGGAGAAAATCCTCTCCACGGAGAAGGGCCGTTGGGGAGAAGTGGCCCGGGAGCTGAGGGAGATCCGGGGGATATACGCCGACAAGCGCCGGACGAAGCTCGGAAAGGTTGAGGAGGTCGAATTCACGGCCGACGACTTCGTCATCCACGAGCCTTGCACGGTCATCGTGAGCAGGAACGGCTGGGTCCGCCGCGTGAAGACTGTCGGCGAGACGCTCCGGTTCAAGGAGGGAGATGACCTTCTAACGACCGTCCCCGGGAGCACGCGCGATCCGGTCGCCTTCTTCACGTCGGCGGGGAAGGTCTACGTCGTGAAAGCGCTCGACCTCCCCTCCGGATCGGGATTCGGCGAGGCGCTGGGGCACCTCTTCAAGCTGGGCGACGGCGAGCGGGTCGTCGGGGCGATGAGCGGAGCGGCGCCCGGACAGACCGCCGGTCCGGAACAGGGGGACCTCTTCGCGAAGAAAGTCCCGGTCCGCGAACATCTGCTCGTGACCCGCCAGGGCGCCGGCTTCCGGACGGAGAGCCTGGACGTCTCCGAGGAGACGACGCGGGCCGGGCGAAAGCTCATGAACGTGAAGCCGGGAGACGGTCTCGCGGCCGTCGTCCCCGTCGCGGGCGGGGAGATCGTCCTGGGTCTCAGGGATGGGCGCTGTCTCCGGATCCCCGTCGGCGAGGCGCCGGTCCTGGCCGGGGCCGGCGCGGGCGTCAAGCTCGTGAACGTGAAGGGCTCCGCAGTGGTCTCGGCCGTCACGGGCGGGAAGAAAGAGACGATCGAGGTCGTCCCGGAAGAGGGACCGGCGAAGCAGGTAAGAATCGCGGACCTGACCCCCCACCACCGGGGCGCCACGGGCCAGAAAATCACCCGCTCGATCCGCGACCTCAGGCGCCCCGCCGGGGCGGAAGGATCGTCCTCGTGAGCCGCGCCGGAAAGGAAGCGAAGCGTCCCGCCGGGGAGTACGGCGCGGCCGACATCACGGTCCTCGAAGGGCTGGAGCCCGTCCGCCGCCGCCCCGGAATGTACATCGGCGGGACGGACACCCGGGGCCTTCATCACCTCGTGTGGGAGCTCCTGGACAACGCCGTGGACGAGGCCCAGAACGGCCACTGCACGAAGATCGAGATCGTTCTCGAGAAGGATGGAGCGGTCACGATCGCGGACAACGGCCGGGGAATTCCCGTCGACATTCATCCGAAGACGAAGAAGTCGGCCCTCGAGACGATCCTCACGACGCTCCACGCCGGCGGGAAGTTCGAGGAGGGGGCCTACCACGCGTCCGGCGGTCTCCACGGCGTGGGGGCATCCGTCGTCTGCGCCCTCGCAGAAACGCTGACCGCCACCGTCCTCCGCGACGGGAAGGAATACCGGCAGTCGTTCTCGCGCGGGAAGGCGGCGGGCCCCGTCAAGGCCGTCGGCCCCGCCAGAGGGCGCGGGACGCAGGTCTCGTTCAAGCCCGACTCGCAGATCTTCCCGAAGACGCACTTCCACTGGAAGACCGTCCTCGACCAGGCGGAGGCCAAGGCGTTCTTGAACAAAGGGCTCCAGGTCGTCTGCGAGAACCGAGAGACGGGGGAAAAAGAGGCCTTCCGGTTCGACGACGGGCTCAAGGATTATCTGGAGAGGCTCACGCGCGGGGAGGAACCGGTCTCCGCGATTCCCTTCTACGTGGACCGGGAAGAACCGCTCAAGGCGGAGATCGCCCTCAACTGGACGCCCGCAACGGACACGCGCCTCCACACGTACGTGAACTCGATCGCGACCGTCGACGGCGGCTCGCACGAACAGGCACTGAGGGCGGGCCTCACGGCCGCGGTCCGCGGGTTCATGGAGAAGAAGAACCTTCTGCCGAAAACGATCGGGACCCTCACGGCCGACGACGTGACGGAGGGAATGGTCGGCGCGTTCGCCCTTCGAATCGCGAACCCAGAGTTCCAGGGGCAGACGAAGGAGAAGCTCAACAACGCCGAGATCGTCGCCCCGCTCACGAACCTGGTCAAGCACGCCTTCGAGACGTACCTCTACGAAAACCCCACGGCGGCCGACGCCGTCGCGGGCCGGATCATCCTCGCCGCCCAGGCGCGCGTCGCCTCGCGCCTCGCCAAGGAGGCCGTCCGGAAGACCGGCGCATCATCCAGGCTCGCGCTCCCGGGAAAGCTCGCCGACTGCACGACGACGGACGTGGAATCCTCCGAGCTTTTCATCGTGGAGGGAGACTCGGCCGGCGGCTCGGCCAAGATGGCCCGGGACAGGAAGACGCAGGCAGTTCTCGCCCTTCGCGGAAAGATCCTGAACGTGGAGCAGGTCGCCTCCCTCGAGAAGATCCGGGGGAACGTGGAAGTGGGGAACCTGATCTCGGCCCTCGGATGCGGGATCGGCCCGGCCTTTGACTACCAGCGCCTCCGCTACCGGCGGATCATCCTGATGACCGACGCCGACGTGGACGGCGCGCACATCTCCGTCCTCCTCCTCACCCTCCTCTACCGCCACCTCCCCGAGCTGATTCGGCGCGGCCACGTCTATCTCGCCATGCCGCCTCTTTACAGGATCGAGCGGGGGAAGAAGGTCGAGTACGCCATGGACGACGCGGAGAAGGACCGGATTCTCGCGCGGGCGGGGGGGAACGGCTTATCGGTCTCGCGCTTCAAGGGACTCGGCGAGATGAACGCCGATGTCCTCAAGGAGACGACGATGAACCCCAAGACCCGGACGCTCCTCAAGGTCCGGATCGACGACCCCGAGGCGACGGACCAGGCCTTCGAGACGCTCATGGGCAAGGACGTCAAGGCCCGCTTCCAGTTCATCAAAGAGCGCGCCGAATTCGTCAAAGACCTCGACACGTAGCCCCCAACCTGCCGTCGAACGTCGGGCCATCCCCCAGTGGCCGAGACGACGCCCTGGAATGTTTAAGGACGGCCGAAGGACGCCGAAGGGGACGGACGCCGAAGGGGACGTTGTTGACTAAGTGGACTTGTTCCGCGACATCGCCTTGCATACGGCCGAGATCGAGACCCCGAGGAGCCGGGCCGCGTCCGCCATGGGCATCCCGGTCTGCTCGATGATCTCGCACGCGAGACCGGAGCGAAACCTCCCCAGAACTCCCCGGCGGCTCCCTGATATGAGTTCCTCGACCGATACGCCGGGCTCCCGGCAGGAAGTCTCGACAATCCGCTTCCGTTCGATCCGCGCGGGACAAGATCGGGCTTGGCGTGCGGCGCGGGATCGGCTATACTGCAAAGTGATTGCAAAATAGCCGATCCGGGAAGAGCCATGTACGCACGACGCACGCTCGACGCCTACGTGAAGAAATCCTCGCGCCAGATGCCGGTCCTCCTTGTCACCGGCGCGCGGCAGGTCGGCAAGACTACTTTGCTCCGCCACGCGAGCGGGCGCGGAAGAACCTACGTGACGCTGGACGACCCGCTGGCCCTGCGGCTGGCGCGAGAAGACCCAGCCTTGTTCATGGAGCGCTTTTCGGCGCCCGTGTTGATCGACGAGATCCAGTACGCGCCCGGACTGCTTCCCTACATCAAGATGGCGGTCGACCGGATCCGCAGGCCCGGACTCATCTGGCTCACCGGCTCGCAAATGTTTTATCTGATGAAAGGCGTGTCCGAGTCCCTTGCCGGGCGCGTGGGAATCGCGCATCTTCTCGGACTTTCGCGCCGCGAGATGCTGGGGCAGGCGGGACAGTCCCGTCCGTTCCTTCCTCTTCCAGCGCAAATCCGCAAGCGGTGCGAGAGCGGCGGCGGGCTCGGATTGAAGGCCTTGTATGAATTGATCTGGCGGGGCAGTTTCCCGGCGATGGCTTTGAGAAAGAACGCTGACCGGGACCTGTTCTACGGCTCCTACGTCCAGACATATCTCCAGCGAGACGTCCGCGATCTTGCCCGCGTGGGCGACGAGATGGCCTTCCTGCGTTTTCTCCGCGCCGCCGCGGCCCGCACCGGCCGGTTGCTGAACATCTCCGATCTTGCGCGCGACGCCGATGTGGCGTCCAATACGGCCAAGCACTGGCTCTCGATCCTCGAGACCTCCGGCATCGTACGCCTCATCGAGCCGTATCATGCGAATATCTCCAAGCGGCTGGTCAAAGCGCCCAAGCTCTATTTTCTCGACACCGGTTTGTGCGCATACCTCACGGACTGGTCCAGCCCGGAAACCCTGGAGACCGGGGCGCTCTCAGGGGCGATTCTCGAGACCTGGGTCGTTGCCGAGATCCTGAAAGGCTTCTGGCACAGCGGACTCTCCGCTCCCCTGTATTACTACCGGGACAAGGATGGAAGGGAGATCGACCTGCTGATCGTTCGGAACGGGGTGATCTACCCTCTGGAGATCAAGAAGACCGCCGGGCCGACGCCCGGCGACGTCCGGCATTTCGGAGCGCTCGAGCGGCTCGGCCTGCCCATCGGCCCCGGAGGGGTGATCTGTCTGGCGCGGGACGCTCTGCCTCTGACAAGAACCGCTCACACCATCCCGGTCTCTGCCTTGTAGTCCTTGCGCCCCGCAATCGAAGGCCCGGCTGCACGGACGACTAGAGACCCGGGGGGACCCCGGCGCGCGTTGCGGCCTTCTTTAGAGCGGCGGCGAAGTGGTCGGAAGCCGGGCAGGAATCGCGCTGCCCCCGATTTGCCCTCAGGCCGCCCTCAGAACCAGCCCTTCTTTCCCACGATGTAGGTTTCGTAGAACTCCTC
>MHEK01000063.1:0-5642 GCA_001803795.1 Nitrospirae bacterium RBG_16_64_22
ACGTCGACGCCGGCCAGGAAACGGACCTCCCTCGGCCCGCCCCGCCGGACGACTTTCTTCGCAAGCCTCTTTTGAAGAGCGATCGCCGCCGCGGGATCAAACGTCCACGAATGGGATCCTCGGCCTTTCATCTTCCCTGGCCCTGGAAGCCTCTCACACGCATCGCCGCTCGACCTCTTCCAGGCCTATCCCCTCGATCCGGACGACACCCGGCTTGCCGACGGCTCCGTCGATACGAATCAGGGCGGGGAGAAACTCCCTGACCACGTCCGCGTTCGTTATCAGGTGCTGTGTCACGCGGGAGGTCCTTATCTCCGAGACGCCCGAGGCGAACGCGAGGGGAAGCACCAGTTGGTCGGCCAGGAAATGATCGACCGCGCCGTCTGTCTCAAGAAACTCCTCGATCCCGTCCACGGCCTCGTCCGCCACGCGCTCGGCCGGCTTGCCGCGCTCCCCCAGAGCGGTGAAACAGCAACGGCCGGCCTCGAACTCCCCAGCCAGGAGGAGCATCGTTCCCTTGAACCGGGAGGGAAGCTGAACGACGTCGATCTCGATCGCGGAACAGCGGCCGGCGAGGCGGCGCAGGGCCTGGTCCCTCTGGCGCTCGGCCACGCTGAGGTCGAGGTTCGCCGCGGCCGAGACGCCCCGGATCTTCTCGAGCGGCCCGCGCGCGGTCAGACGGATGGGAACGATCCGGGAGACCGGCCTGACCGTCCCTTCGATCCGTCCTCCCCCCTGAGGATAGAAGCCGGCCTGCGCGAGCGTGAGCGCCGCGTCGAACCCGGCCTCCCGCAGGAACCTGAGCCAGTGGTCTTCCAGATAGTGAAAGCACGGGCTCCAGGGGACGTGCGTCCCGCCGGTGATCGAGAACGTGGACGGGGCCCCGCAGAGGCTGAGCGGCAGGAAGATGGTCTGGAGGACGAGAGATGTGGAGCCCGCCGTCCCGATATCGAGACGGAAATCACCGGGGCGGATGGACCGGGGAGAGAAAGCGAGAGACGAAGAGCCCAGCCGGGCGCCCTCGACCTCCGCGTCGCCGACCCGGGCCGCCGCCTCGACGCATTTCAGGTGCTGGGCAGCGAGGCCCGGCTTGGGCCGCCGGGCCCGGATGTTCGTGATTCGCGCGGCTCGGCCCGTCACGAGCGACAAAGCCAGGGCGCTCCGAAGGACCTGCCCGCCCCCTTCGCCGCGGGAGCCGTCGATCTCGACAGCCTGACGCGAACGAAGAGCGCCCACGGGGTGCCGAAAGATCTACCGCAAGGCGACTGTGCTCGCCTGCGGTCCCTTCTCCCCCAGCTCCTCGGTATAGCGCACCTCGACCCCGACCTTCAGGCGGTCGAAACCGCCGTTCAACACGCTGTTCCGGTGGAAGTAGACCTCGCGGCCGTCGTGCGTCTCGAGGAAACCGTGGTCCTGCGCGGAGAAGAGGCGCGCGACGCGGGCGTATGCGGGTGCCTCGCGCGCTGTCTCCGTCTTGGGCGCCTCGCGCTGGCGCCGGACGTGCTCTTCCAGTTGTCGTCGCGCGGCATCGAAGGCGTCGCGGATCGCCACGTACAAGTCCTCGTGGGGCTCGCGCTTGACGACCAGTTCCGAACCGGGCACGGTCATGTCGATCCTGACGTTGTAGAGCACTCCCTTGTGGTGCCGCTTGTGGGGAGCTTCCACGACGACGCGACAGCTCATGATGCTCTCGTAGAAGCCGTCCAGCTTGGCGGCCTTCTCGCGGATGTTGTCTTCCGCCGCCGTGGAAAGGGAGATGTTCCGGACCGTGATCTGTAGTGGAAGCTTCATCGATTGTCCTCTCGCTGGGAAAAATGGATGCCGGGACCGGCCCGCGCAACGAGCCGGGCCGGAGTGGAATTCCAGTCCAACAAATGCCAAAAATGCCGGGCTGGAGTCAACAGATTAATGCGCGGTCGGGCGATCAGGCAGCTGAGTGGCTGAGAACTTCCCATCAACCTCTCTACCCATCGACCTATCCACCCATCAGCCCATCAACCCCGCTACCCCTCGATCTATTCCCCGGAACACGGAAACAGATCAATGAACGATCCGCCCTCCAACGGCGGCCCCGCGAGTGCGGCGAGCGTCTCGCAGCGCCCGTTCCAGCAGAGCGTATAATCGTCCAAGTCCGCCGACCGCGCCAGAGAGATCTTCCGCGCGGGGTCCCGATCCGGCCGGAAGCGCCACCAGCCGTCCCGCAAGACGGCGTCCGGCGTCGGCTCCATGCCCGCTCCCATCCCCTTGATTCTAGCCTCGACGAGAACGAGCCGCCCCTCCTCGATCCGGTAGTCCTCCTCCCACCGGACCTTCTCCACCGAATGCGTCCACGCGAGCGTCAGCGTCTCGGCCGGAATGACGGCCTGGATCGCCGAGAAGGCGACGCCGAGGCAGAACCGGGTCAACCCGGATCCGTCCCGTGCCGCGACCGGCGCCAATGGGCGGCGAGGAACAGGCCCGCGAGCGCGAACCCGATCTCGTCCGTGACCGGAAGCGCCACGACCAGGAGGCACGCCGAGACCGCCGCCAGGGCCCTTTCCGGCCACCCGAGCTTGTGCCAGAGGAACCCGACCGTGGCCGCTCCCCACAGCCCGACCGCGACGAGCGCCTTGAACACTATATAAACCGTGTCGAACAGGCTCCCGCCCTGAAGCATCAAGGCCGGAGAGTAGACCGCGATGAAGGGGACGACGAAACCCGCCACGGCGATCTGGAGGCTCCGGACGCCGACCCGCATCGGGGAGGTCTTCGCGATGGCCGCGGCGGCGAACGCTGCCAGCGCAACGGGCGGCGTGAGGTCGGCCATTATGCCGAAGTAGAAGACGAACATGTGCGAGACGAGGAGCGGCACGCCCATCTGGAGAAGCGCCGGAGCCGCCACGGAGCTGGTGATGATGTAGTTCGGAATAGTCGGCACGCCCATCCCCAGGACGAGGCTCGTGACCATCGTCAGCACGAGGCCTAAGAAGAGGCTGTTCCCGGAAAGGGCGACGATCGTCGAAGCGATGCCGCTCGCGAGGCCTGTCAGGGTCAGGATCGCGACGATAACGCCGACGATGGCGCAGGCCAGGCCGACACTGACCGCCCCCGTCGCCCCCTCCGCGAGCCCGCTCAGCATCAGGCGGAGCGTGTCGCGCCCTCCACGGGCAAAGAGGTTGCCGATCACGAGAGCGGCTATCAGGCCGAGAACGATCTGGATTCCGGCGGAGAAGAGCGCCGACGCGATCACGCCGAGCGCGACCCAGAAGACGACACGCAGTCCCTGGACGCCGATCCGCTCCGCGAGCGGCCGTCCGAGGATGATCACCGTCGTCAGCGCGAGGCCGGCCAGGCTGGCGAAGAGCGGCGTGAAACCCGTCATCAGCAGATATATCAGGGCCGCCAATGGGAGCAGGAGCGGCCACTGCCCGCGGACCGCGCCGAGGGCGCTCGGGCACTCGTCGCGCCTCAGGCCGAAGAGCCCGGCCCGGCCGGCCTCGAGGTGGACGATCCAGTACGCTGTCGCGAAGTAGAGCACGGCGGGAATCGCGGCGGCCTTGGCGACTTCCAAGTAGGGAACGTCGATCGTCTCCGCCATGATGAAGGCCACGGCCCCCATCACCGGCGGCATAATCTGCCCGCCCATGCTGGACGTGGCCTCCACCGCGCCGGCGAACTCCGCGCTGTAGCCGAACCGCTTCATAAGGTTGATGGTGAAATGCCCGCCCATCACGACGTTGGCCACGCCCGACCCGCTGATCGTGCCCATCAGCCCCGAGGATATGACCGACACCTTGCCCGGCCCGCCCCGGTGGTGCCCGACAGCGCCGAGGGACACGTCGTTGAAGAGTTGAATCATCCCGGCCTGCTCCAGCAGACTGCCGAAGAGGATGAAGAGGAAGATGTACGTCGCCGAGACGAGCGTCGGCGTTCCGTAGATCCCTTCCGTGCCGAGGAATATCTGGTTGACGACCTGATCGAACCCGTAGCCGCGGTGGGCCAGCGCCCCAGGAAGGTGCTGGCCGAAGAGGCCGTAGGCCAGGAAGGCCGCGCAGATGAGCGGGAGCGCGATGCCCATCACGCGCCGTGTCGCCTCGAAGACCATCACAACGACGATCGCTCCCACCGCGAGGTCCGCCGCGGATGGATCGCCGGAACGCTGGATGATATCCGCCTCGAACACCCAGTGGTACAGGGCGAGGACGAACGCCGAGACAGCCAGCCCCCAGTCGATCCACGGAACGCGGGCGCTCTTCGATCCGCGGCGGACGGAATACAGGATGAAGGCCAGCGTCAGCAGGAAGCCGACGTGCACCGACCGGAGGATGAGGCTCGAAAGGGGGCTGAACGCGGCGTTGTAGATCTGGAAGGCGGAGAACGCCATGCACACGCCGAACACGATCCGCGCGGCCGTCCCCGAGAGGAGGCGGCGGTGCTCGTAATCGGCGATCTCTTCGGCAAGCGCTTGCGCCGACGGACTCCCGGTCGTCATGGCGCTACTTGATCAGACCCACCTCGCGATAATACTTCTCGGCGCCGGGATGCAGGGGGATCGGCATGGAGCGGGCGGCGTTCTCCAGCTTGACGCCCTTGGCCGCCGCGTGGGCCGCCGCGAGCTGGTCCAGGCTCTGGTACATGCCCTTCGTCATCCGGTAGACGACGTCGGCGCTCACCCCCTCGTGCGTCACCAGGAAGTTCACGACGGAGGCGGTCGGCACCGGCGCGTTCTGGCCCTTGTACGTCCCGGCCGGAATGGTCCCGGAAACGTACGCAGCGTCGCCGATCTTGGAGATCACGTCGGCCGGGACCGGCACGAAGACGACGTCCATTGCGGCCGCGACATCGCGGAGCGCGGGATTCCCGAGGCCCGCCGACTGGAGCGTGACATCGATCTGGCGGTTCTTCAACAGCTCGACCGACTCGGCGTAGGGAAGGTACTCCACCTTCGAGAAGTCGGCGTACTTGAGCCCCGCGGCCGAGAACACGGCACGGGCGTTCAGTTCCGTCCCGGACTTGGGCGCTCCGACGGAAACACGCTTGCCCTTGATGTCGGCGAGCGTCTTGATGCCGGAGTCCGCGCGCGCCACGATCTGGATGTAGTTCGTGTACATGGCGCTGATGCCGCGGAGTTTCTTGAGAGGGGCCTTGAAGCCGGCCTCTTTGTTGCCGGCCCAGGCGGCGCTCAGCGAATCGCCCAGCGTGAGGGCGACCTCTCCGCGTCCAACTTGAAGGAGGTTAAGGTTCTCCACGGAGGCCTTGGTCGCCTGAACGGTGGACTTGGCCTCCGGGACCGCCTTGGAGTAGATGCCGGAGAGGGCCACACCGATGGGATAGTAGATGCCGCTCGTCCCGCCCGTCAGGACGTTGATGAACTGCTGGGCCGAAGCGGTCGAGACCAGGATTCCCGACACCCCAAGAACGATCAGTATTTTGGCGATTGCGCGATTCATCGGCGCCCCCTTCCCTGTCAGGGTCCGGCTGGATGCTGGTCATTCTACGCAACCGGCGCTTTCAACGCCAAGAAATTCTCTGGGCCGGGCGTGGCGCAGTTATTCCTGTGACGCGCGCCGGCTCCGCGCCGGCCTTATCATCTCTCGCGCCTTCCTAAGGACCCTCTTCTCATCTTCGTACGTAAGCTGACGAGCCGCCTCGCCGATCGAAAA
>MHEK01000063.1:5674-6401 GCA_001803795.1 Nitrospirae bacterium RBG_16_64_22
TCTTGGGTCCCATTCCTTTAAGGAGTCCGGATCGCGACGCGGTGCATAACGGCGATCCGAAGCAGACCGCCGGTCTCCATCCATGCAGGCATGCAGGTTGCGGCTTAGCTTGTGTCCCCGCTCGACCGTCATGGGAGAGAACCAATGAAAACATGCTTACTGATGGTAACTGCAATTGCACTGATATCTGTCGCCACTCTTGCATCGAGCCAGACGCCGTCAAGTAAGCCCGCAATGCCGCCGGGGATGAAGGGTGATTACGAGACAATCGAGGGAAAAATCCTTAAGGTCTTCAGGGCAGACGATAAAGGAGCACGGTTTCGAGCTTATCTGGTGAGATGGAAAGATTTTGAGGTCGTCGTCTCCGATCCCCTCGGAACGACTGACAAGAAAGAAGGAGACATGATCACATTCATGGCACAACGACTCGAAATGCCATTCGGCGCGCAAAAGGTCTCGATACTCCACTTTCTGATTATGGACATGGGCGCCTTCCGCAAAAGATGAGGGCGAACAAAACAGTGGAAAACACCCGGGGCGACACGCTGGCAAAAGCCGGCGCCTTTCTGGCCTGACTTCGACGACATCGCCGATGCGAAGTCATTGCGGCGCGCGCCGGCTCCGCGCCGGCCCGATCATCTCTCGCGCCTTCCTAAGGACCCTCTTCTCATCTTCGTACGTAAGCTGACGAGCCGCCTCGCCGATCGAAAACCACATGCAGTCGTCG
>MHEK01000064.1:0-5898 GCA_001803795.1 Nitrospirae bacterium RBG_16_64_22
TGGCAAGCGCGGCCCTGGCGTCGATCATCGCCGCCGGCGCCGCCCCTGCGGTCGAGGCGGCCGGCCACACGGTCAAGCTGTCCGGCACGCGTTTCGAGATGGATGTCCCCAACGGATGGGCGCCCGGTTACAAGGACCTCGATAACCTGCTCATGATCTTCTTCAAGGACCCTAAGAGCGGGGCGGTCCTCGAGGGTGTCTATGTGCGCGGCGCGCAACCGGCGTCCTTCACGCTCGGTGACTTCAAGAAGGCGCGCATTTCCCAGCAGGACAAGGCCTACGAAGGCAAGGGCCACAAGGTCGCGAAGGAAGGCGACGCCACCATCGCCGGCGCCAAGGGCAACTACATCCTCACCACCTGGAAGGAAGGCGGCAAGGACATGGAGAAGCACACCGCCCAGCACCTCAAGGACGGCCACCGCTACATGGTCGTAATGTGGGGCGAGAAGGGCAAGGTGGACAAGAAGGTCTTCGACCACGCCGTCAAGACGTTTGGACTCGGGAAGTAGTTGGCTTCATTGGAGGGGCGGGGGAATCCCCCGCCCCTCTGTTTTTGCCGCTTCCAGCCCGCCTTGACTCCGGGGGACCGGGCGGCTAGTATGAGGGACCGATGGGGCGACGGGAGCGGCAAGGATGAACTGGGTCGACTGCATCCGAAAGGTGCCCCTTTTCGCCGGCGTTTCGGACTCGGCCCTGGCCGACCTGGCCGGACAGTTCGTCGAAGACACGATCCCCAAGGGAGCGTACGTCTTCCTCCAGGGCGATCCCTCGGACTGGTTCTACCTCCTCGCCGCCGGCGAAATCCGCATCGTCTCCCACTCCCAATCCGGGAAGGACCTGATCCTCGAGATCGTCCCCCCGGGTGAACCGTTCGGCGCCGTGGCGGTCCTCAACAAGTTCGCCTATCCGGCCTCCGCCCAGGCCGTCCTCCCCTCCACGATCATCAAGCTCCCCGGCAAGAGCCTCTTCGCCTTCATCGAAAAGCACCCCGAAGTGGCGATGAACGCCGTCAGCTTCACAGGAGAACGCCTCCGGAAGGCGCACCGGATGATGAAGGAGATCGCCGTCGAGCGCGTCGAGCGCCGGATGGCGTACGCCCTCCTCACACTCATGGACCGGACGGGCGAAGCGGCGTTGAAGGGCATCCGCCTCGACCTCACGATCACCCGCCAGGACCTGGCCTCGATGGTCGGCACGACCGTCGAGACGGCAATCCGCGTCATGAGCCGGTTCACGAAGCAGAAGATCATCACGACCGACAAGAGCCACGTGACGATCCTCAACCGGGCCGCCCTCGAGCGGATCGCATCGGAAGAGTAGGGGCGACCCGGTGGGTCGCTCCGGCTGACCTGGTCCGATGATTTAGATCATAGTCCCTGCGCCTCCAGGCCGACTATGCTTTGTGTCCAAACCCGCTAGTCCCTGGAGATCGACGTGATTCCGGCCAGCCGGCTTTTCCTTGCCGCAAGCTTCTTTTACCTCGCGCTGGGGCCCCTCCTCGGCCTCCTCATCGCCGCCGATCCGGCCCTCACCGGCCGGCTCAGGATGCCGCACGCCCATTCGACCCTCGTCGGGGGATACGGGATGTTGATTTTCGCCGTGGCCTACCACGTCCTTCCCAGGTTCACCGGCCGGCCGCTCTACAGCGAGCGGCTCACGCTCTGGCACTTCTATCTGGCCAATGTCTCTCTCCCGCTGGTCATCATCGCCGTCCCGCTTTCCTGGACGCACCCGTCCGCGCGCGTTCTCGCCGTCGCGGCGGCCGGCGGATTGGCCGCATCGTTCCTGGTCTTCGTCTTCAACATGACGAAGACTCTTTTCTCGAAACGTTAGCCCGGACTTTCCGAGGTGACCGATGAATAATGACGACTGCGTTGTGTTGGACGTCCGGCCGATCCTGGCCTCCGGGCGCGATCCTTTCGCGGACATCATGGCGGCCGTGAACGCCCTCCCGCCCGGCAAGAGCTTGAAGCTCCTGAACACCTTCGAGCCGGTCCCCCTGTACCACGTCCTCGGGGGAAAGGGTTTCGACCACGACACTCAGCAGATCGGCGACATCTACGAGATCGTTTTCTCCCGAAGGGCCGGGGGTGAGGCGGCCCCGGCCGCCCCATCGGTCCCGCCCGGCGGGCGAGTCCCGCCGGGCCTGCCGAATAAGATAGTCGAGATCGACGTCCGCGGCCTCGAGCCTCCCGAGCCGATGGTGAAGATCCTCGAGACGCTGAACACTCTGCCGCCCGGAACCCGCCTCGTCGTCCACCACCACCGCGAGCCGGCCCTTCTCTACGACAAGCTGGACGCCCGCGGCTACCGCGCCAAGACGGAAAAGATCGACGAGGGACACTACCTCGTCACGATCGTCCCCAAGTAGCCGGCGCGAACCGGGATGATCCATGAAAAGACAGTCGCACCGCGGAATGCGCAGAGAACGCAGAGGAGTCCTGGGAACGGGAGGACGCCTGAGAGGACAGGCGGACCAAGGCCGCCCGGGAATGACGTCCCTCCGCGGACTCCGCGACCTCCGCGGTGAATGAACCGCGGTCCCTGGAATGATTCCCGGTCTGGCGACTCAGCTCGCGCCGCCGTTCCGCCTCGTCGTCACGCATTTCATCGCGGGCCTGCTCCTCCTGCCCGTCGTCTGGGCGCTCCTGCTCGTGGACCCCTCGCCTCTCTCGGGCGGCCTCTTCGGGAACCGCCTTCTCGCGGTCGTCCACGTCACGGCGCTCGGGTTCATCGCCCCGATCGTCATCGGCGCCCTTTATCAGATCGTCCCCGTCGTCCTCGGGGTACGGCTCACGAGCGTCAAAGCCGGCTGGACCGCCCTCGCGCTCGTCCTCGCCGGCCTTGCCGGAATGGCCGCTCATTTCTGGATGGGACGCTTCTCGCCCGGCCTGGCCATTGCCTCAACGCTCGCGGCGGCGGGCCTCTTTCTCGCCGCGTCGAACCTCATCGCCTCGCTCCGCTTCGTAAAGTCCTGGTCCTTCGGCGGCGTCCTCATCGCCGTTTCTCTCGTCTTCCTGCTCGCGGCCGCCGGCCTCGGTCTCGCTCTGGCGCTGAACCTCGTGTTTCCGTATTTCTCTTCCGACCACGTCTCCTGGCTCAAGGTCCACGCTCATCTCGCGCTCGTGGGATGGCTGGGTTCCGTCGTCATGGGCGCGACGCACAAGCTGATCCCGATGTTCACGCTGGGACCGGAGCCTCCCTCCCGGGCTTCCGCCGGGGCCGCCGCTCTCGTCTTCGGAGGCTTGTTTCTCCTCTTCGCCGCGTGGAGGGGAATCGCTCCCCACGAATCGGGCTCCGTCGGCGCCGTCGCGCTCATCGCGGGCGCCGGTACGTACGCGGCCCTTCTCGTAAGATCGTTCGCCAAACGCGCGCGCAAGGAGATCGACACCGGCCTGCGGCACGTCCTGGCGGCCGGAGCGGCCTTGCTGGCGGCATGTCTCATCGCTCTCGCGGCCGTCCTGCCCGGCTTCCTCGGCCCGCTCTGGGTCGTACGCTTCTCGCTGGCCTACGGCTTCCTCCTCTTCGGCACGGTCGTCGTGCTCATCATCGGAATGCTTTACAAGATTCTTCCGTTTCTCGTGTGGTATCATCGGTACGCTGACAAGGTGGGGCTCGAACCCGTCCCGACGACGCGCGACATCTTCTCGGAAGGGACGGCGCGGCTGTTGTTTCCGGGCCACATCACCGGCGGACTCGTCGTCCTCTTCGGGATACTCGCAGGGGAGCCCATCCTGCTCCGCGCGGGGGCCACGATCCTGTTCATCGTGAACGCGGGGACCGCCCGGCTTCTCATCGGCACGATCTCCCGGAGGGACGATGGCGACAGTTGACGAAGTCCGCGCGGCTTTGAGACAGGTGATCGACCCGGAGATCGGCCACAACCTCGTCGATCTCGGCCTGATCTACGGGATCGACGTCGAGGAGGACCGGGTCGGCGTAACGATGACGTTCAGCACGCCCGGCTGTCCCATGCACGACGTCCTCGTTACCGGCGTGGAGCGCGTTGTCCGGGCCCTTCCGGGCGTCTCGAAGGTCGACGTGAAGGTCGTCTGGGACCCGCCCTGGCACCCCGGCATGATGGCCGACTCGGTCCGCAAGGCGCTGGGACGGTGAGTCGGTGAATGAACCTAGAAAAAGCAGTTGAACCGCGGAGCACGCAGAGAACGCAAAGGAGTTCCAGGGATTGGAAGACACATCGACCTCTGCGTTCTCTGCACCAGGCAGGTGAGCATCAAAACCGCCCGAAAAGATGTTCCTCCCCCGATCGGATCGGGGTCCTCTGTCGTAAATGAACTGCGGTTTTTAGGATGAAAGAAATCGTAACGCTGGTCAAGGAGTTCACATTCGAGGCGGCCCATCGCCTGCCGAACGTCCCCGCGGAGAACAAGTGCCACCGCCTCCACGGGCACTCGTACGGCGTCGAGATCCACGTAACGGGCGAAGTCGACCCCGGACAGGGATGGCTGATCGATTACGCCGACATCAAGAAAGCGGCCGGGCCCGTCATCGAACGACTCGACCACCGCTATCTCAACGAAATCGAAGATCTTGAGAACCCAACGTCCGAGAGGATCGCCGCCTGGATCTGGGAGCGCTTGGCGCCCGCGCTTCCCGGTCTCTCGCTCATCGTCATCCGCGAAACCTCCACGTCGCGCTGTCTCTACAGGGGTCCGGGCGGCGCGGACCGGCGAGGGAATCCATGCCAGGGAATCCAGGGAATCCAGGATTGACACTCACGAAAACGCGGCCTATAGTCCCTACCCGTCCAGGCTCCCCCCCTTTGTTGCCTTGACGTAACGAGTCGGCCCGTACAGACGGCCAATGAAGGCGCCTGACCCCTCGGAACGAACATGACGCCGATGCCCTCGATAAGCACGGAAGTTCAAGCCGCTTTTTCCTCGACCGTTCGAAACATCTGCAAAGCAACCGGCTGGAGCCTGGGAGAAGTATGGTTTCCCCTGCCGGACCGGTCCGCCCTCGAACACGGAATGGCCTGGAGCGACGATTCCCCGGACATCTCGACCTTCAGCATGAAGAGCAGGGAGATGTCGTTTCCTCCCGGTGCCGGTCTCCCCGGCCGCGTCTGGGTCTCGAAACAGCCGGTCTGGATCAAGGACGTCACGAAGGACCCCCAGTTTCTCCGCGGCTCGCTGGCCATGGAATCGGGCATCGGGGCGGGCATGGGGATTCCCGTCCAGTCGGACGAGGACGTGATCGCCGTCATCACTTTATTCTTTCGCGAGGCGGCGGATGAAGACAAGCGGTTGATCGACCTGGTTTCCCTCTCCGCCCGCCTTCTCGGCTCGTTCATCGGGGCGAAGATGGAGGAAGGCCGCGCCAGGTACGAGCAAAGAATGGATACGTCCTGCCAACTCTGCGGCGGCGTCGCCCACAACTTCAACAACATCCTGACGATCATCATCGGGTACGGGAACCTCATCGAAAAGAACCTGAGGGAGAATGACCCCGTCAAGAAGGACATCGACAAGATCCTGGCTGCGTCGTGGAGAGCCGTCGCCCTTATCAGGGACCTGCTCGCGTTCTGCAGGAAGCAGGCGTTCGATCCGCAAGTCGTCTCCTTGAACGAGATCGTCAACCGCGCAAGGGAATTGTTGGAGCACCTTGTCGGGAATAGAGTCGAACTCGAGATCCGCCCGGCGGACCGGGATCTCCGGGTCACCGCGGACCCGTCCCATCTCAGGTGGATCCTCCTCAACCTGACAACGAACGCGGCGGACGCCATGCCGTTCGGCGGAAAGATCGTCATCGCGACGTCGGCCGCTCGGATCGACAACCGTTTCATCAAGGAGCGCGGTTACGGCCGCTGTGGAGAATACGCCGTCATCGCGGCAACCGATACGGGCACCGGAATGGACGAAGAAACCAGGCAAAGGG
>MHEK01000064.1:5906-7669 GCA_001803795.1 Nitrospirae bacterium RBG_16_64_22
CCACCAAGGCGCTCGGGAAAGGATCCGGCTTGGGGCTCTCGATCGTCTACGGGATCGTCAAACAGCACGACGGGTTCATCGACATCTCGAGCGAACTCGGGATGGGAACGACGGTCAACATCTATCTCCCTCTGGCTGACCCGGCCGGAGGGGGAGACAACGCTTGAACCCCTCTCCTCCTTCATCTACAATCCCCGCATTGTGTCGCTCCTGCCCATCACGATCATCGGCGGAGGGCTGGCGGGCTGCGAGGCGGCGATCCAGGCCGCACGCCGCGGCGTGCCGGTCCGGCTCTACGAAATGCGGCCTCGCGTGTCGACGCCCGCCCATCGGACGGGCGGCCTCGCCGAATTGGTCTGCTCCAATTCCCTTCGCTCAGACGAACCGACCACGGCCCCTGGCCTTCTGAAGGAAGAACTCCGGCGCCTGGGCTCGGCCGTCATCTCCGCGGCCGACGCCGCGCGTGTCCCGGCCGGCTCCGCCCTGGCCGTCGACCGCGAAGCGTTCAGCAGGACGCTCACGGAGTGGATTTCGGGCGAGCCGGGGATCGAGGTCGTCCGCGAGGAGGTCCGCGAGGTTCCGCGGAAAGGAATTGTCGTCGTCGCGTCGGGCCCTCTCACGTCGGACGCCCTCTCGGACGACCTTGCCGCGCTCTTCGGCCGGAAGAACCTCGCGTTCTACGACGCCGTCTCGCCCATCGTGGAGGCGGAAACGCTCGACGTGTCCCGGCTGTTTCGTGCTTCGCGGTACGGGAAGGGCGAAGACTACCTCAACTGCCCCATGACGCGCGATGAATACACGGCCTTCTACAATGCCCTCCTCTCGGCCGAGGTCGTCCCCGAGCATCCCTTCGAAAAGATCCCCTACTTCGAGGGGTGCATGCCGATCGAGGTGATGGCCGCGCGGGGCGTCGATACGCTCCGGTTCGGCCCGATGAAGCCCGTGGGCCTCGTCGACCCCCGGACGAACAGGCGTCCCTACGCCGTCGTCCAGCTCCGCCCGGAAACCCGTTCGGCCTCGCTCTACAACATTGTTGGATTCCAGACCAAGCTAACCTACCCGGAACAGCGGAGGATCTTCCGGATGATCCCCGGCCTCGAGAAGGTTGAGTTCGCCCGGCTGGGATCGCTCCACAGGAACACGTTCGTCTGCGGTCCCGCGATTCTGGGTGAGACGCTCCAGACGCGGGTTCGCCCCACGCTCTTCCTCGCCGGACAGATTACGGGCGTCGAGGGATACGTCGAGTCCGCCGCCATGGGTTGGGTGGCCGGGGTCAACGCGGCCCGGCTCTCGCTTAAGGAGCCTTTGATCGTCCCCCCGGCAACGACGGTGATCGGCTCCATGGTGGGCCACGTTGCCCGGTCGGTCCCGGAGAGCTTTCAGCCCATGAACGCCGCGTTTGGTCTCCTGCCATCCCTGGTTCAGCCGGCGCCCGACCGGGAGGCCAGGCGGAACGCCCTGATAGCGAGGGCCCGCGCCGACCTGGCCGGCTGGCTTGAAGAGGCGGGAACCCTTCCCCGATTGCTCGGGGCCCGAACGCGGGAAAGGGCCTGAGTGGACAAGGCCGTCGAAGCTTTCGTCAGGCACTTGAGCGCCGTGCGGGACGCCTCCCCGCAAACGGTCAGGGCGTATGCCGCCGACCTGCGCGATTTCCGAACGTTCCTCGCCGAGCGCGGGATCGACCGGCCGGAAGAGGTGGACGTTCCGCTCCTCCGCGCGTACCTGGCGCGCCTCAAGCAGTCGGGGAAGAGCCGGACGACGGT
>MHEK01000064.1:7734-7902 GCA_001803795.1 Nitrospirae bacterium RBG_16_64_22
CCAATCCCGCCCGGCTCGTTTCCTCGCCGAAACTTCCGAAGAACCTCCCCGCCTACCTCACCGTGGACGAGGTCTTCCGGGTCGTCGAAGCGCCCGGGTCGGGCGAAAAAAGCCTTGATCGCGACCGGGCGATTCTGGAACTCTTCTACTCGAGCGGGCTCCGCGTGA
>MHEK01000065.1:0-13977 GCA_001803795.1 Nitrospirae bacterium RBG_16_64_22
AACCGGCGCTGCGCGGATTTATCGCGCCGCGTCCGGTTGACCGCAGGGTTGGGCTTCTTTCCACGGATAAAGAAGCCAGAGCACGCCCGTATTAACGACAAGTAGACTGACGTTAATGTATTCGCGTTCTGGAAATTCGTGTGCACTAATCAGATAAATGTAAGTCATTGCTAAAGTAGGGAAAAAAACTAGCAATGAGATGACAAAATCACGGTTCCTGATCGGGTCATTTGCAGCAAAGAACATGCCAAGCACCGGAACCACCCCAATGGTTCCAATGATTTTTACAAGTGAATAATCGTAGCTCTTGAAACCCAATAGGGTGTGGTACCAATCTGGATAGAACCAGTGTGAGAGTGGCCACCAAAAAAGTGTGAACAGCGCAAGGAACAACAAATACATCCTGAGAATCTTAATTTTCATACTGGCTACCTTTTGGTGATGTGTGAAGCCCAACAATGATTAGATGGACCCGCATAAGGTGCGGGGAGTTGCTTTCCTGTCCGCATAAGAAACCTTTGGTTTTCCTGCCAGAGGCATGCTAACGCCTTTGCGTACAATGGGTTGCGGCTGGTCGCGACATTTATTTCGGCAGGATATGCGGATCGGCATAAGGGCCTCCTTCTCAAAGCCCATCCGCCGGGCCGCGAGCGCCCGACGGACCCCGTTTGGTCCTCGCGCAACCCCTCCAACAACATCAAATCGTCCCGATCCCTCGCAAGCCGTAGCCGGCGGGCGCCGGTCCTTGGGGGCCACCTCGGGGACATCTGGGGGGGGTTGATAAAAATATAGCTCGGGTCTTTTCTTTCCGTCCCCCCGCGCCCCTCAGCCGCGCTCACGTCCGGCGCGAAATCCGATGTCTCAGAAGCGGGCTTGAAACGACCCCGCCACCGCCTCGACCTCGGGCACGAGCGCCGTCGCGACCGCGCAAGAATCGGGCATTGGCATCGGCGTCGCACTTGTTCTATCCTCGTTCAGCCCAGCGTGGCGCCGGGTCACCTGAGGTGCGGCATCTGATGAACCCGGCTGGTATTCGTCACCGTGAAACGGCTACGGGCTGAAGTGCAAAAACGCGCGCGAGCTTCGTCGCGGCCGCGATATCACCGCGCCTCAGCGCATCGCGTACATCGTCAAGCTTGTACGCGTCCCCTACCGACAAGTAGGGCGACCATTCCGTCTCATCTTCGAAAAGCTCAACATCCACCTCTGCAACATACTTGCCCTCATGCACATATTTGATCCTATGGCGTTTGCTCATCTTTGCCTCTTCTTTTCGTGAAGGTCCTGTCCCATCGGTCTAGACTGGGACGATAAGCGGTCACAACCACAGCCGGGGAGTTGAACCCCTTCGGAATCCCCCACACTACATGAATTGGCCGGGCATCTCTGTCCAATTGTAGCACGAGTACAGCGCGACCCTTGGGAAAGGTCGGGTAATCTTCGACGACAATGGCCTTGTCCACGCCGCCCAGTACATCCCGAACGAATATGCCGTCCGCCGTGATCTCGTCGTAACCATGCTCGGATATCCGAACTTGTTCGGCGCTAACGAGTTTCTTTATGGCCTCAAAGGTTTCGCTCAACTCGCCCGGCCTCACATGCTGTGCATTATTGGCCCGTCACGTGGCGCCGTGTCACCTGTGCCGTTCCGCCACGCCGCTCTTATTTCCTTTCCCGATAGCGCCTCTCGCCGAGGCGCTCGTCGAAACGCCGCGGGCCGCTTCCGGCGGACTCGATCCCGCGATCCGGCGGGATATCTACCCGGCCATCTCCTTGCGGTCCTTCTCCGATCCGGCCTCGCGGAGGATCGGCTTGACCTTCCCGGACTCGGCGACGTTCGACATGCGGCAGCCGCCGTCGAAAACGACCCCCTCTTCGACCGTGAGGACAGGCGCCTGGATGTCCCCCTTCACGCGGGCCGGCTTGTTGAGCGTGCACCGCTGGGAGGCGAAGATGTTCCCGGTGATCCTCCCGCACGAGACGACCGTTCCGGCGCGGATCTCGCCCGTGATCTCGGCCTCTTCCCCGACGATCAGCGTGTCCTCGGTGTGGATTTCTCCCTCGAGCGTCCCGTCGATCCGGACGGTCCCGTCGAACGTCAGTATCCCCTTGAACGTCGTGCCCTTCCCCAGAAAAGCCTTTACATCCGATTCCAGCGGGAGATCTCGTCCTCTCTTGAGCATCATGTCCTCCTTTGTTCGGCCGAGTGTGAAGACCCCCGCCTCGAACAGCGGGGATTCTGTGATCTTTGCGGTTCAGTCCAGAAGAAGATCGACCAGCCGGTCGAGCTCGCTCCGTGAAGCGTACGCAATCTCGATCGTTCCCCCGGCGCCTCTCGATTGAACGCGGACCTTCGCGCCAAGAGCCCGGCGAAGGCGGTCCTCAAGCTGGGACACGTGGACCTCCCCCGCCTTGCGGACGGGCGGGCGAACCGCGGACGGCTTTTCCTTCCCCATCCGGCGCGCCATCTCCTCGGCCTCGCGGACGGAGAGGCCCCGGCGGACGATCGCGCGAAGGAGCAGGAGCTGATCCGCCTTCTTGTCGAGGGAGAGGATCGCCTTGGCGTGGCCCATGCTCACCTGCCCCGACGCCATCTCCTGCTTGATCTCGGGTGGCAGGGAAAGGACCCGGAGAAAGTTCGCCACCGTCGCCCGCGGCTTGCCCACGCGCGCGGAGACCTCTTCCTGGGTCAGCTTGAACTCGCGCACGAGGCGCTGGTACGCCTCGGCCGTCTCGATCGGGTTCAGGTCTTCCCGCTGGATGTTCTCGATCAGGGCGATCTCGAGCCGGTCGGCCGGAGACGATTCCTTCACGATGGCCGGAACCTCGGCCAGGCCCGCCAGCCGCGCCGCGCGCCACCGGCGCTCGCCGGCGATGAGCATGTAACCGCCTTCCGGCCGGCGCGTGATGAGGACCGGTTGGATGATTCCGCGTTCCCGGATCGAATCGGCCAGTTCCTTCAGGCGCTCGTCATCGAAGACCCGCCGCGGCTGGTAGACGTTCGGATGGATCTCGTCCAGACCCAGGAGCCGAACGCCCTCGGCCTGGCGGCCCGGCGAAGGCGCGAACTCGGGGATGAGGGCGCCGAGGCCTTTACCGAGAGCCGGCTTTGACATTGGAGATCAGCTCCCGTGAGAGGCTCGTGTACCCTTCCGCCCCCTTGGACCGGACGTCGTAGAGATGGATCGGCTTTCCGAAGGAGGGGGCTTCGGAGAGGGCGACGTTGCGCGGGATCACGGTCGTGAAGACCCTTTCGCCGAAATGGGCGCGGACCTCTTGTTCGACCTGGGTCGATATCCTGTTCCTGGCGTCGAACATCGTGAGGACGATCCCTTCGATCTCCAGGTCCGGATTGAACGACTGCTTCACGAGGCGGATGGTGTTGAGGAGCTGGGTCAGCCCCTCCATCGCGTAATACTCGCACTGGACGGGGATGAGGACGGCATCGGCGGCCGTCAGTGCGTTGATCGTGAGAAGGCCAAGGGACGGCGGGCAATCGATGAAGACAAACGAATAGGAGCGCTTGGGGCCTTCCAGCGCCCGCCTGAGAAGCCGCTCCCGGTTTGGAATACCGACCAGCTCGACCTCGGCGCCGATCAGGTCGATCCGCGCCGGGACAAGCGTAAGTTCTTGAATTTCCGTCGTTTTCTTGACTTCATCGAACGAGGCCCGCCCGATGAGGAACTCGTAGGAATGCTTCTCCAGGGTGGATCTGTCTATCCCGAGACCGCTTGTCGTGTTTCCCTGCGGATCGAGATCGACCAGGAGGACCGGGTCCCCGGCCAAGGCGACGCCCGTGGCGAGGTTGACGGCCGTGGTCGTCTTCCCAACCCCTCCCTTTTGGTTGGCGATGGCTATGATCCGGCCCATGGCAGGGTTCAAAGGTTAGCACAGGTCGGGGAAAAGAAAAACTTTTAAGATTCCGACGGACGATCCCGGAGCCGGGGCGACCGCGCCCATGGCAATGTGCCCTTTCAGCCTAAAAACCACAGTTCACTCACCGCAGAGGACGCGGAGGAACATCTTTTCGGGCGGTTTTGATGCTCACCTGCCTGGTGCAGAGAACGCAGAGGTCGGTGTGTCTTCCAATCCATGGAACTCCTTTGCGTTCTCTGCGTGCTCCGCGGTTGAAGAACCCCGCCTTGAAAGGCGGGGCTTCTCCGACCTCTAAGGTACTTTTCGTTATTTGCATTCGTGCGCCTTGACCCCGCCCCAAGGGGCGGGGATTGCGGCGCACTTTGCGGTTCAACTGCTTTTTCTAGGTTCAGGCGTCCTCGATTTGGGTGAAGGCCGCCCTTTCCCCGTCCGCACTGTTCCACGTGGAACAATTCCCCCGCTTCCGTTCCCGGAGGGCGACGGCGAGGAGCAAGGCCACGGCGGCCGGCGTCACGCCTGGGATGCGCGAGGCCTGCCCCAGACTGGCGGGCCGGACCCGGGAAAGCTTCTCGGCCACTTCTCTCGAGATGCCGGGGAGTCCGGCCGGATCGAGTCCCCGCGGGATCGGGACGGCCTCCAGGCGCCTGAGCCGGGCGGCCAGTTCCGCCTCCCGCCGGATGTATCCCTCGTATTTGACGGCCGTTTCGACCGAGAAGGCCGCCTCCGGCGGCAGGGGCGTGGGCGGAGGAAAGAGGCTCGCCAGCGCTTCGTACGTCATCTCGGGGCGGCGGAGGACCTCCTCCAGGAACAGATCCGGGCGGGCGGGACGGACGCCCAGAACGACCCGCGCCCCGACCCGCTCCCGTCTCAGCCGCGCCCTCTCCTCCTCGACGCCTGCCCGCCGCCGGCAAAAGCGATCGTACGCCTCCCCGCTCACAAGGCCGAGCTTCCACCCCGCCTCCGTCAGGCGGAGGTCGGCGTTGTCGTGCCGGAGGTGGAGGCGGACTTCGGACCGGGAGGTGAAGAGGCGGTACGGCTCGTCCACCCCCCGCGTCACGAGGTCGTCCACCATGACGCCCAGGTACGACTCGAACCGGCTCGGAATGAAGGGATCGCGGCCCCGGACGGCTTGGACTGCGTTGATCCCGGCGTGGAGGCCCTGACCGGCCGCTTCTTCGTACCCGGTTGTCCCGTTGATCTGTCCGGCGAAGAAGAGGCGCCGGACCCGTTTCGTCTCCAGGGAGGGAAACAGCTCCGTCGGCGGGACAAAATCGTATTCCACGGCGTACCCCGGCTGGAGGAGTTCGGCCCGATCGAGGCCGGGGATCGTCCGAACGAACGCCTCCTGCGCGTCCGCGGGGAGGCTCGTCGAGATCCCGTTGGGATAGACGGAAACCGTGTTGAGGCCTTCCGGCTCGAGGAAGACCTGGTGGCGCTCCTTGTCCGGGAACTTGACCACCTTGTCCTCGATCGACGGGCAGTAGCGGGGACCGAGCCCTTTGATGACGCCGCTGTAAAGCGGCGAACGGTCGAGGTTCCGGCGAATGATCTCGTGCGTGGCAAGGGTCGTATGCGTGAGGTGACACGCCGCCTGGGGCAAGGGAATCGCGGTGGTCGAGGACGAGAACGGCGGGGGCGGATCGTCCCCCCGCTGGACCAGGAGAGAGGAGAAATCGATCGTCCGGCCGTCCAGCCGCGGAGGAGTCCCCGTCTTGAGCCGGCCCAAAGGGAAGCCGATCTCGGCCAGAGAGGCCGAAAGGCCGGTTGCAGACCTCTCCCCCACCCGGCCGCCCTCGCGCCGATCCATTCCGAAGTGGAGCAGGCCCCGAAGAAACGTTCCCGTCGTCAAGACCACGCTTCTCCCGGGAATGAACCCCCCCTCCTCCGTCTCCACGCCGCGCGCCTCCCCTTGGGCCACGCGAACGCGGCCCGCGACCGCTTCGATGACCGTAAGCCCCGGCTGGACGGCGACCGCCCTCTGCATCCGGAGGGCATACAGGCGCTTGTCCGCCTGGGCCCGGAGCGCCCGGACCGCGGGCCCCTTCCCCGTGTTCAAAAAGCGGAACTGGATCCCCGTCTCGTCGATCGCACGGGCCATCTCCCCGCCAAGCGCGTCGATTTCCCGCACCAGATGCCCCTTGGCAACCCCGCCGATCGCCGGGTTGCACGACATGGCCCCGATCGTGTCCCGGCTCATCGTGACGAGCGCAGTCCGGCACCCCAGGCGGGAGGCGGCCAGCGCCGCCTCGATGCCTGCGTGCCCTCCGCCCACGACGATGACGTCAAACTCTCTCAAGTCCCCTCTCCATCCGCGCACCGAATGAACTGTCGGTTGATCCTGAAAACCGCCACCGCAGAGGGCCCCGATCCGATCGGGGGAGGAACATCCTTTCAGGCGGTTTGGATGCTCACCTGCCTGGTGAGGTCGATGTGTCTTCCCATCCCTGAAACTCCTCTGCGTTCTCCGCGCGCTCCGCGGTTCAACTGCTTTTTCCAGGTTGATTGTTCCACGTGGAACAACGGCTTCGTAGCCTTGCTCATCAATGATGTGTTTGGCCTCACTTCCCCACGCAGAACTGATTGAAAATCCTGGAAAGAATGTCCTCCGTGCAGACTTTCCCCGTGATCTCCCCGAGAGCGTCCAATGCCTCTCTCAGGTCGAGCAAGAGGCAGTCGAGCGGGCCTTTCGCGTCCGCCGTCTCCGCGGCGAGGCGCAGCGCGGCGCCGGCCCTCGCCAGGGCCTCCTTCTGCCGAAGGTTGACGGAGACGCCCGGCTCCCTGAAGGGATCGGCCAGCGCCTGCCGGACCTTTTCGGCCAACTTGTCCCTGAGGAGACCCACCCCCTCGCCGCTCACGGCGGACAGGTGAACGACCGTACCATATCCGCCGGCGCCGCCGCATCGCCCGATCATCAGGCCCGAGACCTCCTCCCGGGAAACGCGCACGGGGAGATCGATCTTGTTCACGGCTACAATCAGCTCTTTCCCGGCTGTCTGGGCCGACAAGCCGGCCTCCTCCGGTGATAGTGGCTCGCTCCCATCGACCACCCATACAGCCACATCCGCCGCGGCAAGCGCGTCCTCCGCCCGGAGGATCCGCGCTTCGTCCGCGGGACCGCCGCCGCCCCCGAGCCCGGCCGTGTCGACCAGCCGGACGGCCACACCCTCGATCGTCAGGACCTCCTCGATGATGTCCCGGGTCGTCCCGGGAATCGGCGTCACGATGGCGCGTTCAGTCCCGAGCAGGGCGTTCAACAACGACGACTTGCCCGCGTTCGGCCTTCCCGCAAGGACGACGCGAATCCCCTCGCGCAGGATCCGCCCGATTTCGTGCGAAGCGATCAGCCGCTCGATCTCGCCCAACAGGCCGTACAGGGCCGCCGCGGCCGGGGCGCCGGTCTCCACGTCCTCCCCGAACTCGATTCCCGCCTCCAGGCGGCTCACGAGATCGGCCAGGTCGTCCGCCAAGGCCTCCACCCGCCGGTGAACGCTCCCGTCGAGCTGGCGGGAGGCCTCGACGAGCCCCTGCTCGCTCGTCGCGAGGATCAGATCGTTGACCGCTTCCGCCTGGGTCAGGTCGATCTTCCCGTTCTCGAAAGCCCGCCGGGTGAACTCGCCCGGTCCCGCAAGGTGCGCTCCGCGCTCCAGTATCAGCCGCAGGACGCGCGTCAGGAGGACCCACCCGCCGTGCAGGTACAGCTCGACCACGTCCTCCCCGGTCGCGCTCGAAGGCGCCCGCATGATCGCCGCCTGACCGCGGTCAAGAGTGCCGCCCGTCGCCGGATCGTGGACGCGGACCAAGAAAAGCTTGCGGCTGGGGCGCGTTTCGAGTGCGGCGCCCGATGGGACGCGAACGAGGCCCCCGGCGATCGCGATCGCGTCCGGCCCGCTTATCCGGATGACACCGAGGGCGCCGGAGCCCGGAGGCGTTGCGATCGCCGCTATCGTCCGAGGGATTTCGGGAATCATGGCTCGCTTCCGTCCGCCTGCGCAGAAGAGTCTCGGGGCGGCTCGTTGGGCCGGCCGCGGCCTTGGTCCTACTTCGCCGGGGCTTTGTTGATGTAGATCTGCTGGCCGATCGTGAGGATGTTGTTGACCGTCCAGTAGAGGACAAGGCCGGATGGGAAGGAGATGAACATGAAGGTGAAGACGACGGGAAGGATTAGCATGATCTTCGCCTGTGTGGGATCGATCGTCGTGGGCGTCAGCTTTTGCGATGCCAGCATCGACGCGCCCATCAGGATCGGCAATACGTAATACGGATCGGGCGCCGAGAGATCGTGAATCCATCCGGCGAACGGGGCCTGACGAAGCTCGATGGCGAGCGAAAAGATGTTGTAAAGCCCGACGAAAAAGGGCATCTGGATGACCATGGGCAGACAGCCGCCCATCGGGTTGACCTTGTGCTTCCGGTAGATCTCCATCGTTTCCTGGTTCATGCGCGTCTGGTCGTTCTTGTACTTCTCGCGCAGAGCCATGATCTTGGGCTGGAGCTCCTGCATCCGCTTCATCGACTTGTAGCTCAGGTGTGTGGGGTAGAAAAAGATGCCTTTCAGAAGGGCCGTCAGCAGGATGATGGCGATGCCGTAGTTCCCGAAGACCCCGTGGATCCACTTCATGACCCAGAACATAGGCAAAGCGATAACCGTGAACCAGCCGAAGTCGACGAGGTCCTCGACGTGCGCGTTCATCCGGGCCAGCCGGTCCCGCTCCTTGGGTCCGAGGTAGACCTTGAGCTTGTCGGGCGCGGGGCCAGGCGCGCCCGGGATGACGACGCGCGCGATCGCCCGGGTCTCGACTTGCAGTGTCCCTTGCGCCGCCGAGACGGCCGTGACCTTCCCGACGACGATTCGCTCGTCCCCGCCCACGGACGGCGCAACCGCGCCGCGCTGTTTAGAAACCCTCGCGACCCGCCCGGATGCATCCACAACGGCCGTAAGCGGGTCTCCCGTCTTTAGATCGCTGATCTTCGGGGCTCCCTCCGCGAGTCTAAGCGTCGTCTGCCGAGGAGCCTCGAACTCGAAGCGGACTCCCGCGCGGGCCTTGGCCGGAATGGCCGCGGCGACAAAGTACTTGTCCTCGATCGCCGCCCAATCCGCTTCCCCTGGGATCTGATCGGCGCCGTTGCCTTTCGCCAAGCTCTCGCGCCGCAGGTCTCTGCCGACCCTTGCCGCCGGGCCGACATAGACGTTCCAGTTGCCAGAGTCCAGATCGTCGACCAGGCCCGTATTCGACCCCAGCGAGACGGAATACGAAGGGTACCCGGAGACCGTCGTCTCCACGTCGATCTGGTACGAATCGGCGTGGAACGTGATCCGGCGCTCGATACGCCCCGCGCTCGTTGAGTGTTCGAAACGGAGAGATTGGGGGGCGCTTCCTTCGGCAAGAACAACCTCTTGCCGATCGACGGAGAACGGAAGCGCCGCGCCATCGACCCCGGGGATCCTGAGCGTCAGCGGAAGCTCATCCCATTCACCCACCAAGCCGACGGGCGAGTCCGACCCTTGCCCGTTGTAACGCTTCAGATACCACCGGCTGATCCTGCCCCCGCCGTCGGCCGCCAACACCGCGCTATATAAGGGCGTCTCGACTTTGACGGTTCTTCCGCTCGGACTCCCAACCGCGCTGACCGCCGTCGAGGCCTGCATCCTTTCGACCGTATCCGCGGGCTTGCCCGCCTGCTGTGGGCGCGCCGGCTCTGCCGTGCGCGCGCGTTCCTGGCCCCCGCCCGTCAAAGACTGAAAATACTGAAATCCCACAAGGACGCCGATCGAAAGGACGATTGCCACAAGAATGCGCTTTTCCAACTCTCCAGATCTCCCCGTTATCCCAGACACCTATCGGGATGTTGAAAAAGCCCATCCCATGCCTACCGGCAGGCAGGTATGGCTTTTTCAGCAACCTGCTAAACCGAGACTTGACTCTCGGCCCCCGTCAATCCACGGCTTATTTTCTTACTTTCCTCCCGATCGCCGCGGAACAGGATCATACCCTCCCCGGCTGAACGGGTGGCACCTCAGCAGGCGCCAGCTTGCGAGCGCCATTCCTCTAGCCAATCCATGTTCTTCCACGGCTTGAGACGCGTATCTCGAACAGGAGGGGATGTGCCGGCAGGAAGGACCAACCATTGGAGAAACGAACCGCTGGTACATTCGAATCAAGAAAAGGACCGACTGCCGAACAATCAGCAACTGGCTCCCCCGCCCGCCGTCGCCACCAGTTTCCTCACCTCATCGCACACAGTCCGAAACTCCCTTCTTCCAAAAGACCTCCGCACCACAATCACGATGTCCAACGGCTCCCGCGGGGACGGACACCTTCTCAGGCACTCCCGGATCACCCGCCTCATATAGTTCCGCGATACGGCGATCCCAACCCTCCGGGACACCGAGATCCCCAGCCTGGTTCCGCTCCCGGACTCGCGCGATCGAGCGGACACCGCCACAAACGCCCCGGCTCTCCGCGCCGCCTCTTTAAGAACCGCCCGGTATTCTTCCGCCCCTCGCAGGGGCGCCCACCACTTCACGAATGCCCATCACCTCTCGTCCGATACCGTCAGCCTCTTTCGACCTTTCGCCCGCCGCCGGCTCAAGACCCGACGTCCCGCCTTCGTCTTCATTCGCTCCCTGAATCCGTGAACCTTCTTGCGCCGCAGATTTGATGGCTGCCGATATGTAACCGACATCGTCTTTCCCCCCAAAAAGAGACAGTACTCACCGGAAAAAATTACAAATCTATCCCTTTCGCGCTTCTAGGTCAAGACCCGATTCCTCCCTTCCTCAATTCAATCACGCCAAAATATCCTTTTGGAGTTCCCAATTCCCAGGAGCCTTTCTGTTTTTACTAATCGTTTATAAAGTTCGAAGGAGTATTAGTAGTCCTGTGGATTGTGAGTAAAGGAGGGCTAAGTTACAGACCCGCCACGATTCGTCCTGTTATTTTCTTGTTGGAATTAATCTTCCAGGGGCCAGTCCTCCTGTGGAAAACCACCAATACCTGCAGGCTAACTGCTTATTAACAAAAAATAAACAGCGCGGATTGTGGGAAACATTTTCCTTGCGAAAGCAGGCCGCTTTTGATAAATATACGCATCCTGTTGGGGTCGGGCATGATGCCTTTGGACTCTTGCCTTAATCTTCGAGGTTTGTTGTTCTGTTCTGGATTCTGGCGGGTAAAAACAACCATCCAAGAGCGACCCCGTGAGGTTGATTATGTAAACCTCAAGGAAATATATATAAACTATTGTTTTTGTGGTGTTTTTGTGGTTATTAACAGTTGTGGGTAAAGCTGTTGACAACTCACCCTCGACACAGCGCCCAAAGGAAACCGGTAGGGCCCGCTCCTCAACCGGAACTGTCGGCCCATATGCATCTGTCTGATATTTGGAATCGAACTCTCGAACAACTCGAGGAGAAGGTTGGGCGCCAAGCGGTTGAGCTCTGGCTCCGACCCAGTCGCCTTGTCGAGGTGACCGGTGAACGGGTCACAATCGAAGTGCCGAGCCGCTTCCACCAGGATTGGATCGAAGAACGTTATTCCCGCACAATTCTCGATGCAACCGAAGGGCTTGTCGACCCAAAACCGGCCACCCTTCTCATTCGCCTCGCCGCCACAACGGACGCCCCAAGCGCGCCTCCGCCCGCTTCCCCCTCTCCCGTTCCTGCTCCCGCTCCCTCCACACCGATCGGATCTCCACGAACCGACTCCAGCGGCCTCACTCCCCGGTACACGTTTTCCAACTTCATCGTCGGGTCCTGTAACCAGTTCGCCCATGCCGCCGCCCGGGCCGTCGTCGAAACCCCCGGCCGCGCGTACAATCCCCTGTTTCTCTACGGCGGCTCCGGTCTGGGCAAGACGCACCTCATGAATGCCATCGCCCACAGCATCCTCGATCATCACCCAAACAGCCGGGTCCTCTACCTCTCGTCCGAGCAGTTCACGAACGAGGTCATCGCCTCCATCCGGTTTGACAAGATGCAAGACTTCCGGAACCGCTACCGAACGATCCACGCGCTTCTGATCGACGACATCCAGTTCATCACCGGCAAGCAGGCCACCGAGGAGGAGTTCTTTCATACCTTCAATACGCTTTACCAGGCTCACCGCCAGATTATTCTTTCCAGCGATCGCGCTCCCAAAGAGATACCCGGCATTCAGGAACGCATGAGCTCGCGCTTTGGATGGGGGCTGATCGCCGACATCCAGGTTCCGGACCTCGAAACGAAGGTCGCCATCCTCAAAAACAAGGCGGACGCGGGCGGGCTGTCACTCCCCGAAGATGTCGCCATCTTCCTCGCCACCCATATCCGCTCCAATATTCGCGATCTCGAGAGCGCCCTCATACACCTCGGCGCCCACGCGTCCCTGCTCGGCCGGAAGCTCAGCGTCGACTTCGCGCGCGAAGCGCTCCGGGACATCATTCAGCCCCGCGAAAAAGTCCTCACCGTCGATCTCATCCAGAAGGCGGTCTCCGACCACTTCCACACAAAGCTGATCGACATGCGCTCGCGCCGCCGCACCAAGGCCGTCGTTCAACCCCGGCAGGTCGCCATGTTTCTCTGCCGTGATCTGACGAAGATGTCTCTGCCGGAGATCGCCCGCCAATTCGGCGGCAAGGACCATACGACCGTCCTGCACGCCTGCCGGCAGGTGGAGGCCCGCTCGTCCAGCGACGTCGCCCTCGCGCGCGACATCGAAACCCTGCGCAGGCTCATCCTGGCCTGACCATTGGGAAAGGAGCCCCCGTCCATGAAATGTACGATCTCCCGCGATGAACTCCTCCGAGCCCTCCAGCGTCTCCAGGGGGTCGTCGAGCGGAAAAGCACAATGCCGATCCTCTCGCACATGCTCCTTGAAGCCGGCCGTGACGAGATTGTCTTCTTCGCCACGGACCTCGAGATCGCTATCCGCTCCGTTCTCCCCGCCGAGATCGAGAGCCCCGGCGGTGTCAGCGTGTCGGCCAAGAAGCTCTACGAGATCATCCGCGAGCTCTCGGACGCGAGCGTCCTCCTCGAGGCCCGCGATGCCCATCACCTGCAGATCCGCGCCGGCTCGGCCACATTCTCTCTCGTCGGCCTGCCGAAGGAGGATTTTCCTTCTTTGCCCATCACGTCCGACGAATGGACGCTGACCCTTCCCCGCACGGTCCTGGCCGACATGGTCCGCAAGACGCTCTTCTCCGCGGCCGAAAACGACCCCCGCCAGGTCCTGAACGGCATCCTCGTTCACGCCTCGCCCGGCGCCGAGGGCGCGGCCGTTTCTCTCTTCCTGGTGGGGACCGACGGCCATCGTCTGGCCGAGAGTTCCCGCGCCTGCGAATCCGGCGCCGCCCCGCTGAACGGGGAACGTAAGATCGTCGTTCCGCGCAAAGCCATGGCGGAGATCCGCAAGATCCTCGACGACGGCCCGGAGGAGGTCACCCTTGGATTCTCCCGCAACCACCTCTCCTTCCGCCAGGACGGCACAACCCTCACGGCGCGGCTGATCGAGGGGGCCTATCCACACTACCAACAGGTCATTCCGGCCAGCACCAGCGTGTCCATCGACTGCGACCGCATCCTCCTCCAGGCGGCCATGCGCCGGGTCTCGATCCTCGCCCGCGAGAAGACGAACGCCGTCCGCATTTCCCTCGGGTCCGCCGGCGTCACGCTCTCCACGGACAACCCGGACCTGGGAGAGGCGACGGAGTCCCTGCCGATTCCGCCTCCTTCGCAGGAGGTGACCATCGGCTTCAACGCGCGGTACATCCTCGACATTCTGGCCGCGATCGATCAGGACACCGTCCGCCTTTCATTCATCGACGCGCTGTCTCCGTGCCTCATCACGCCGTCCGGGGTGTCGGGGTACCAGTGCGTCGTCATGCCGATGCGGGTCTGACCCTTACATGCACTTCGAATCCGTTCAATTGATCCAGTTTCGGAACTACGCGCGCACCGAGGTCCCGCTCGCGCCCGGCCTCTGCCTCCTGCTTGGCGACAACGGCCAGGGCAAGACCAATTTTCTCGAAGCGGTTTACCTCCTGGGCAACCTCCGCTCCTTCCGCACCCACCGCCTCGAGCAATTGATCCGCTGGTCGACGCCCGGCGCCGAAGCGCATGGAGCC
>MHEK01000065.1:14003-14109 GCA_001803795.1 Nitrospirae bacterium RBG_16_64_22
GCTCTCCGTCCACCTGACGGCCGAGAGCCGGCGCGTTCTCCTCGACGGCAGGCCCGTCAGCCGCGCCACAGAGTTCATCCGGCGGACGCGCGTGATCGCCTTCTCC
>MHEK01000066.1 GCA_001803795.1 Nitrospirae bacterium RBG_16_64_22
CGAGAAGGGAATCGAGGCGGGATATCCCCCAAAGAATAGGGTAAACGATCGAATAAAGCTTCATCATCCCGCCCATCGCCTTGAAATCCGCCTCCGATCCGGGTGAAATCCCCCCGTCACGCGGCCGAGAGGATTCGCGTCGGCGGGCTTTCCGAACGTAGTATGCGTTCATCGCCGTCTCCAGGACCTCGGTAAAGAACCGCGAATACGTGGACTCGTGGGATACGACGAACCCCAAGGCTCGGAGCCGCCCGGCGAGATCGTAGAGCGTGTAACCCTCGCGCACATGTCCGTAGTCCTCCAGGGCAAGACCCGCCAGGCGCCGGAGCCGGTTCGCCAGGTACATTTTTCCCGTCGCGGGAGTCGAAAGAACCAATGTCCCTCCCGGCTTCAGGACCCGCCGGAACTCCCCAAGGCAACGGTCGTCCTCCTGAACGTGCTCCAGGAAGTCGAGCGAAACGATCATATCGATCGATTGATCGGCAAAAGGAAACGCCCGGTAATCCAAACGGCAGACGCTCGGACCGACGAGCGCCTTTGCGGCCTCAAGATTTGGAATATCGAGGTCGGCGCTGACCCACGCTCCTCCCCGGGCCTTGAGAAGGTAGCTGAACGTCCCTTTCGCGCACCCGAGATCGAGACACCGGATCCGCCCGTTCAGGTTTGAAGGCAACAGCCCTTCCAGGATCCCCCACTTGATCCTTTTCTTGAGCGATTTTCTGAAAAGCTGGATCTGCCATGGAATGTTATCTTTACTCACGCTCGCGCCCTCTGCCGCTGGGCGCGTTGCCGGCCGGACAGTGTCTTCCTCAGGAATCATAGCCGTTGAGAGCTTCAACCGCATCGATGTCCGCCCCGGCCGTATAGTAGCACTGGCAGTTATCACCAAGCCGGGTACAGTTGTAGTCGTAGTCCTTGTCCACGATCCGGACGTACCGTGCCGAAGCGAGACCTGAGGCCGACAGGTCAAAATCGCACGACTCCGGGCAGTATTTGATCCCAAGGCTCTTCCACGGCCCCCCCGGTGAAGCGGCGACAAATACCTCGATCGGTTCATCCGCAACAGCCTGGTAGATCCTGAGATCGGCCCCCGGACCATCCCGAAGCTCTGTTCCCATCTCAATGATGATCTCGCCCCCATACCCGAGGGATACGAATCCAGTGTAGTAGTCTGGGTTCGACTTGGGATCCGTGCTCGGGGAAACGGCCGGCACCCGGCGATTGACGGTGTACCCAGGCGGCCCGACAATCTCCTGAAGATCGGTTTCGACATTGACCGCCGCGCATCCCAGCACAGCCGAGACCACTCGCCGAGCGAACGGATCCTCTTCGGCCGTCGTTTCAACGGGGGACGAGCGGGAACACCCCAAGCCAGCCATCCCTACGAACCCGACGAGAACGACGGATACAAGCATTCGGAAGGTTCTTCCGTGGATCACGTTCGCGCCCCCTCCAATCCGGCCGTCCGTCGATGAAACACGTACACGACGCCCCCGACCGCTCCCCAGCCGAGTTGGATCGCATAGTCCACCCATGCGATCGCCACAACCTCCGGCGCTCCAACGCCAAGAGGTACGAGAAGGGCCAGGAGTCCGTTCTCGCGAAGGCCGATCCCGTTGATCGAAACAGGAAGGAGCAGGACGAGCGCCAAAGCCGGAATCACGAGGAAGAAGCTTTCAGGAGACACGTTTATCTCAAGGGCCCGTGCCAGAACGCCCCAGCACAGAATCACGTTTACTTGCAGGAGGATGGTTGCGACCATCGCCCGGCCGATGACTCGGCCTTGCCCGCGGTAGGCCCTAACGGCGTCAATAAACCGCCGGACCTTGTCTCTCAAGGGACCGATACCTCCCGATTCCCGTTCCTCTCGTTCCCCGATTGGAAACCGGGTCACGCCCCAGACCACTGCGAGGAACCCAAACGCAAGGATCAGGAATGGATACCGCAGGACATTCGAAACAGGGTTCTCCACAATCAGGGCCGCAATGCTTCCGACGACCAGGAGGACGATCAGACCGATCGACCTCTCGACAAAGACCACTCCCACGGCCGGTATGCGTTCACCCTTGCGGGAAGGAGTCTGGTACGCGCGAAGAGCGTCTCCCCCGATAGTCGAAGGAAGAAACTGGTTGAAGAAGAGACCGCTCAGGAGCGATCGAACCAGGTAGCCGTATCTATATCCCTGGTGGAAAATGGAGAGGAGCGACCTCCACCGATAAGCGCTCAAGCCGAGGCCTACAACATGGAGACAGATCGCCAGCGCAATCCATTCGGGATGCGCCCGGCACGCGGCCTCCCGCACCGAGACGAGATCGACGCGCGAAAAGAGATACAGGATCAGCGACCCGCTGACAGCCGCCTTGAGTGCCAGGGCGAGCCCCCGGCTCACGGGCCCGGTTCCTTCCCGCGCGTTCGTATGATCCTGGCGGGAACTCCAGCCGCGATCGCGAACTCCGGGACCGATTCCCGCACAACCGCCCCCGCGCCGATCACAGCGCCCTTCCCGACCGAAACGCCATCCAGCACGGTCACGCGGGCTCCAAGCCATGCTCCGTCCCCTATCGTGACACCGCCTCTAAGGTACGACTCCTGGGCTATTATCGGCAAATCCAGCCGATCGATTCGATGATTTCCTCCGGCGAGAAGGTAGGCGAAGGCCGCCACCAACACGTCGGCCCCGACCTCCACTCGGCTCTCCGAATGTATCAGACAGCCGATCCCAAGCTTCGCCGCCTGTCGAATCAGGATGTCTCCTTCCTTGCAGCTGATGATGCAGTTCCTGCTGACCAGAACATTGTCTTCCAGAACAATGCCCTGATTCGCCGAGCCCTTCGCGTCCAGAACGACGTTGTCATCGATAATGACGTTCGTACCGAGAAATATCTTCTTTGGGTGCCTGAGCGTCACGTTCCGGCCTATGATGACGCCCCTCCCCTGACGGCCGAGCAACGGCCGGTAGCAGACCTTTCGCGCCGCGAACCCAAGCGCCCCTGGAAGTCCTCCGACCGCCGTCAGAAACTCGTACAAGACGAGGAAGCCGAGTCCAGAGCTCCCGATCACAAACGCCTTGTACTTCTCCACCATCCCACCCGGCTGGCCTTCCCCCTGGGCGACAAGGTTGTGAAAGGCCTCGGCTCGGCTCTTGGGATACTCTGGGCGATTCTGGGTCATAGGCCGAAGAAGGAACTGTCCGTGATCAGCCACCCGCCATCCTTCTTCCTGTAGTCCAAGCGCCACCTCCCCTTTCCGGAACTCCCGAACGTCGACCGGCCGTACTCCCGGGCCTGGAACTCGCTCACTATATCCAACCGGCCGAAGTCTCCATCGACCCTTTTGTAGTAATCCTCATAAAGAAGAACGCGTATCTCTTCGAAGTCCGAGTAGTCGGCTTTGAGTTCATCGTATTCTTGAAAATATCCGCCGCTCGTCTTGTCCCAGTTCGAGAAGGCAAGACTCTTCTGCCGGATCTCCTCGGCAAATGCGTAGAACAACTCATGCAGAATCTCTTCATCGGTTCTGACGACTTCGGGCGCGGCGGGGCTGGATCGACCGCAACCGGCCAGCACGCTCCAGAGCAGAACCACCGAAACAATTCGACCCGGTCCAAGAATTCTTCTCATCCCTCCTCCACAATCCGGAGCCCGCGGTTTCTCCCGACCCCAAGCCCCCGGCGCCTCCGTCCGTATCCCAGGATCTGGTCGGTCAGGAACCGCCTCAGGTTGGGAGTCGGGATGCCCGCGAAAGTCGGGCGGTAGATCACGTCGCACGCGGAACACGCCGGGTAGCGGTCCACACGCCGGGCCAGCATGTCTTCCCTGAGCCGGCGGAGAGCGTTCCCGCGCCAAATCTCCATGATCGACGCCTCCCGGACGTTCCCCAGGGGATAGGCCCCGAAGAAGTCCTGCGGACAGGTCACGGCCGTGCCGTCCCAGAAGATCACCAGAGCGAACCACGGAAACGTGCAGGGAACGAAGCGGCGTTTCGAGGGTCCCTCGCTCGCGTCGTAGCTCCCGGCCCAGTTGTGGGGGGCCTTAATCCTGATCTCGTCTAGCGGGAGATCTTTGAACCGCTCGACGAACAGCCTCCGGGCGTCCGAATCGGCGTTCCTCATCGTCGGGAAATCGATGACTTCGATGACGGTGTACGGCTTCGGGCCGCCCAGCGACTTCTTGATACGGAGGAACTCCACGATGTTTCCGAGAGTTTTCTCGAACGAACCCCGGACCCGGATCTTCTCGTACGCCTCCTTCTCGAAGCCGTCGAACGAAAAGGACAGGTAATCGAGGCCCGAACGGACGATCGCCTCCGCCTTCTCGGCATCGATCGTTGCCCCGTTGGTGTGCAGTTTCGTCCGAATACCTTTCCGCGCGGCATACGCGAGCAGTGGGGCAAACTCCGGATGGAGGGTCGACTCGCCCCGATGGTGCAAAGCCACGTCGTACGCAAAAGCAGATGCCTCGTCCACGATCTTCCGGAACAGATCGGGGTCCATCATCCCCGGTTTCGGAGCCGACGGAAGGCTCGTCGGGCACATGACGCACTTGAAGTTGCACGCATTCGTCAACTCGACCCAGAGACGGACCGGGGAATAGGGAACGCGCGCGCTCCGGACGACAGCGTAGCGCCAATACATCCGGGCGAGATGAAGAAGATGTCCGGGCGTACCCACCATGCTATCCTACGCGAGGTCCCCGGCGGCGCGATACCAGGCCACCGTCCGCGGAATCCCCTCCTCCAGCGGCACCCGCGCCGCGAAGCCGATCAACCGCGCGGCTCTGGATACATCGTACGCGCGGTGCTTAAAGAAGAAATCCACCTTGGCCCTTGTCAAGGGCGCTTCCGATCCGAAGAACCGGAATGCGCCTTCCAGAAGACCTGCGGCCAGCCGCAGGGGTTGGCGGGGAACATGAACCCGGCGGAGGCGGACCCCCATAGAGTCGGCGATAATCTCGCATAGCTCACGAATCGGCACGATCTGCGCGCCTCCCAGCGTTAGAATCTCTCCGGCCCTCAGGGCGGCGGTCAAGCACCGGCCCATCCCTTCTACCAGATCCTCGACGAAGATCGGATGCTGTCGCGTCCTTCCATCGCCCACGAAGAAAAAATACCTCTTCTGGATCGCCCGCATCAGTTTGAGCGTCCGGCGGTCGCCCGGGCCGTAGACCCAGGTCGGGCGGACGATGACGACCGGATCCCCCTCCGCCGCGAAACGCCGGGCGATTTCCTCGCCTTGCTGTTTGGAAAGCTCGTAGGTATCCTCCGGATGGTACGGCGCGTCCTCGCCCGCCGGCGGACCCTGGATCGACCCCAGAACACCCACACTGCTCACATGGATGAACCGCCGCACGGACGCCCGCCGCGCCGCGGTCAGGACGTTTTCCGTCCCGCGGGCGTTGACTTCCAGAAAGCGGCCACGGTCCACTGGCGCGGCTCCCAGGAGACTGGCGAGGTGAAAGACCCCCTGGACCCCCTCCATCGCGCGAAGAACCGACTCAAGGTCGCCGACATCGCCCGGAACGACCTCGACGCCACCATCGACCCGCCCCATCGTCGCGGACCGCCGGGAGAGGACCCGAACGGGATATCCATTCTCCGTCAGCCACCGGCAAAGATGCCGGCCGATGAATCCGGTCCCGCCTGTGACAAGAATCTTATCCGGCGGCCGCAACGCTTCGCTCGGCATCAAGTATACGCTTCCGCGACCCTGTCCCGATAAACCGCGTATGAATAACGCTCCTGGGCGAACCGGGCCGCCCTTGCCCCGAGCGAGAGACGTTTATCCGCGTTCTCGACGACATCGAGGATGGCGCGAGCCAGTCCTTCCCGGGTGGGCGCGGCCATCACCGCCACGGTCTCGTCCAACACCTGTCGATGAGTCTCGAGGTCCGTCGCGACGATCGCCTTTCCGGCCCATAAATACGAGTAGATCTTGAGGGGCGTGTTCGTGCCGGTCGTCCGCGGAGACAGAAGAATGTCCGCGAGGGCCAGGTACAAGGGCATCTCTTCGGGAGGCCGCCTCCCAACGATCCGAACGTTCTCCCCCACGCCCGCCCGGTCGGCCATGGAGCGATAACGGGCCTGCTGGTCCGGATCTCCCCCGACCAGAACGAACACGACGTCCGGCCGGCGGCCGATAATCCAGGGGATCCCTTCGATCAACAGGTCCAACCCTTGATTCACCTCGAACGTTCCGGTGTAGACCGCCGCCAGCTTTCCGTCGAGGCCAAGCGACTCCCTCAGGCGGCCCACGTCTTCCGCAGACGGTTGGCATTCCGCCGCGACGGGTTGGTTCTCAATGAGGAGTACCCTCTTGTCCGGCGAGAGATCGTTGACGCGTTTGACGAGTTCCGGACAGACGGCGATAACCACGTCGGACCGTTTGACAACCCAGCGCTCGAACCGCCGCATCAGGGAAATCGCAAGCTCCAACCGGGTCCATCCGTAGTTCCTGAGCTGTTCGGGAAGGCTCGAATGCATATCGTACACGTGACGAAAGGAGAAAAGCCGGCGCAGAAGAGCCCCGATACCGCCCGCCTCTTCGTGCGTGTGAACCACGTCGTAGCGGCTCCCCATCAGGCGCCGAACCGAAGCCGCCAGAACGAGGACGTCGAGGGGAAACTTGATCCAGGACGGCCCGATAGGAATGGAGCGCAGGAACGGAATACGCGCGGCCCGATAGATCCGCAGACCTGGAATCCGCACGTCCTCTCCCAGAGGGTATGTGATGAGGTCGACCTCGTGACCGAGATCTGTCAGCGCCCGAATGCGGGCGAGAACGCTGAACGGCGTCCCCCGGGGCTGAAAAAAGGGCTGAGGAGCGATCATCAGAATCCTCACCGATCGCTCCCCTCGGCTTGCCGTTCGCATAGGATCGTTGCCGGAGCGCCGAACCGTCGGGCGAGGCCCAACCGGGCCAGGACGCCCTCCACCCCCTCGGAGAAACGGCGGCTTCCGATCAGGCGGTGTACAGCGAGCGGAACGACGAATTCCCGGTGAACTTCCAGCACACGGAATCCCTCTGCGCCAAGTTCTTCGGTGAGCCTCGAAAGCCGGAACGTCCTGTATGCCTGAACGTCCCTCAACCCGAGCCGTTCCGTTGCGCGGCGCATGAGAGACGCCAAGGCGGCCAGGCTCGACCGCGGCGGAACATCCAGAATCACGCGCCGCCGGGCCGCGCGGCAAATCTCGCTGAGGGCCTTCCTCCAGTCGGGCACATGCATGAGCACGCGGAAGCAGACGACCGTGTCGAACGAACGGGAGGAAAAAGGAAGGGCCTGCGCGTCGGCGGTCTCGAACGAAAGGGCCAAACCAAGCGAGGCGGCTTTCTCTCGCGCGACGTCCATCATGGCCGGAGAAGCGTCGGACGCCGTGACAATCCCCCCCTCGCGGGCGAGCGCGAGCGAGGTGCGGCCCGTGCCCGCCCCAACATCGAGAAACGTTCTCCCGGCGATCCCCATCCCCAGCATCCGCAAGAGAACAGCCTCTTGGCGCTCGGCGACCATGGCGCCGATGGGACCGCCGAAGCGGTCCGTATCGAACTGCCGCGCCACGTCCCGCCGGGCGTACAACGAGTAACTGTAATGGGCCCGTGCCGAAGCCTTCATGCCGGGCCTCCCAGCTTCGCGCGGGACACGCCCTTCAGGCGCGCCCTCTTCCAGAGCCATAGAGCGCCGATCAACGGGAGAAAGATGCCCGCCTCCAGCCCGAACTCGACAAGGTTATGCGGGTCCCAAAGATCCGTCAATGATCCCTTCTTGACGCCCGGGAACACGCTGACGGGGGAGAGGAACCGTTCGCTGGAAAATGGCCAGAAGAGCATGACGCCGATCGGGGGGAACGTGTCGTCGCCGAGGCTGTCAAGCAGGACATGGGCGTATACCAAGGCAGCAAAGAAGAACCACCCGAACGAAAGGGGGATTCCCCGCTTTCTGAAGAAGAAACCAAAAGAGAACCCCGTCACGGCGGCGAACCCGATCGAGTGGGTGATCCCCTGGTGAAATGGGGCGACCGCCTCGAGGCCCAGTACGACTGCCGGCAGGAGATCCACGTCGGGCAAGTTCCCCGCGATCATGGCGGCGGCCCAGAACATGGCCCCGTCCCGCGGGTGGATTTTCCGCTCGGCGATCGATGCAAGAAACCAGCTCGCCAGCGTATGGCCGATCGGCGACGGCATCCTTCTCCCCGCACCCTATTCCGGAACCAGCAAGTAATATGACCCCGTCACGACGAGCTCTCGCAGCCCTGGAACGCGGCCAAGCAGACCCGCGCGGACAACCGGAAGACCGTGCTTGAACCCGAGGGAAGGCCGAATCAGGTAGTGCTCGCGTTCCCGGACCTTCCAGCCGCTCTCCCGGACTTCCCTCTCAAACCGGCTGATCGTCATCCGATTGAGCGAGCGAACCTCAGCTCGGTACTCGGGAATATCGGGAAGCCAGCGCTCGTACAACCGGCCCGGAAGAACCTGAACCCATGGGACGTACTTTGTCCGCGACTGTGGATGGTGCTGGTGTCCCCCGTAAGGAGAGTAGTACGGGGGAAAGGAAACGAACATCCATCCGTTCCCGCGGATGCTTCGCCGGAACCGGCAAAGCATGCCGCCGGAGTCGGCAACATGCTCCACAACGTCACGCAGAACGATCCCGTCGAAATCTCGATGATCATCCAGGCTCGTGCCGATGGTCGCGTCCGCGCAGACATATTGGGCGGACACGCCTGACTTCTCGGCAAATCGCCGGGCGGCCTCCACTCTCTCGGCGTCAATTTCAAGACCCAAAACCCGGGCCCCGCGGGCCGCAAGGGCAACCGTCACGCCCCCCATCCCGCATCCCGCGTCCAGGATGGCGGCTCCCGCGATCGTGATGCCCCAGCGCCCGAGCATTGGAACGACGGTCTCGCACGCGAGCGCCTGTTCGTACTCCGCGTAGGCTTCGGGCGACGATACCCGCCGAGAGCTCAGGCCGCGCCCGTTCCCGCCGTCCATCGTCACGACCCCGGCATCTCCCGCGGCACGATCTCGACCGAATCTACCCAGAGCGACCCCGAACCATGGTACTTTACGCGGAGATCAATCGCGGTTGCATCCCCGAGATCGAACGGAACGTTCACGTCCTGAAAGCCTGATTTCTTCGTGAGATCAAGGGGATATACTACAGACTCACCGAGTACTTTTCTACCAAAATCTGTGGCAACCTCCAAGGTCGCGGCTTTCCCGGACCCAGATACCCCCTCCCACCTGAGCCGGAAACGCGCTTTGTAGCGGCCTGCCGGAACAAACCAGTACGGTCCGTACATCACGTAGATCGGCGGGCTGATCTCGGAAATCGCTTGGACGGCCTTTCCCCCGCGGGCCCCCGCATCGGAGATAACCCTTCCCGTCTGCCTCAGGAGGTCCTCGGCCTCGAACCTCCACGGTCTGTCGGGAACGTCCGCGAAACTCACGATGACCGCGTCGATTCGGACTTCTCCAGTCCCGGCGTAGTGCGTCCTGAACTCAAGGGGTGTGGGTCCATCCACGCGAACCCGGAGCTCGATCGGATCATACCCGCTCCCATTCCTGCCGACATCGATGTCCCGTTGCGCGAGAATCTTGTTTCCCTGATCGGTCGCGACCTCCACCTTCCCGACCGGCCCTGGTTTCCCCCCGGCGGCCCCCCGGACAAGGAAACGGACCCTGTACTCTCCGGTTGGATAGACCTGTTCCGGTCCGAACGTGAGAAATCCCTCCGGATCGCCGCTTACGGCCTGGATCGCTCTGCCCCCGGACGCCCTTGGATCTTCGATGACTCTTCCAACCTTCCGGGGGAGGCGCTCGGCTTCGTACAGCTTCGCCACCGGAGAGGTCTCCTTGAATTCCTGCTGAATCGACGGCTTCTCGTCTCTCACGCGGTAGAGCGACGCGTTGCCGTCCGACGTCAGAAACTCGAGATAGGGGGAGCGAGCAAGGCGCGCGTTCGTGAGGGAGGGAGGAAACGGAGAGATCTTCTCCGGAAACGCCTCTTCGTGCATGACGACGAACCGGATGCCGTTTCTCCGCATGAACTCGTACTGCGTCTCCCGCACTTCCCCAAAGTCCATGGGGTACAAAGGCTTGAAAACCTTCTCGACGTATTCCCTCGATGTGGCCGGCGAATAACCGTTCACCATCCGGTAGCGGTACCTAGTCACGGTGTACTGGTAGATCGACGACCAAGCCGTTACGCCTGGCCAAATGGGAAGCTCGAGCACAACATCCGCAGGACTCATTTCGCGGGCCAGCCGGTCGTACACCGCACTGCGATCCGGGAGCGCTGTAATCCCCATGGCGTTTCTGGGGGCGTAGTCCGCGACGATCAAGAGTGCCGCCCCGACGGCCAGGACGCTTCTTGACCATCGTTTGGCAAGCCGCGCGCGCAGAACCTCAGCCCCAAAGGCAGCCATGAACCCCAGGGCCAGAGACGCCAACAGAATGTACCGGCCCGCAACCCGCGGGTAATTGAAGAAGGGCAATGTCTTGAACAGCCCGTGATAGAGAGGAAACGCGTCCAGATGCGGACCAACGGCCAGCACAACCGCCAGGGCGAACACAACCGCGAAAAACAAGACGCGGCCGCGCCGTTCTTCGCTTTCACGGTTCCGCCACAGAAAGAGGCCCAAGCAGGCGATGAGGAGCGCAACAACGCCGACATAGACAAACCTTTCCGCGTTCTCGTGGCTGGCCGCAAACAGGTCGCCCAAACGCGGCGAGAAGAGCCTCACCTCGGCCATGCTCCGGCCGCCCCCCGCAACCGAAGGCCCAAATACCCACTTCTTGATGCCGATGAGAAACCCGAATGTCGCTCCGTAGAACAGGACCTGAAGGCCAAAGGGCCGCAATCGCGCCAACGCGTTCGCCTTCCAGCCTTCCCGAAGCCGGAAGGTCCGGAAGAGCCCCGCAACCGAAAAAATCAGAAGCCCCGCCGCGCCCACCCCAGCCGCGATGCCGAGATTGCGTCCCCACGCCGGCAGTCCCGCCCACTGCCCCGCCGGATACAGCGACAGGATTGTCAGGGGAGCAAATGGGAGCGCCGACCGCCAGATGAAGCGACCCGGATCGAACGACGAATGAGGAAGAACCGCCCGGACCGCGAGACGCCAGAATCCCCACAGGACAAGGCCTCCCAGGACGGAAGCCAGAAACCAGTTCTCGAGACTTACAGCGGCCATCGTGGATCTGAGCCCGCCAAAGACCGCCATGGCCGCGCTCGCACCTGCCGCAAAAACAACCGCGTCGGCCGCGCCTGCTGCCGGCGGCGCGGTTGCGCCCGCGCCAGGGTTCGGAACCAGCCACGAGGACAAAGGCTGGACAAAACGGAACGGGAGGTAAAGCCCCATGAGAAGCGTAAGGTAGTAGACAAGATGGAACTCCATTGTCCCCGTCAGGAAGAAGGTGACGCCCGCCGCAAGACCGTAGGCCAACCAACGTTCTCCACGGACGGATCGCTCGAACAGGTAGAGATAGAGGGGGATCAGGAAGAAGAGAAACCCGTTGGCGTGGCCGGCCAACTGAGCCACGCGATAAGGGAAAAGAGCGACAACGAGGCATCCCAGAAAGGCGGCCCACCGGTCCGCGGTGTCCAGCCGGAACAACAGGTAGGCCGAAAGCCCGCTAAAGACAAACGAGAGAATGGTGAGCATGTTGTACGCCGCCACGTCCCCCGCGATCGAAAGAACGGCGAACACGACGGGAAGAAGGGATATCTGGAAGAGAAACTCCTTGTGACTACCATACTGAAACTGATACGGATCGACGAAGAAAGATCGGCCGCTCAGAACGCTGTCCTTGAAAAGCCACAGGTGATAGAAGAGATGCAGGTGGTCCCCCTGCTCAAGCGGGACCCGCTCGTACCCTTCGATGGGGTGATGCGTGTAGAGAATGTCGGTGGAGAAGTGTCTGGCCAGAGGATACGTGAAGGCGAGCCCCGCAACGAGCATGACGGCCGCGACAAGCGCGATTTCTCTGGTGCGAGACGACCGTATCTTCATGACCCCGGAGGGACGACCTCCAGAAATCCGGCATGGACTGCCCGGTCGCGAACCGGAAGTGTCGTCCCCGAGACCGGCTCTCTTGCTCCTCCTTCACGGGGATTCCAGAGACCCAGGTAAACCGCGTAGCGTCCCGCAGCCGCCCCGGGAGGAACACGGACGACTCGATCGTACCGGACGACCTCTCCCTTAACCCAGGCCCCGGTCCCGGAACGGTCACGCCCCGGCCTATGATCGTCCTGGAACCCGCCGCCAGAAGATTCGAAATGAACAAAAGCGTCCGTGTCTCGCGTAAGCGGTTCCAGACATTTCCAATAGTAGGTGACCTTGATATCCTCTCCAGGCCGGGCGCTGGAGGGGGAAACCGTCCACCCCAGGAACTGCAGCCGCCCGCCGAATACTGCTTCCGCCTTATGCTGGGGCGTTATCTCCTCCTTGCGGCGAAGAATACCGTCCCGTGCCGCCGCTGGAACGCCCGGAAAACCGAGTCTCTCGATCTTGGAGATCGCCTCTCCGTGATAAGGAATTCGATCGAGGAGTTTCACATAGTGCGCGGCGGCTTCGAGTTTCTTCCCGGCGGCCTCGTAGCCGCGGGCGAGCGCCAATATCCACTCCGAGTCCCCCCCCGCTGGAGGAGCAGCCTCTTTTAGAGCCGTGAGGGCATCGCCGAAGCGGCCTTGCCGGGCCAGAACCCGGCCTCGCTCGACTTGGATGTCCGCTGCGTACGCCGCGATCGACGGCCCCGGCCGCGGCTCAATGTCTACCCGCTCTACCGAGACATGGGCCGAACGGAGAACCGCCGCGCGGAACTCAAGCGGGCGGTCGGGCCGGTCGTTGAAAAAATCAAGCGAGACGGTACGCTGGAGCCCGTCCGATGCTTCCGTCCTGACCTCTCGCTGAGCCAGTACCCGCCCGTTGTAAACGTCCAGCCGGAGGACCGGCTTGTCCGCCTCCCTCGGAGGCCTGGAGGCATCCA
>MHEK01000067.1:0-23154 GCA_001803795.1 Nitrospirae bacterium RBG_16_64_22
CGCGCGTCCGCGATGCCCCGCTTCTTGATGTCCTGCTCGACCATCCGCGCCCGCGCCTTGGCGTAGAGATCGTCCGCGGCGTGAGCAGGGGAGGACGCCAGGAGGAACCCGATCAGGGGAACGGCGGCGAACCCGACAAATCGGCCAAGATCACGAGAGGCCATACTTCTTCATCTTATTGAGGAGCGTCCGGCGGGTGATGCCGAGGAGGTCGGCCGCCGCCTGCCGCCGCCAGCGCGACTTGGTGAGCGCCTCGACGATCATCTCCTTCTCGGCGGACCCGGCGATCTCGCCTACGTTCTCGAGAAGGCTCTTTTCCTCGTCCGGCCGGTCTTCTCCTCTCTCCGGCCCTCTCTCCGGCCCTTCGGACGCGGACAGCGCCAGGGCCACATGCTCCGGCCCCACGTCCCGTCCATGGGCGAAGAGGACAGCGCGCTGGAGGACGTTCTCCAGCTCCCGAACGTTCCCCGGCCACGAATGGCTCCTGAGGACGCCGTACGCGTCGTTCGCGAGCCTGAGACCCTCTTTCCCGTACTTGGCGCCGTAGATTTCGACGTACCGGTCGGCCAGCAGGCGGAGATCGTCGCCGCGTTCGCGAAGCGGCGGGAGCCGAAGGACGATCGTGTTGATCCGGTAGTAGAGGTCCTCGCGGAACCGGCCCGTCCGGACGCTCGCCGCAAGGTCCTGATTGGTGGCCGCGACGAGACGGAAATCGACTTTCTTGGACGCCTTCGACCCGATCCGCTCGACAGTCTTCTCCTGGAGCGTCCGGAGGAGCTTCGCTTGCATCGCGGCCGACATGTCCCCGATCTCGTCCAGGAAGAGCGTCCCCCCCTCCGCCTGCTCGAATCTTCCCTCGTGCGGCCGGACGGCCCCCGTGAACGCGCCGCGCTCGTACCCGAACAGCTCAGCCTCCAGGAGCGTCTCCGGGATCGCCGCGCAGTTGACGGCCACGAATGGGCGGCCGTTCCGCGGGGAGATCTCGTGGATCTTCCGCGCGACCAGCTCCTTCCCGGTCCCCGACTCGCCCTCGATGAGCACGGGGATGTCGTGCGCCGCCACCAGCCGGATCAGGGAAGCCATCTTGAGCATTCCCGCGCTCCGGCCGATCATCCCCGGGATCGGGTTCGACGCGGCCTGCTCCCTGAGGTCCCGGACCTCCCGCGCCAGGCGGGAGCGCTCGATTGCCCGCCGGACGACGACCCGGAGATCGGCCAGGTCGACCGGCTTCTCGAAGTAGTCGTAGGCCCCCTCCTCCACGGCCCGATGAGCCATCTGCCTGGAGCCGTAGGCCGTCATCACGACGACCAGCGTCTCGGGGGCGGCGGACCGGATCCGCCTGAGAAGGTCGAGCCCATCCGCGTCGGGAAGACGGATGTCGAGCAGGACCAGGTCGGGTTGTTCCGCCGAGATCATCTCGAGCGCGGCGGCGCCGGTCTCGGCCTCGCGCAGGGCGTACCCCTCCTTCCTCAGCGCCTCTCCGAGGAACAGACGCATCCCCGTGTCATCTTCGACGATCAGGATGGAACCGCGCCCTTCCGCCGTCACACCCGCGCCTCCAGGTCGCCGGGGGCGATCAGCGGAAGGCGGACGGTGAAGACCGTCTCGTCCCCGGTCGTCCGGACCTCGATCGATCCGCCGTGGGCCGTGACGATCTGGTGCGTGATCGTGAGGCCGAGCCCCGTCCCGCCGGGCTTCGTGGAATAGAAGGGATCGAAGAGGCGCTCCGGGTCGATCTCCGGAAGCCGGCCGGTGTTTGCAACCTCGACGACCACCCACGGCCCGTTCGCGGCGGCGTCGTCGTATGTCCTGAGACGGACCGCCCCGCCGCCGATGACGGCGTCCAGAGCGTTGCGAACGAGGTTCAGGAACGCCTGGAGCATCTGCTCGCCGCTCCCCATGAGGGGCGGAAGATCCTGTTTCAGATGAGTCTCGATCGGGGGGGACGAAGAGGCCTGCCCCCGTTCCGTGAGCAGGACAACCTGCCGCAAGACGGCGTTGACGTCGACGGGCTCCGGAGGAGGAGGATGCGGCTGGGCGAACAAGAGAAGCTGTTCCACGACCCGGTTGAGGCGCTCCGTCTCGTCGACAATCGTCTGGGCGTATCGCCGCCGGGGGTCCTCCGCCCCGAAATCCTCGACCAGGAGCTGGGCGAAACCTTTCATCCCTCCCAGGGGGTTCCGCACCTCGTGCGCCACGCCGGCCGCCAGGCAGCCGAGACTCGCAAGCCGCTGAGTCCGCTGGATCTGCCGGTGCATGGCCGCGATCCGCCCCAAGTCGCGGAAGTTGACGACGACGCCCACGGGTTCCCCCCGCCCGCCCCGGAGGAGGGACGTCGTGAACCCGAGCGATACGATCCTCCCGTCGGAGAGCTCGACCGCCGCCTCGTCGGACGTCGCGGCGCGGCCCCCTTCGAGCGTCTCCCGGATCCTCCGGGCGAAATCGGGCGCGCGGAAACAGGCGCGGCAAACCTCCTCGACCGGTCTCCCGACGGCGTCTTGCGCCCGGCAGGACAAGATCCGCTCCGCCGACGGATTGAACGTCGTGACGATCCCCCGGCCGTTCACGGTCATCACGCCGCCCGTCATGCTCTCGAGGATGTTCGTGTACTGCCCGAACGAGCGGGCCACGACCTTGAAATCCTTCCCCAGAAGGCCGTCGTCCGAGAGGAGCGAAGGCGCCTCGCCAGGCTCCACGGGAATCCGCTCCCCGCGCGACAGCAGAGCGCGGATCGGGCGGATGATGGAGGCGGCCAGCAGAAGCCCGACGAGAAGAGCGGCCGCTCCCGAGACGGCGACGAAGAGGGGGAGCGATCCGACGCGGCCGAGCGACTCCGGGTGGGACTGGGGTCCCGCCAGGCGCGCGGCGACTTCCGCCCACGCCGCGTAGACGACCAGGGCCGGCCCGACGGCAAAGAGGACGAGGAAGGCCGGGATGAAGATGTAGAGGCTGAGCTGTATCCGCGTCGTAAAGAGGTAGGAAATCAGGCGGCCGAGATTCACCACCGCCGACCCGGACGCGCGGCGCTCACCGCGCCCCGCCCTTGAAGACGGACATCATGTCCCACATCGGGAGGAAGATGCCGAGCGCCAGGAACAGGACCATCCCGCCGATGAAGAGGAGGAGGATCGGCTCGATCATCGTCGAGAGATTGCGGATCGCGTACTCGACTTCCCGATCGTAGTAATCGGAGACCCTCGTCAGCATTTCGTCGAGGTTTCCCGTGTCCTCCCCCACGGCCACCATGTGCGTGACGAGCGGAGGAAAGAGGCCCGACGTTTTCATCGGCCCGGACAGGCCGCGACCCTCGCGGGCGCTGTCGCGGACGGACTCCACGGCCCGGGTGACGATCACGTTCCCGATCGTCCCTCCGACGATCTCTAGCGTTTGAAGGATCGGAAGCCCGCTCCGGTTGAGCGTGGCGAAGATCCGGGCGAACCGGGAGAGGAGGACCTTCAGGATCAGTCTGCCGAAGATCGGCATCGTGAGCTTGAAGCGGTCGAGCGCCTCCCGGCCCGGCCCCGTCTTGACGAACGCGCGGAGCCCGAGCGCCGCGGCGCCGAGCCCCCCCAGGATCAGGAACCAGTAGTTCTGGACGACGTAATTGATCCCGATGAGGACGCGCGTCGGAAAGGGAAGAGCGACCTTGTGGCCGGCGTAGAGCTTCGCGAACTGGGGAATGACGAGCGTGACGAGGATGGCGAAGGCGATGCAGATCGCGACGACGACGATGATCGGGTAACGGACGGCCGCCTTGACGCGGGCGCGCGTCTCGGCCTCGTGCTCGGCCAGCGCCGCCAGCCGCTCCAGGATCTCGTCGAGGACGCCGCCCTCCTCCCCGGCCCGGATCATGCCCACGTAAAGGTTGTCGAACGCCTTGGGATGGCGGGCCATGGCCGCCGAGAACGAGCTCCCTCCCTCGATGTCCTTCCGCACCTGGATCAGGATCTCGCGGATCTTCGGGTTCTCCGACTGGGACGCGCACGTATCGAGCGCCGTGGTCAGGGGAATCCCCGCGTTGATGAGCGTGGCGAGCTGGCGGGAGAAGATGATCCGGTCCTGAGGCGTGATCCGCCGGAACGTCTCCAAAAGATCGCCCGACAGCGCCCCTTCCTTCTTCTCCTCGATCGAGATCGGAACATAACCGAGGCCGGCCAGATGGTCCGCCACCGCCTCCGGCCCGCTCGTTTCCATGGCGCCCGTCACGGGTTCCCCGTCCTGCGATCGCGCCCGGTAGTGAAACGTCGGCATCTCGGCTCTCAGCGGTCCGCGGCCGGCCGACGAAGAATCGCCGCCGCCTCTTGACCTTGGGCCTTGGACTCTCGACCTTCGACCTTCGACATTGGACCCTGGGCGCCTCTCTTCATTCCTCCACGTCCGTCGTCACGCGGAGGATCTCCTCCACCGACGTGAGGCCGGCCGCGGCCTTGCGCAGGCCGTCCTCCCGAAGCGACCTCATCCCCTCGCGGATCGCCTGGGCGCGGAGCCGGCTGCTTGTCTCCTTGGCCACGACCATGCGCCGGAGCGTCTCGCTCATCGTCATCATCTCGAAAATCCCGACCCGCCCCAGATATCCGGCCTGCCGGCACGCCGGACAGCCGACAGCCCGGTAGAACAGGACCGGCCCGGGAACGCCTTCGAGTCCAAGCTCCTTCAGGAGGTCCGGCGAGGCCTCGTAGGAAGCCCGGCACTTGACGCAGAGACGGCGGGCCAGGCGTTGGCCCGCGACGCCGAGGAGCGACGAGGCGATCAGGAACGGCTCCACGCCCATGTCGACGAGGCGGGCCACCGCCCCTGCGGCGTCGTTCGTGTGCAGGGTCGAGAAGACAAGGTGGCCCGTGAGCGCCGCGTGGATCGCGATCGTCGCCGTCTCGCTGTCCCGGATCTCCCCGACCATGATCACGTCCGGGTCCTGGCGGACGATCGCCCTGAGCCCCGACGCGAATGTCACGCCCGCCTTGGGGTTCAGCGGGACCTGGTTGACGCGCGCGAGCTGGTATTCGATCGGGTCTTCGATCGTGATGATGTTCTTCTCGGCTGAGTTGATCCGGGCGATGGAGGCGTAGATCGTCGTCGTCTTCCCGCTGCCCGTCGGACCGGTCACGAGGATGAACCCGTGGGGGCGGAGGACGAGCTTCTCGTAGACCGCCAGCAGGTCGGCATCGAGCCCCAGCTCGGCCAGGTCCGCCATGCGGGTCCCCTTTTCGAGAAGGCGAAGGACAATCTTCTCCCCGAAGAGGGTCGGGAGCGTGGACATCCGGACGTCGTACGCCTTTCCGCCCACGCCGATCTCGAACCGCCCGTCCTGCGGCACCCGCTTCTCGGCGATGTCCATGCTGGCCATGATCTTGAGCCGCGAGGAGAGGCCCGCGTGGAGGTGCTTCGGCGATTCCATGACGTCCCGGAGGAGGCCGTCGATCCGGTAGCGGATCCGGATCACGTTCTGGTCAGGCTCGATGTGGACGTCGCTCGCCCGGTCGCGGTCGGCCTGCGTGATGACCATGTTGACCAGCTTAACGACCGGCGTCTCGTCCGCCATCGCCTCGAGGGAGAGCGGCCCTTCTTCCTCGGCCGCCGCGGCCTGCTCCGCGTCGATCCCGCGGACGATCTCTTCCATCGACTCCCGCACCGTGTAGTGGCGGTCGATCGCCTTCATGATCTCGCGCTCCGTGGCAACGACCGGAACGATTTCCAGACTCGTCGTCCGGCGGATGTCGTCGATGGCGAACACGTTCAACGGGTCCACCATCGCCACGATGAGGTCCTTTCCGTCCCGGTTGATGGGGACGGCGCGCGTACGGCGGGCCAGGGCCTCCGGGATGAGCGTGACGACGTCCGGATCGATCGTCGCCTTGGAAAGATCGACATGCGGAATCCCGAGCTGGCGCCCCAGGAACTCGATCATCGTCAACTCGTCGACCATTCCCATGGCCTTCAGGACGCCGCCCAGACGCCCTCCCCGGCGCTTTTGTTCGTCGAGGGCGCGCGTGAGCTGCTCCTGGGTGAGCAATCCTCCCTCCACGAGCATCTGCCCGATCATCCGGTGCCGCACGCCCTTCTTGGGCGCTGGACGCGATGGCTCCATTTTCCTCCCCTACCCCCTCATCCTTTGTAAGTTTCAAATTGGAAATTGGAAATCGCAAAGTGGAAAGAAAAGGATTTGACCGCCACTTTACAATTTGAAATTTCCAATTTCAAATTTCCAACGGGTCCAGATGTGTAGGTTGGGTTAGGCGCGGTTTTTGCGCCGTAACCCAACAAAACCATCTTGGCGAATATTCGGTTTGTTGGGTTACGCGATAAAACCGCTAACCCAACCTACATGACTTCCCTTACCCCCTCATCCTTATTCCATAACCCCGGTTCTTTGCGACGAGAACCATTTTACCGTCTCCGCGAGCCCCTTCTCCAAGGAAACCGACGGCCGCCATCCGGCTTCCGCCAGCCGCCCGGCATCGAGGCAGGAGCGCTTCTGCTCGCCGGGCTTGGCCGGACCGTGTCGCGGCCCGGCGCGGCCGCCCGTCAACGCGTTCAAGCGGTCGAACAACTCCCGCACGGAAGTCTCCACGCCGGTACCGACGTTGTACGCCCCCCGAAGGCCGCGGGTCAAGGCGGTCCGGTTGGCCTGGACAACGTCACCCACGTAGACGTAGTCGCGCGTCTGCGTCCCGTCTCCGTTGATGACGGCCGTCTCGCTCCGAAGGAGGCGCTCAGCGAAGATCGCGACGACGCCGGCCTCGCCGTGGGGGTCCTGGCGGGGTCCGTACACGTTCGCGTACCGGAGCGCCGTCGTGTGAAAACCATGTTCGATGCCGTAGTAGTGGAGGTAGACCTCGACGGAAAGCTTGGCCGCTCCGTACGGAGAGACGGGGCGCGTCGGATGGGTCTCCGGCGCGGGGAACGTCTCCTGCTCACCGTAGATGGCCCCTCCCGTCGAGGCGAAGAGGACGCGCCGCGCGCCGAAGAGGCGGCAGAGCTCGAGGAGCCTCAGCGTGCCGACGACGTTCACGTCGGCGTCGAATGCAGGATCGGCGACCGACCGGCGAACGTCGATCTGAGCGGCGTGGTGACACAGAACATCCGGTCGGAACTCCTCGAAGACCTCCTTCACGCCGGCGTCGCGGATGTCCGCGTGGTAAAAGCGGGCTCCCTTCGGAACGTTCTCCCTTCGGCCGGACGAAAGATTGTCGAGAACGGCCGCCTCGTGTCCGTCCGCCAGAAAGGCCTCGGCCAAGTGCGATCCGATGAACCCCGCGCCGCCCGTCACAAGGATCTTCATGCTTTGCGTTCGCCCTTCTCCGGATGTTGAATCGCCGTCAGCGTTCAGCTTTCAGCTTTCAGCCAACGGCTTCGACTAGTATTGCAAATCGTAAATAACGAAACATTTTGTTTGGGGCTTACCCGCGGTCATGTAGGTTGGGTTAGCGGCTTTATCGCGTAACCCAACAAACCGAATATTCGCCAAGATGGTTTTGTTGGGTTACGGCGCAAAAAACCGCGCCTAACCCAACCTACACATCCGCGGAGGATGTTCCGTAATCAATGGGTTCGGATACTAGTGTATGGACTGTTTCTCCGCTGACCGCTGAATGCTGACAGCTTTTCTTGCCTTTTGCTAACTCTATCACATTCCCCGCGCGGCCCACCTAGCGGGCCGCGGGAATGCCCAACTTGGCGCGGAAATACCCGATCGTCTCCTTGAGGCCTTCTTCCAGCCCCACGCGGGGCTCCCATCCCAGGACCGAGCGGGCCTTGGATATGTCGGGCTGGCGCACCTTGGGATCGTCCATGGGAAGAGGCCGGAAGACCACCCGGCTCCGGCTCCCCGTCGCCCGGATGATCGTCTCGGCCATCGAAAGGACGCTCATCTCGGAAGGGTTCCCGATGTTGACGGGAGAGATCGAGTCGGAGGCGAGAAGACGCGCGATCCCGTCGACGAGGTCGGTAACGTAGCAGAACGAGCGGGTTTGTGAACCGTCCCCGTAGACCGTCACTTCCTCGTTCCGAAGCGCCTGGGCAATGAAGTTGGGCACGGCGCGGCCGTCCCGCACGCGCATCCGCGGCCCGTAGGTGTTGAAGATGCGGACGATCCGGGTCGGAACGCCGTGGGAACGGTGGTAAGCCATCGTCAGCGCCTCGGCGAACCTCTTGGCTTCGTCGTAGACGCCGCGCGGGCCGATCGGGTTCACGTTCCCCCAGTAGTCCTCCGTCTGGGGATGGACGAGCGGATCGCCGTAGACCTCGGACGTGGACGCGAGGAGGAAGACAGCCCCCTTGGCCTTGGCCAGACCGAGAGCCTTGTGCGTCCCCAGCGAGCCCACTTTGAGCGTCGGGATCGGAAATTCGAGGTAATCGATAGGCGAGGCCGGACTGGCAAAGTGAAGGATCGCGTCGAGCGGCCCTTCCACGTAGATGTAGTTCGTCACGTCATACTGGACGAACGAGAAGCGCGGGTTCCGGATGTGGGCAATGTTGGCCACATCGCCCGTGATGAAGTTGTCCATGCCGACTACCTCGTGACCGTCCGCGAGGAACCGGTCGGCCAGGTGCGATCCGATGAAACCGGCGACGCCCGTGATCAAGACCCGCATTACGACTTCCTCCTCTCGGATGCCGGACCGGACGGGGCGGCCTCGGCCTTGCCCGCGCCTTCCAGGCCCCGTCCCACGCCCACGTATTCGAACCCGATCTCGGCCATCTTCCGGGGGTCGTAAACGTTCCGGAGGTCGATCAGCCGCTTCGCCTTGAGAAGCCCTCCCAGGCGGTCGAAATCGAGGTTCCGGAACTGGTTCCACTCCGTCAGGAGGAGGAGCGCGTCGGCCCCCCGGGCGGCGTCGTACGCGTCCTCGCAGAACTCCGCCGAGGGGAATAGGGAGCGCGCGCCTTCCAGCGCCGCCGGGTCGAACAGGCGGCACAATGCGCCCTCGCCGATCAGCTCCTGGACGATCCACGTCGCGGGAGATTCCCGGAGGTCATCCGTGTTCGGTTTGAAGGAGAGCCCCAGGACGCCGATCGTCCGGCCGCGCAATTCTCCCAGCGCAGCCCGGACCTTCTCGACCATGCGCCTCTTCTGGCTCTCGTTGACCCGGATCACGGCGTCGACCACCTCGAACTCGTACCCGTGCAGGCGGGCGATCTGGGTGATGGCCCGCGTGTCCTTCGGGAAACAGGACCCGCCGTACCCCGGGCCTGCGTGGAGGAACTTGGAACCGATCCGGCCGTCATGCCCCATCCCCTTCGCGACGACGTTGACGTCCGCGCCGACCCGCTCGCAGATGTTGGCGATCTCGTTGATGAAGGAGACCTTGGCCGCCAGGAACGCGTTCGACGCGTACTTGATCATCTCGGCCGATTCGACGTTCGTGACGATGAACGGCGTTTCGATCAGGTACAGGGGGGCGTAGAGGTCCTTCATGATCGCGATCGCCTGGGGCGACGAGGCCCCGATCACGACGCGGTCCGGCCGCATGAAGTCCTCGATCGCCGATCCCTCCCGCAGGAACTCGGGATTGGAGACGACGTCGAAATCGAACGCGCCGTTCCGGGTCGACAGGATGATCTCGCGGATCCGCTCTCCCGTTCCGACGGGAACCGTGCTCTTCGTCACCACGACCTTGTACCCGTTCATGTGCGTCCCGATGGCCCGGGCGACCTCTTCGACGTAGGAGAGATCGGCCGACCCGTCGTCCCGGGGAGGCGTCCCGACCGCGATGAGGATGACGAGGGCCTTGTCGACGGCCCGCGACAGGTCGGTCGTGAACGAGAGGCGCCCCTCCCGCATGTTCTTGCGGACCATCTCTTCCAGCCCCGGCTCGAAGAACGGCACCCGGCCGTTCTGCAGGCTCGCGATCTTCGCCTCGTCGTTATCGACGCACGTGACCTTCAGCCCAAACTCCGAGAAGCACGTCCCGGTCACGAGACCCACGTACCCCGTTCCCACAACGCAGATATTCATGAAATGCCGACCTCCTTGTGTCGATTATCCGGCTTCAAGGCCGCGCAACCGCGCCGTTCGAGATAGCGCCCCAGCGCCTCTTTCCATTCGGGCGGACGCCGGGCCGTCAGGGAGACGTACCGGTCCAGGCACAAGACCGAATAGGCCGGGCGCGGCGCGGGCCGGCCCCGGGACTCGCTCGTGACCGGCAGGACCTCGATCCCGCCCAGGCGGGACATGCCCGCCTGGGAGACAATTTCCCGGGCGAACTCGAACCAGGTGCACGATCCGGCGCCGGAGAAGTGTACCTTCCCGCCGGCCCCGTGGTCCAGGAGAACGACGATCGCCTCCGCCAAGTCCGCCGTGTACGTCGGGGCCCCTTCCTGGTCGTTGACGACCGTGAGCCGTCCCCTCTCCCTGGCCTGCCGAAGGATTGCCTCGACGAAATTCGGACCGTGCGGACCGTAGAGCCACGAGGTCCGGACGATGAGACCGTCGTTTCCAAGCCTCTCAACCTCCCGTTCTCCCATCCGCTTCGAACGCGCGTAGACGGAGAGGGGGTTCGTCGGATCGGCTTCCCGGTACGGAGTCCGGACCGTTCCGTCGAAGACGTAGTCCGTACTCACATACAAGAGCCTCGCCCCGCGCATGCCGCACGCGTCGGCGACGTTCCGCGTCCCGCCGTGGTTCACGGCAAATGCCTTCTCCGGCTCGCGCTCCGCATCGTCGACCCGCGTGTAGGCCGCCGCATGGACGACCAGGTCAGGGGCCGCCTCTCCGATCGCCCGAAGCGTTTCGTCCCGATCGGTGACGTCGAACGCGGCCCGAGTCGCCCCGGCCGTCTCGTGCCCCGCGGCCGCGAGGACCGGAACCAGGTCCCGCCCGAGCATCCCGTTCGCCCCGGTCACAAGGACGCGCACGCTAACCCCGCCAAGAAAAGGGTGCTCTTCCTATTCACCTATTCACCTATTCACCTATTCACCTATTCACCGATTCACCGTCTTCCCGTTACCATCTCACCGGCTCGCCGACCCCGCGGGACGCCAGGTTCGAAAGCCACGCCCGGTTCCGCCCGTACCACTCGATCGTCCGTTCGATCCCCTCCTCGAAGCCGACGCGGGGTCTCCATCCCAGGTCCCGCTCGATCCGCGACGAATCGATCGCGTACCGGCGGTCGTGCCCCGGCCGGTCGGGAACGAACTGGATCAGCGACTCCGGCTTCCCCAGGCGCCGAAGGACCGTCCGCGTCACGTCCAGGTTGGTCCGCTCGGAGTTCGCGCCGATATTGTAGACGCCCCCGGGCTCCCCCTTCCTGAGGACAAGGTCCACGGCCGCGCAGTGGTCATCCACGTAGATCCAGTCGCGGACGTTCAGGCCGTCGCCGTAAACGGGGACCGGCTGATCGTTCATCGCCCGGAGCACGAAGAGAGGGATCAGCTTCTCGGGAAACTGGTACGGACCGTAGTTGTTCGAGCACCGCGTGACGATGCCCGGGAACCCGTAGGTGTGGTGGTAAGCGCGAACGAGGAAATCGGCCGCGGCCTTGCTCGCCGAGTAGGGGGAATTGGGCGCGAGCGGCGTCTCCTCCGTGAAAAGACCGGTCGGCCCCAAAGAGCCGTAGACCTCGTCGGTCGAGACTTGGACGAACCGCCGGACGCCCATCTTCCGGGCCGCGTCCAGGAGGATCTGCGTTCCGGAAACGTTGGTCCGGACGAATATGGCCGGCCCCAGGATGCTCCGATCGACGTGCGACTCGGCGGCGAAATTGACCACTGCGTCCACATCCTCGAAAAGCGGCCGGACCGCCTCGGGGTCCGCGATGTCGCCCTGGACGAAGCGGTACCGGTGGTCCGTCTCCACGTCCGCCAGGTTCTCCCGGTTCCCGGCGTACGTCATGGCGTCCAGGTTGATCACGGAGTCCTCCGGGCGCTCGCGCAGAACGTACCGCACGTAGTTCGACCCGATAAACCCGCATCCGCCGGTAACGAGTATCTTCATGCCCTATTCACCTATTCACCTATTCACCCATTCACCGATTCACCGATTCACCCATTCACCGTTCATTCATTCATCCATCCTTCCGGTTCCAGTCGTACGGGATGTCGTTCTTGTGCGGGTCGATCCGGAACTCGTCTGGCTCGTTGTAGACGTAAACCTCCGTCGGACAGTTGATCACGATCGCCTCCTCCGTCCCGACGCACTTGAAACCGTGGTAGACGAGGTTCGGGATCTGGAGGAGGATCGGATTGTGGTCGCCCATGAAGAACTCGTTTACCTCGCCGCGCGTGGGCGAACCCTCCCGGGAATCGTACAGGACGACTTTCATCATCCCCCGCACGCAGACGAAATGATCGGTCTGCTTCTTGTGGAAGTGCCACGCCTTCACGACGCCCGGATAGGCCGTCGTCATGTAGACCTGGCCGAACTTGATGAACAGGTCGTCGTCCGACCGGAGCATTTCCATCAGCCGCCCCCGCTCGTCCGGGATGACCTTGAGCTTCTTGATCCTGACGCCCTCGATCAGTCTCTTCATCTCGGCTCCCGATTCACCCATTCACCCATTCACCCATTCACCGATTCACCGATTCACCGATTCACCCATTCACCCATTCACCCATTCATAAAATCCCCGCCTGGCTCGAGTCACCCAGCATCAACCGGACGGCCCGCGGCCGGAGGGGCGACCGGGCCACCTCCACGTTCCTGCCGATGAGGGAGTCAGCGATCCGGTGCGGGATGTCGAGGATGCGGCTCCCGTCGAGGAGGATCGAGTGCTCGACCTCGCTGTGACGGACGGTCACGTTGGACGCGATCGACGTGAACGGCCCGATATACGAATCGACGATCTCGCTTCCAGCTCCGATCACGGCCGGCCCAAGGATCGTGCTCCCCGTTACCCGCGCCCCTTCCTCGACGACCACCTTGAACGTCACGCGGGACCGGGCGTCCACCTCTCCGGCGATCCGGGTCTCGAATGAATCGAGGACCATCCGGTTCGCTTCAAGGAGGTCTTCGAGCCTTCCCGTGTCCTTCCACCATCCCTTGACCATGTGGGGGTAGACCGCGCGGCCCCGGTCCACAAGGTACTGGATCGAGTCGGTGATTTCCAGCTCCCCGCGGGCGGACGGACGAATCGCCTTCACCGCTTCGAAGATGTGCGAATCGAACATGTAGACTCCCACCAGAGCGAGATTGCTCCGCGGCTCCCGCGGCTTCTCGACGAGCCGGACGACCCGGCCGCCGTCGATCTCCGCCACGCCGAACTGCGTCGGGTCCGAGACCTCGGCCAGAAGGATCTGGGCGTTCGGGCGGTCCCTCTCGAACTCCCGCACCAGGTCCCGGATGCCGCCCAGGACGAGGTTGTCCCCGAGATACATCACGAAACTGTCGCTCCCCAGGAATTCTTCCGAGATGAGCACGGCGTGGGCGAGGCCCAAGGGGGCTTCCTGCGGAATATACGTCACCCGCACCCCCCAGCGGCTCCCGTCCCCGACGGCAGACCGGATCTCCTCGCGCGTCTCTCCCACGACGATCCCGATGTCCACGATCCCGGCGTCCCGAAGCGCTTCGATCCCGTAGAACAGCACCGGCTTGTTCGCCACGGGAACGAGCTGTTTGGCGCTCGTGAACGTGATCGGCCGAAGACGCGTCCCCTTGCCGCCGCTGAGTATGAGTCCTTTCATCTACGATTCACCCATTCACCGTTTCACCGATTCCCCGTTTCAGATCTTATACGACCCCAGCCCTTTCAAATCCAGCGTAATGAAGAACAGGCTGTTCCCGGGAAGGTGCTGGTACAAGGCCGTCACGGCCCAGCACTGCTGGGTGTACTTGATCTTGACCGTTCCCTCCCTCAGTACGTTCGCCTTGGCGTCATAAAAGGCTTTCCCTAGCACGTCCCATGCCTCCCAGAGCTTGAAGCCCGTCTCGGCCGTCACAAATGTCGTCGAGTCCCGCGTGAACCGCTCCCCGACCGCCGCGTGCCAGCCGTCCCCCTGCCAGCGGACGTCGCCGTTGACCGTCGTCAGGGCGCCTTCGTAGAGGGAGTACCCGGCGTCCGCGCTCACGGTCAAGCGTCTCGGCGTCCTGAACACCAGGTCGGCCCGAAGATCGGAGAGAGGTCGCCTGGCCTGGGTATCGAGGTCCTGATCCCGGGCGGCCTCGTTGAGATCGTACTGTTGTGAGAGCCGGAAGAGAAGAAGGTCCCATTTCCGCACGGCTTCGCCCGTCCTCTCCCGGAGCGTCATCCTGTTCGTCAGGCTGTAAGAGACCGCATTCTGCCGGCCGATCGTGTCGATTCCGTCGAACTGGGGGAGGTTCGACTGATCGACGTTTGGAGCGTAACGGTAGGAAATCTCCGGCTCGATCCCGTGGCGGAGCTTGTCGATTACAGGTTCGGGGGCCGGCGCGCCTTTCGCCTCCGCCGATACGATCTGTCCGCCGGCCGGTTCGGGCACCAGGTCGTAGATCCGCGCCAGTTTCGTGGAGAAGCTGATTCCCGCGTCGTAGATCTCCCGGTGCTCTCCGCTCTCCCCCTTCGCGTCCGTCGAATAGAGCGTCCCTCGAAAGCCGGCGCGCGGCGTGATCAGGAACGCGCGGGCGAGATTCAGCGTTCCGGAGAGTTGCGGATAGAGGTCGAGCCGCTGGCCCGTGACCCCTTCCTTCCGCCAGAAATTCGTCGCCTGCCCGGAAAGACCGAGGAACGCCGGCAGATCGAAGAGCCGGTACGGGGAGACGTTCAAGGAGACCTCCGGAAGGCGCTGAACGGCCGTCGCCTGGGGATTGGTCAGGTCCTGGGAATACTGGTTCAGAACGGAGAGCGTCGTCCCCCCCCAGCTTTTCGTCACTCCGATGTTCGAATCGACGTAGGTCTGAGTGCGCTGTTCGACCGTTTCCGAGAGGTCCCGGTAGTACCCCTGGTCCGACAGATAGTTCACGTTGGCCCTGGCCGTGTACCCCCCGCCGAAAACGTGGTAGTGGCGGAACCGCGTCTCCATCCTGTCCCGGTCGGTTGTGATGTCCCTGAGGTAATGCGAAAAGAACTCGCCGCTCGCGTCCTTTGAGAGGACGTAGCGGACCTCCGCGGACCCCCCTCCGCCGCGCTTCGAACGGAGATCGGGCGTGAACGTCGCGTCCGCGTTCTCGGCGATCACCCAGTAGAACGGAAGACGGATCATGGCCCCTTCCGTCTCGCTGTACCCCAGCCGGGGGAACAGGAAGCCCGTCCTCCGCTCCTTGTTGATCGGCGCCCAGAAGTAGGGGGTGTAAAGGACCGGAACGTCCTTCACGTGGAACCATGCGCTTCGGGCGGCGACGTAGTCGTCTTCGACGATCTCGAACTCCCGGGCGCGTATCCGCCAGGCGGGGACGTCCGCGTCGCACGTCGTGAACGATCCCTCGGCGATCGTGAACTCGTGCTCCGCCGTCTTCTCGATCTCGCGCCCCTCGAGGTGATGATTGTCCTTCTTGAAGAAGAGCCGCCCGTCGTAGAGGGTTCCCAGGCCCGAGTCGAGATCGACATCGAGCCGCGAGCCGCTCATCGTGTCGTCTCCTTCCTTTCCCCGGACGTTTCCCCGGATGAACGCCGACCCTTCGCCCCGGTCGACGAATGCCTCGTCCCCCCAGAGGAACTGCGCCCCGCGCTGGATCTCGATTCCGCCCGTGAGTTGATACGTATCCGGACCGCGATCGTGGATGAGGAGATCGGTCCTAGCCTGGACCGGCGGCGGCGAACCCGTTCCCCCCTTTCGTGGCGGAGCGGACGGAGCCGCGGGAGGCGTCTCGGGCCCCTTGTCCTGGCCGTGGGAAACGGACGAAAATAGAAGGATCGCCGTTGCCGCCAGGGCCAGTCCGCCGGACCCAATTCCCCGCATCACTGGACCGGGAGGGTCGGCGCTCCGGCCGTCCGAAAATAGGTGCGCGCTTCTCCGACAAGGTAGAGAGACCCGGTCACGACGATCCGGTCCCGCGGCCCCGCTCCGTCGAGAATCTCCGCCAGCGCTCGGTCGATGCCGCGCCGAACGATCGTTTCGGGACCGTCAGGCACCAGGTCCGCCAGGTCCAGCGGGTCGGCCGCCCGCTCGGAGTCGGGTCTCACGAGGACAATTCGGTCAAACACCGGCCCCGCCGCCGCCAGCATCCGGCCCGCGTTCTTGTCGGCCAAGGCGCCGAAGACGAGCGTCCGCCGCTTCGAGGGAGGCAGCAAAGAGAGCGAATCGACGAGCGCGCACATCCCTTCCGGGTTATGCGCCCCGTCGAGGATGACCATCGGCACGGACGAGAGAACCTCGAACCGGCCGGGCCAGGAGACTCGGCGGAGACCCTCGCGAACAGCCTTCTCCCCGATCTCGAACGCCCCGCCCGACGCGCGCGCGGCCTCCGTCGCCGCCGCGACCGCCACGGCCGCGTTCCAGACCTGGTGGACGCCCGCGAGCGGGACGGTCAGTCCGGAGAAAGACGCGTCCTCCCGCTTCCAATCGAACGTTCCGCCGGCCGCCGTCAGCTCAACCGGTTCGGCGCGGAACTCCCTGCCGAAGCGGATGATGGGAGAGCCCATCTCCCGGGCGGTCTGTTCCACAACGGCCTCGGCCTCGGAGACGAGCGCTCCCGCGACGACCGGGACGCCTTGCTTGATGATCCCGGCTTTCTCGCAGGCGATCGCCGCGAGCGATCCGCCGAGATGCGCCTCGTGATCGTGGGAGATGGTCGTCAGGACGGAGACAACCGGTCGGAGAACGTTCGTCGCGTCGAGCCGCCCGCCCAGCCCGGTTTCGATCACGGCCGCGTCGACCCGGCGTTCCGCGAAATGCCGGAAGGCCATCGCCGTCGTCAGTTCGAAGAACGTCGGATCGCCCTCTTCCGCCCCCGCCTTTCCGAGCTCAGCCCAAGCCCGCTTGATCTCGAGGTAATGGCGCACGACGTCGGCCTCCCCGATTGGACGTCCGTCAATCCGGATCCGCTCGGAGAAGTGACACAGATGGGGAGACGTGTAGAGGCCGACGCGAAGACCCGCCGCCTGGAGGATGGAAGCGGCCATGGCCGCCGTCGAGCCCTTCCCGTTCGTGCCCGCGACGTGGACGGAGAGGAATCGGTCCTGCGGATCGCCGAGCGCGGAAACGAGCAGGCGGACCCGCCCGAGACCCAGCTTGATCCCGAACTGGGTGTACGAAAAAAGCTCGGCGAGAACTTCCTTCACGTCCACGGGAACCTCAAGGGAACGGTGAGTCGGTGAGTCGGTGAGTCGGTGAATTGAAAGACCAAGACCTCCGCCGGCCGCGGTTTTGCCGATTCACCTATTCACCGATTCACCTATTCACCTATTCACCTATTCACCTATTCACCGATTCACCTATTCACCTATTCACCGTTCTTGGCATCAGATGATCGATCAACACGCGCAACGTCTCCTTCAACCGCCGCCTGTCGACGACGATGTCCACCAGCCCGTGTTCCTGGAGAAACTCGGCCCGCTGGAATCCCTCCGGAAGCTGTTTCTTGATCGTCTGCTCGATCACGCGGGGACCGGCGAAGCCGATGAGCGCCCGCGGCTCGGCGAGGATCACATCCCCCAGCATCGCGAAAGACGCCGTCACGCCGCCGAACGTCGGATCGGTCAGAACGGAGAAGTACGGAACGCCCGCGTCGTGGAGCCGGGCGACCGCCGCCGACGTCTTGGCCATCTGCATGAGCGAGAAGATCCCTTCCTGCATCCGGGCCCCCCCCGAGGCCGAGCAGACGATCAGGGGAGCGCGCCGGACAGCCGCGCGCTCCGCCGCCCGGGCGATTTTTTCGCCCACCACGGACCCCATGCTCCCCCCCATGAACGCGAACTCAAGGGCCCCGATCACCACGGGCCGCCCGCCCAGCAGGCCCTCGCCCACGCGCGCGGCGTCCGCGAGGCCCGTTTTCCGCCGCGCCCCGGCCAGACGGTCCTTGTACCCCTGGGTGTCCTTGAACTCCAGGGGGTCGGCGGGCGCGATATTCGCGGCGAACTCGCTGAACGTCCCCGGATCGATGAGAAAGGCGATCCGGTCCCGGGCCGAGACCCGGTGATGGGCGCCGCATTTCGGGCAGACGCCCAGGTTCTTCTCCAGGTCCTTCGCGAGGAGGATCTCCTTGCAACCCTCGCAGGAGAGGAAGAGCCCCTCGGGAATCTTGACCCGCTTGAGGCTCGCTGACGGTTTCCCGCTCTGAGAGATTTCCATTCGGGCGGCTTGCCGGGACCTAGATCTCGTACGCCCGGCCGTCTTCCATGAACCGGATTCGGGGATTGTTGAGAGCGCGGAGTTCCGCCGTCAGCTCGTCGAGGTAGCGCGGTTTCAGATGGTAGACGTAGACCGGAGCGTCCGTATGCCGGACCTTCTCGAGTTCGAGGGCCAGGAGGCGGGGCGTCAAATGCCCCGAGAGATGGGCCAAAGACTCGAGCCGGTTGGGAAAGGAGGCCTCGATCATGATCGCGGAGACGGACGGCTCGTCGTTGACGCGTTTCCAGATCTCCTCCGTCGGGCCGGTGTCCCCGCTGTAGACCAGCGCGCTCCGGCCGTCGCGGATGATGAATCCCATCGTCGGCACCGGATGGTTGACGCGCACCGGCCGAACCTGGAGCCCATCCACGTCCGAAACGGCGTCTTCGGGGATCTCGCGGTAGCGGAGAGTCGGCGACTCGGGTGTTGGAATGACCGTGAAATCAGGCCAGGTGACGTTGTTGAGCAGGCTGTCCCGAATCCCGCGGATAAGGTCGTTCGTCCCCACGATGTCGACCGGTCTCTGGATCAGGTTGCACACGTTGTCGGCCAGGAACACGACGCCCTTCGTGTGGTCCAGGTGCGTATGGGAAAGCAGGACGCTCGTGATGTTGATCTGCTCGGCCATCGTGAGGGACGCCTCGATCGTTCCCGCGTCGAGGACCACGCGGTCGTTGATGAGAAAACCGGTCATCTTGCAGGAAAGGAGCTCCGTCCCGTAGCATCCAAGCACCTTAAGTTTCATGGGCCTCCCAGCCCTCCCCGAATCCCGTCGTCACTGAGTCAACCCGGCGGACAGGGCATGCCCCCTGGAGCACGCGCGGCACACCGCCGGCGGTCAGGCACGCCTTTCTCAACCGCCTACGAGAACTCGCCGAACATCTCCCTCATCTCCATGTACCGCATGAACCGATCGAGCTGTTCCTTGTTGGAAATGACGATCGCCCCGCCCGACAGATCGATCACCTGGATCTTGACCAGCTTGTCCAGGATGCTCACCACCTGCTCCCGGCCCAGGCCGACCATCCCGGCCAGGTCGTCGAACGTGTAGTTGAGCTCCACACCGCGCCCCGTGGGCTTGCCGGCCTCCCGGGTCAGCTTCGCCAGGAGGTCCACGATCCGGCTCGTGTTGTCACGGATCATCAGGTTCTCGATCTGGTTGTCGGCCTCTTGAAGCCGCGCCGAGAGCTTTTTGATGATCCGGAGGGCGATCTCCGCGTTTCCGCGGATCATGGTCTCGAACGTCTTCCGGTCGATGACGAGGATCTCGGAGTCCTCGACGACCTCGGCCGTCGCCGAACGGGGTTTGTCGTTCAAAATGGCCATCTCGCCGAAGAACTCGCCCTTTCCCAATACGACCAGCGTCTTCTCAATGTTCCGGACCTTCTTGCTGATCTTCACCTTCCCAACCTGGATGATGAACATCTCCTCGCCCGGATCGTTCTCGTGAAACAAGAGCGTCCCCGACGGCACGACCCGACCGAACCGTTGAAAAAGCTGGCTTTCCGATCCCATACGCCCCCCGGTTGACGATCTTATCGAATTTGGTTGAGTTCCCCTTGCGGTCTATCACGATGTTGAAAAAGTCCATCCATGGCTTTTTCAACCAAGACTTGGCCGAAGTGAATTCGTCCAAGTCTTGCAAATTGCGAGACTTAGAAAGTCTCGCAATTCGGGAGTCCATCCATGGACTACCTCGCAGAGTGTTTTTCAACACCATGCTATGAGCCTAAGTCACGGAAAAATCCGCACAAATCGTTGAAAAATCTAGCATAGACAGCGGGCAGTGTCAACGACTCGCCCGCAGGTTGCTCGAGACCGCCCTTGCGAACCGGCCCGCCGAGGCGGCGGCCTTATTCCTTCCGGCCGACTCGATCCGGGAGACAAGGGCGCTCCCGACGATTACACCGTCCGCGAATGCCCCGACCTGTGCCGCCTGCTGAGCCGACTTGATCCCGAAACCGACGGCCACCGGGAGGCTGACAGCGCGACGGACGCGGCCGACCTGCCTTCTCAGCTCCGATTCGTCAGCGAGACTTGCCCCCGTCACGCCGGTCAGAGACACGTAATAGAGGAACCCGGAAGAAACCCGGCCCAGGGTCTTGAGACGATCGGGGGGGGTTGTGGGCGCGGCGAGGCAGATGAAGTCGATCCCCGTGCCCCGGAGGGTCTTCCGCCACGGTCCGGCTTCCTCCGGCGTAAGGTCGGGAATGATGAATCCGTCCACGCCCGACCGCCGCGCGTCACGGACCGTTCGATCGAGGCCGTGCTGAAGGACGGGGTTGTAGTAGGTCATCAGAACGATCGGGACCTGAGTCTCCCGGCGAAGGTCTCGCACGAGGCGGAAGATCCCCGCGATGGTCGTCCCCGATTCCAGGGCCCGCGCGGCGGCACGCTGGATGACCGGCCCGTCGGCGAGGGGATCGGAAAAGGGAACGCCCAGCTCGACGAGATCGGCCCCTCCGCGGGCAAGCGCGAGGACGATCTGCCGCGTCGTGGAAAGGTCCGGATCCCCGGCCATCACGTAAGGAATAAACGCGGGCCTTCCTTCCCTCTTGAGTCGTTCGAACGCGGCCTGGATGCGGCTCATTGGACGCGGGTCCCGGGTTGCAGATTATTATTTTTTTCGTTTTCCAATTTCCAATTTCCAATTCTTATTTCTTACCTTGCATTCTTTCCCTCAAGAATCTCCGCCGCCTGCTGAACGTCCTTGTCCCCCCGGCCCGACAGGTTCACGATCACGACGCTCTTCCTCGGCAGTCTGGGCGCGAGCTTCCGAATCTGGGCGACGGCGTGGGCGCTCTCGAGCGCCGGCATGATTCCCTCGGTCTGCGACAGGAGCTGGAACGCCTCCAGCGCGTCCGAATCGGTCACGGACGTGTACTCGATCCGCCGCGCGTCGCGGTAGTAGGCGTGCTCCGGCCCGACCGCCGAATAGTCGAGCCCGGCGGAAACGGAGTGCGTCACCTTGACCTGTCCCTCGCGGTCCTGGAGGAGGACCGTCATCGTCCCTTGAAACGCGCCGATCCGTCCCGCGGCGAACCGCGCGGCGTGCTTCCCGGTCTTGATCCCGAGTCCGCCCGCCTCCACGCCGATCATCTTCACGGACCGGTCTCGAAGGAACGGGAAAAAGAGCCCCATCGCGTTCGATCCGCCCCCCACGCAGGCGACGAGCAGATCGGGAAGCCGCCCCTCCGCCTTCAGGATCTGCCGCCGGGCCTCGATCCCGATCACCTTTTGAAAATCCCGGACCATCATGGGATACGGATGCGGCCCGAGGACGGACCCCAGAATGTAGTGCGTGGTCCGGACGTTCGCCGTCCAGTCGCGCATCGCCTCCGAGATCGCGTCCTTGAGCGTCCGGCTCCCGATATCGACCGGGACGACCCGAGCGCCGAGAAGACGCATGCGGAAGACGTTCAGCGCCTGCCGGGACATGTCCTCCGTCCCCATGTAGACGTCGCACGCGAGGCCGAACCGGGCCGCCACGGCCGCCGTCGCCACGCCGTGCTGGCCCGCCCCGGTCTCGGCGATGACCCGCCGCTTTCCCATCCGCCGCGCCAGGAGAGCCTGACCGATCGTGTTGTTGATCTTGTGGGCGCCCGTGTGGCAGAGGTCCTCCCTCTTGAGGTAGATCTTCGGACCCCCCAGCTCCCGGGTCAGCCGCTCGGCGAAGTAGAGCGGCGTCGGACGCCCGACGAACTCGCGGAGGAGGAACGCGAGCTCCCGGCGGAAGGACTTCTCCCTCCGCGCTTTCGCGTACTCCCGGTCGAGCTCCATCAGGGCCGGGACGAGCGTCTCCGGCACGAAACGCCCCCCGTACGGCCCGAAGTGGCCGCTTGCGTCGGGAAGATGCTTGGGCGATAAAAAGGATCTGCTTTTCCGATTCACCGATTCACCCATTCACTGATAGCTGTCAGCGGTCAGCTTTCAGCAATCAGCCGAAGGCGTCTGGCCTTGGTTTGCTGACCGCTGACCGCTGACCGCTGATGGTTGAGAGTTTTCACCTATTCACCTATTCACCGATTCACCCATTCACCTATGCACCCATTCACCTATTCACCTATTCACCTATTCACCTATTCACCGATTCACCTATTCACCCATTCACTGATAGCTGTCAGCGGTCAGCTTTCAGCAATCAGCCGAAGGCGTCTGGCCTTGGTTTGCTGACCGCTGACCGCTGACCGCTGATGGTTGAGAGTTTTCACCTATTCACCTATTCACCGATTCACCCATTCACCGATTCACCCATTCACCGATTCACCGGCCTTCTTCGCCTCCCGGATGAATGCCGCGACGCGCTTTGGATCCTTTTTCCCCGGCTTCGACTCCACGCCGCTCGACACATCCACGGCGTACGGCCGGACCGCGGCGATCGCCTTGGCCACGTTCTCGGACCCGAGCCCGCCCGCCAGAATGACCCTCCCGTACGTCCGCGCCTTCGCGGCGAGCGCCCAGTCGGCCTTCTCGCCCGAACCGCCGTACACGCCCGGGGGCGCTCCCTCGACAAGATAGGCGTCCACCCGGTACTCGGCAAGCCTCGCCAGGTCCGCCTCTTCCCGCAGAGACACGGCCTTGATGACCCGCCGTCCCAGCCCCCGGCAGGCCGAAGGGGGCTCGTCTCCGTGGAGCTGGACAAGATCGATCCCGGTATCGTGAACGATCTCAAGAAGACGTTTCCGGGGCACGTTCACGAAAACGCCAACCGTCGCCACGAACGGAGGGACTTGGCGGATGATGAGCGCCGCCTCCTCCGGCGTGACGGCCCGAGGGCTTTTCGCGTGAAAGACGAAACCGATCGCATCGGCCCCGGCCTCGCAGGCGGCCAGGGCGTCCTCGACGTTCGTGATCCCGCAGATCTTTACGCGAATCATAGAAACCGTCCGAAGGATCGTCCAAAGTCCAAAGTCGAAGGTCGAATCCGAAAGGTCAAGGGCGCTTCGACTTTCACCCTTCAACCTTCAACCTTCAACC
>MHEK01000067.1:23181-31916 GCA_001803795.1 Nitrospirae bacterium RBG_16_64_22
CACCGGAGCCCCACTTGCTAAACGACCGGCAACCGCGCCAGCGCCTCCTTGATCTTCTCCTCCGGATAAGCGTAGTCCTCGAGCTTGCCGCTCAAGTACGCGTCGTACGCCCCAAGGTCGAAGATCCCATGACCGGAGAGGTTGAAGAAGATCGTCTTCTTCTCCTTCGCCTCCTTGCACCGGAGGGCCTCGTCGATCACGCCCTTGATCGCGTGGGCGCTCTCAGGCGCGGGGATAATCCCCTCGCTCCGGGCGAACGTCAGGGCCGCCTCGAACACGGCGCGCTGGCCATGCGCCTCCGCCTCGATCAGCCCGTCCTTGTAGAGCTGGCAGATCAGGGGGGCGTCCCCGTGGTAGCGCAGGCCTCCCGCGTGGATCCCCGGAGGAACGAAGTCATGCCCCAGCGTGTACATCATGAGAAGAGGCGTGAGGCCGACCGTGTCGCCGAAGTCGTACCGCATCTGGCCCTTCGTGAGGGTCGGGCACGAGGTCGGCTCGACGGCAACGACGCGGACCTTCCTGCCGCCGATCTTGTCCCGGACGAACGGGGAAGAAACGCCCGCGAGGTTCGATCCCCCGCCGCAGCAGCCGTAGATGACGTCGGGATAGTCACCCGCCTTCTCGAACTGTTTCTGCGCCTCGAGGCCGATCACCGTCTGATGCAGAAGAACGTGGTTGAGGACGCTCCCCAGCGCGTAGTTCGTGTCGGCGTGCGTCGCCGCGTCCTCCACCGCCTCGCTGATCGCGATCCCCAGCGAACCGCTGCTCTCCGGGTCGTCCCCGAGGACCTTGCGGCCCGCGTTCGTCTCGCCGCTCGGCGAGGCGAGGACCTTGGCACCCCACGTCTCCATGGCGCTCCGGCGGTACGGCTTCTGGTGGTACGAGACCTTGACCATGTAGACGAGCACGTCCAGGCCGAAGAGCCCCCCCGCGAACGCCATGGCGCTCCCCCACTGGCCCGCGCCCGTCTCCGTGGCGATCCGGCGGATGCCGGCCTGCTTGTTGTAATAGGCCTGCGGCACGGCCGTGTTCGGCTTGTGGCTCCCCGCCGGGCTCACGCCTTCATGCTTGTAATAGATCTTCGCGGGCGTCCCGAGAGCCGATTCCAAGCGCCGGGCGCGGTAGAGGGGCGTCGGCCTCCAGAGCGCGTAGATCTTGAGGACCTCCTCCGGGATGGGGATCCAGCGTTCGGCCGAGACCTCCTGCTCGATCAGGGCCATGGGGAAGATGGCGGAGAGGTCCTGCGGCCCGACCGGCTGTTTCGTCCCGGGGTGGAGCGGCGGGGCCGGCTTGTTCGGCATGTCGGCCATGATGTTGTACCACTTCGCCGGCATTTCCTTCTCGTCCAGCACGATCTTGGTCTGCTCCATCGTCTCCTCCGCGCTCGGATTCCCTCACCCCAGCCCTCTCCCATTCACCGATTCACCGATTCGCCGCGCATCCCTCCCCTCCTTTGTAAGGAGGGGGCTGGGGGAGGTAGATGCGCCTGACTTCTACCCCACCCAGCCTCCCCTGCCCCGACCATCTCGGGGCCTTACAAAGGGGAGGAGCGCCTTTCCGATTCACCCATTCACCCATTCACCCATTCACCTATTCACCCAACAGTTCCCTTACTTTTCCCCCAATATCCGCCGCGCGCATGAACGTCTCTCCGACGAGAACGGCGTCCACGCCGGCCTCTTCCAGGCGCGCGACATCCTCCCGCGTCTTGATCCCGCTCTCGCTCACGACCACCGCTTCTTCCGGACAGTCCGCAAGGAGGTCAAACGTGGTCTGGAGCCGCGTTTCGAACGTCGCAAGGTCCCTGTTGTTGATCCCGACGAGGAGCCCCCCCGCCAGCAGGACCTGGTCGAGCTCGCGCGGCGTGTGCACCTCGACAAGCGCGTCCAGGCCCAGATCCTTCGTAACGCCGGCAAGATCCTCGATCTGCCCCCTGGAAAGGACCGCCGCGATCAGAAGGACCGCGTCGGCGCCCGCTTCGCGGGCCTCGTAAACCTGGTACGGATCGAACACGAAGTCCTTGCGCAGGAGCGGCAGATCGACCGCGCCCCGGACGGCCCGCAGGTCGTCCAGGCTCCCCCCAAAATGCGGTTTATCAGTCAGCACCGAAACCGCGCGCGCCCCGGCTTCCCGATAGATCCGCGCTACGCCGGCCGGGTCAACGTCCTCGCGGATCGTTCCCGCCGACGGCGACGCGCGCTTGACTTCCGCGATGAGCCGAATGGGATCTCCACCCTTACGAGCGAGCGCGGCGCCGAACGGACGCGGGAGCGGAACGTCCGCGATTCGCGCCCTTAGGTCGGCGAGCGGCCGTTGGGCCAAGCGGCGGGCCACCTCCTCCCGCTTGTCCGCCATGATCCTGTCCAGGAACGAGGAACCCGATCTAGCCACGGCCCGCGTTCGTGAACTGGATCAGCGCGTCGAGTTTCTCCAGCGCCTTGTTGGAATCGATCGCCTTCGCCGCAAGCCGAACGCCGTCCGCCAGGAAGTCCGCCCGCCCCGCCGCGACCAGCGCCAGGCCCGCGTTCATGAGGACGATGTCGCGCCGCGGCCCCTTCCCTCCCGAGAGGACTTCGCGGAGGATCCGGGCGTTCGCCTGCGCGTCCCCGCCCTTGAGGTCCGCCATCCGCCCCCGCTCGATCCCCACGGACTCCGGCGTCACTTCGGAGGTCGAGACGGCCCCTTCCTTCCATTCCGAGACACGGGTCGGCCCCGTGATCGTCACTTCATCCAGGCCGTCGGAACCGTGGACAACGAAGGCCCGCCGCGTCCCCAGGTTCCCGAGGACCATCGCCATCGGCTCCGTCCATTCGTGGGCGAAGACGCCCATCACCTGATACGGAGCGCCGGCGGGATTCGAGATCGGGCCCAGCAGATTGAAGAGGGTGCGGATGCCCAGTTCCTTCCGCACCGGCGCGGCGTGCTTCATCGAGAGGTGAAACACAGGCGCGAAGAGAAAGGCGATTCCGGCTTCGTTCAGGCATTCCTCGACCCGCTCGGGCTTGAGATCGATCTTCACGCCAAGGGCCTCCAGGACGTCGGCGCTCCCGCACGCCGACGAGACGGAGCGGTTGCCGTGCTTGGCCACGGGGACGCCCGCGCCCGCGACGACGAGGGCCGTCGTCGTCGAGATGTTGAACGTCCCCGAACGGTCGCCGCCCGTCCCGCAGGTGTCGACGACGTCGTGGGCCTTCGGGTATATCCGCAGCGCCTTCTCCCGCATAAGACGCGCGGCCCCGGTAATCTCCTCCACGGTCTCGCCCTTCATCCGGAGAGCGGTCAGGAAAGCGGCCACCTGAACGGGCGTGGCCGCGCCCTCCATGATCGACTTGACGGCGTCGTACGCCTCGCTCTCCGAGAGCGACTGCCCCTCCACCAGCTTCGAGATAGCCCCTTTCAGCACCGCCAGCTCCTATCTACCGCAGAGAACGCGGAGAACGCAGAGGTTCCGGAAGGTCCTTGACGACTCGACGAACCCCATCCTTGAGCAATCCGACGTTGAAGTTTATCAGCAGTCCGACCTGGCGCCCAGACAGTTTAAGGTACGACAGGAGTTGCGCCTGGTGAATCGCCGCTAGACGGTCAACCGCCTTGACTTCGACAATCACCGAGTCCTCAACAACCAGGTCCAGGCGGTAACCACAGTCAAGCTGAATCCCGCGATAAACAACCGGAAGCGGTTGTTGTCGTTCGACCCTGAACCCTGTCTGCGATAGCTCGAAGAACATGCAGGCCTCATAGGCCGATTCCAAGAGACCGGGACCAAGCGCTCGGTGGACGTCCATTGCGGCGCCGATGATTCCTTCCGTGATCGCGTTGAGATCCTCCCTATGAACACGGTCCACCTCTGCGCCCTCTGCGTCCTCGGCGGTAGGCCACGCTTTTCACACGTTCAGGAAGTTCCGAAGAAGGTCCTTCCCCGCCGCCGTCAGGATCGACTCCGGATGAAACTGCACTCCCTCCACCGGATATTCCCGATGCCGCAGGCCCATGATCACGCCGTCCTCCGTCTCGGCGGAGATCTCAAGGCACGCTGGAAGCGTCTCCCGCCGGACGATGAGCGAATGGTACCGCGTCGCTTCGAAGGGATTCGGAAGCCCCCTGAAGATCGTCTTCCCGTCGTGACGGATCATCGACGTCTTCCCGTGCATGAGGCGGTCCGCCCGGATCACGTCTCCCCCGAACGCCTCGCCGATCGACTGGTGGCCGAGGCAGACGCCGAGGATCGGAATCTTGCCCGCGAACCGCTTGATCGCCGCCACGGATATCCCCGCCTCCTTCGGCGTGCAGGGGCCCGGCGAGATCACGATTTGCGACGGGTTCCGCTCCGCGATCTGGTCCAGCGTGATCTGGTCGTTCCGGACGACCTCGATCTCCGCCCCCAGCTCGCCCAGGTACTGGACGAGGTTGTAGGTGAAGGAGTCGTAGTTGTCAATTAGAAGGATCATGGCAACCGCCGATGAACGCCGATGAACGCCGATCCCTGAATGCTCACGCTTTCAAGCAACCCCCGGAACCTGCCGCCCATCAAAACCCGTTCACAATCCGTCGCACCTGCATCTTGGACGTTCCAAAATTGAGGAGCAGACAAACCGTCAACCCTGTCGCCTTCAGGTAATTCAGGCATTGGGCCATATGCACGTCATCCAGTGCCTTAACGGCCTTCGTCTCAATCAGAACCGAGTTCTCAATCAACAGGTCGGCTATGTATTCTCCCACTACGACTCCATCATACCGCACTCCGATCGCCTTCTGTTGCTCGACCGCAAGGCCGGACTTCTTCAATTCGTGAGACAAAGCGTTCTCGTAGACCTTCTCCAGGAAGCCGCTTCCCAAGGAACTCCTTACCACGTAGGCGCACCCGATAATCCGTTCTGTCAGCCCATCTAATCGGCGTCGCTCGGCGTCCATCGGCGGTTCCATCTCAGCGGTCTTGACCGGCCTAGAACCCTGAAATCGGCGTTTATCGGCGTCCATCGGCGGTTCCATCGCTTCACCCCAGCCCCCGCTCCGCCGTCTCGAGCGCCCTCAACACGGCTTTCGCCTTGTTCTCCGTCTCAGCGAACTCGGCATCGGGATCGGAGTCCGCCACGATCCCCCCGCCGGCCTGGACGAAGACACTCGTTGTCCTTTCGGCCTTCGGCCTTCGGCCTTCGACCCTTGACGGTTGTTCCCGGCACACGGCCGTCCGGATCGCAATCGCCATGTCCATGTTCCCCGAGAAGCCGAAGTACCCGACCGCCCCGGCGTAGAACCCCCGGCGGGTCGGCTCCAGTTCCTCGATGATCTCCATCGCCCGGATCTTCGGCGCGCCTGACACGGTGCCGGCCGGGAACGTCGCCCGGAGGACGTCCGCGGCAGTCCGCCCCGGCGTAAGCCTCCCCTCCACGTTCGAGACGATGTGCATCACGTGGGAGTACCGCTCGACGGTCATGAAGTCCGAGACTGTAACGCTGCCGGTTTCGGCTACCCGCCCCACGTCGTTCCGCCCCAAATCGACGAGCATCACGTGCTCGGCCCGCTCCTTGGGATCGGCCAGGAGTTCCCGTTCGAGGGCTGCGTCCTCCTCGCGCGTCTTCCCGCGCGGCCGCGTTCCGGCGATCGGACGGAGCGTGACTTTTCCATCCTCCAGGCGGACGAGAATTTCTGGAGAGGACCCGGCGATCGTCGTCTTCCCGGCATGGAGAAAATACATGTACGGCGAGGGATTGATGACCCGGAGAGCCCTGTAAATGTCCAGCGGATCGGCCGCCGTCTCCTTTTCGAACCTCTGGGAGGGAACGACCTGGAAGATGTCCCCGGCCCGGATGTACTCCTTCGCCCGCAGGACCATCGCCCGGTACTCCTCCCGCGTCATGTTCGAGCGCACGCCCTCCGCCCGTCCGGTCGGCGCCGGCGGCCGCGCTCTCCTCCTCGGGAGTGCCTTGGCAAGCCGGAGGGAAAACCGGTGTATCCGCGCCACGGCGTCGTCATAGGCCCGGTCCGCGTCCCCCTCCACGAAGGCGTTCGCCACGATCTTCATCGTGTGCGTCACGTTGTCGAAGACAATCAGGTTGTCCGCGCGCATGAGGATGAGACCGGGAACGTCCGGAGCCGGTTTCTTCCTCTCCCGCACGCGCTCGAAACGGTGCGACAGATCGTAACCCAGAGCGCCGACCAAACCGCCCGAGAACCTCGGGAGAGAAGAATCCTCCACGACCTTGTACCTGGCCATGACAGCCTCGACGACCTCCAGGGGATCGCGCTGAAACCGGAATCTCTCCCGGCCCGCGGCCGTCCGAATTGCGACGGACTTCCCTTTCCCCTCGATAACCATCCCTGGATCGCATCCGATGAATGAGTACCGCGCCCACCGCTCGCCCCCCTCGACGCTTTCGAGGAGGAACGAATGCGGACCCCGGGCGACCTTCATGTACGCCGAGACAGGCGTCTCCACGTCGGCCAGAAGCTCGCGGTACACGGGCACGACGTTCCCCTCCCGCGCCCGCGCGCGGAACGTCTCGCGGTCGGGTCGGACCAAATGGCGAAAACCTGCTGTCGTCTCTTCCATCAACCGCTCCATGAACCGCGAACGTGCGCCGCAATCCCCGCCCCTTGGGGCGGGGTCAAGGCGCGCGAATGCAAATAACGAAAAGCACCTTGGAGGTCGGAGAATCCCCGCCTTTCAAGGCGGGGTTCTTCAACCGCTAACACCCGCTACGTCCGGAGCAAGCTTTCAATATCGAAACCGGGAAGAAAGGGGTTGACGAAGCGAATTCCTTCCACGGCGGCACCCGAGTTGAAATCTTCGCTCAGCACGAGCGGCACCCGATGCAGCCGGGCCGACGCCCAGATCAACGCATCCCAAAACGACAAACGGTGGTCCCGGACCCCTCTTGCAGCCTCCAGAACGATGTCGGCCGAGTATTCCAAGCACTCCCAGGACAGCAACAGGTTCTCCAGGCTCTCGTACGCGTCGGCAACGGACAGGGGAGCCGGGATCTTTCGCGTGACCACGGCGAAGAACTCGGCCAGGACCTGGGGTGTCAGAACGCCCAAACTCTGATCGGCGATCCGGTCCAGAACCTCGATCGCGCGCATCTGTTTTCTTGGAGCGGACCGATCGTGCGCGTAGACGAGCACGTTCGTGTCGACGAGAATACGCTCAACCATGCCGATCGAGGCGCTCGCCGTACAGTTCTTCCCGCGTCCAACGCCTGCGGGCGGAAAGCGGCCCCTTTTTCGCCCGCGCGAGCATGCGCGCCTTCTCTCGCTCCCAGGCGGCCCGGTCCTTCACGCCGCGGCCCGAAACCACAACCGCCCGATCGATAGCCTCCCGAATCAGTTGGGCTTCACTGACTCCGCGCGCCGCCGCGGTCCGCTTGAGCTTTTTCTCCTGCTCCACCGCGATGTAGATTTGCTTCCGAAGCATCCGGTCCGCCCCCCTGTCGAGATCAAAACTTCAACCAATATACATCATTCTATACATCGCACCATGCCGCGGTCAACCCCCTGTCCGGGGAATAGGGTCTTCATTTCGGCCGCCCGAAGCGCAAGGCTTTCCGGGAGAGAGCAGAGGTTTGTGGGAAACGATTTGAGCGCGATGCGGGACGCTCATTTTGGAGCCAGACCAGGGCGGCCCTGGCGTCAAGAACCTTTCTCATCCTCGGCAACCTCAAGATGATGTTCCATCTCGAGATCGCGGAGAGCATCCGTGCCGGCCAGAATCCCGCGAAGCTCCTTGGCCGACAAGACCCGCGCCCCCCTCGCCCGGAGGCGGAACGTCTCGCGGTCGGGAAGAGCGGAATAGATTGGTTCTCCTCTTGAACCCATCATCCTAGAAAAAGCAGTTGAACCGCGGAGCACGCAGAGAACCCAAAGAAGTTCCAGGGATTGGAAGACACACCGACCTCGCCAGACAGGTGAGCATCAAAACCGCCCAAAAAGATGTTCCTCCCCCAATCGGATCGGGGTCCTCTGCGGTGAGTGAACCGCGGTTTTTAGGATCATCATTTCAATCGCGAAACAACCCGCTCCAGATCCTTTCGATCGATAACGCGATGGATAACGACCGCTCCCTCTTCGACCTCGAAGACAGCCCTGTAATCGCCGATCCTCAGCCGGAAGAACGAACCCTTGATTCCTTTGAGCTTCTTTACTCGCTTCCCATCCGGCGAAACCCCTGCCTCCAGGGTCGTGATCTGTCGGAGCGCCAAGCGCTGCGTCGTCGCGGGCAAAGATCGCACATCCTTTTCCGCAGTAGGCGTAAATCTGACGTCAAAGCTCAATGCCCAGCTCCTGGGCCAGATCCTTCAGCGGTTTGAGCTTTCCCGCTTCTTTTTCCTTGAAGCTCTTCTGCAAAGCTCTACGAAACCGGGGGTGATGGGTCAGAATGTAGTCCTCCAGATCGTCCTCTGTGATCTTCTGGATGATCACCCACGGCTTCCCCCGATAGGTGACCAGGACGTCCTCGTCCCGAGCCTCTCCAAGGATCTTCTTCGTCTCCAACCTCAGGTCGCGAACATTGGCGAACTTCATTTCGCCCCCTCCATGTAACTCAAAAGTGTGACAATATTTTATGCTCACTCCCTTCGAATCTCAAGACGAACATCATCCAGGACTTTCCCCAATTTTTCCCTTCCCCCTCAGGGGGAAGGACAGGATGGGGGTGGGTTTCTTCACCGTTCTCTCGAACCCCATCCCCACCCCACCCCTCCCCTTGAAGGGGAGGGAAGCAGGCCGCACGCGCGGGAAAA
>MHEK01000067.1:32039-37801 GCA_001803795.1 Nitrospirae bacterium RBG_16_64_22
AATCGGCGTTCCACTTCAAGAACCGAAAAACAAACAACCCCTCAATCACTTACCCCAAGAACCCCCTAAATCCTGGGGAAATCCTGGAACATCATCTCCCCGAGCGAAACTCGCCAATGGCCCCTTGCCCAAAAAAAAGCGGGGCCCGGAGGCCCCGCCTGAGGAAACACGACTGGCTTGGACGACTTAGAACTTCTGGATCATTCCGATCGAGAAACCCGAGGGGCCGGTTCCGGCCTTCGGGGTGATCGTGTCGCCATGGCCGCCGGCGTTCACCTTGAACGTCCCGGCCGTGTCGTTGTCCGTCGACGCATACGCCGCGTAGACCGTCGTCTGCTTGCCGAGCTTGTAGTCGGCGCCCAGAGCATACATCGTCGCGCCGCTGGCCGCCTTGTTGTCGGCGCTGTCGGCGTTATAGTACTGGAGCTTGAGGACGGCCGCTCCAGCCGTGTAAGAGGCACCAAGGCCGTAGACCATCCGGTCGGCGCCGGAGACATTGGCCTTGTCCGCGCCCTGCTGGTACTGGCCCGCCACCCTCACGGGCCCCGCCTTGTACTGAGCAACGAGGCGGTAGAGCGTCTTGTAGTTCGCCGTAGGTTTGCTGAAGCTCTCGTAAGCTCCTCCAACCATGATCGGTCCGCCAGAATACTTCACGCTGGCGCTGTAGGCATCCCGGCTATTGGCGGCATCCTCGTCAACGATGTAGGCGAGGTCCAGGTTGACGCCGCTGAAGCTCGGCGACCTGTAGACAACCGTGTTCGTCGTACGGAGATCCTGCTCGGTCAGGTTCCGCGCGTCGCCGATGTACTCGGGGAAGAACTCGACCGCGCGGCCGACCATCTTGAGCGGAGTGTCGTGGATCCCGGCGAGGACCGTTCCGAACCCGCCCTGAAGGCCCACGAAGCTGTTCCGGGCGTTGCCGAGAAGCCGGGAGCTGCTACCGCTCGCGCTTCCCGTGGCCGTCACGCCCGTTACGCCAGTAATGGAGTGCGTGTGGCTACCTTCCGCGTCTCCCTCGCCGTCCGCGGCCACGTTCATCTCGTACTGCGCGAGCGCCTTGAGGCCGCCGCCGAGATCGGCCACAGCCTTGACGCCGAGCCGGGAGGAGTTGCTGGCAACGTTGATCTTGTCGCCGTTGTCTGCCGCGGTGGATGAATCCGCGTCCATCATGTCGATGGAGACGTGCGCCAGTCCGTAAACCGAAACCTTCGCCTGTGCGTGGGCGGCCATCGGGAGCGCCATGACGGCGATTCCAGCGGCCAGTGCAAGAAGCTTGGCTCTCATGTAGTTCCCTCCTGCTGTCGTTTTCAGGTTTTGTTGCATTGAGAACGCCTTGAGACCAGTAGAACAGAAATTACCGATCAAGTCCGATCAGATTGGGGAGCCCCGCATCACCTCCCTTTCTATTGGAACCATGTGTAGAGAATAGAATCGACCCGCAATCCGCATCCGCGGTCGACGCCCGCCTCTGGGGTGCCGGAGCACCGGTCCGCCCACTCTTCGACGGGCGACCCAAGGCAAAGGCCCCGTCACAAGCGACATGGGGCTATATCCGATTGACAATGAGACAGGCCAGCCCAAAAACGCCGGCTATTCTGTTGAAATGATCCATAGGGAAAATCGGGCGGAGTATAGGCCGGGGTCAAAAACAATGTCAACAAAAAAAAGCCGCCCCCTCGGGACCGCCAAACAGTCTGGAATCGGCCCCCCGGAGAAGGCGGGCCCCCCGACTCGTCGGGGGGCCCATCGAGTGTCGGACGAGAGCCGGCTTCTAGAACGCGACCTGCCAGCGCAGGGCGATCACGTTATCCACGTTCGATCCCTTCGTGCTCAGGCCCTTCTCGGCGAACTGAGGCGTGGAATAGTCCGCGTCGGCGTCCCGCATCATGTAGTCGAGCGAGAGCTTCGTCCCGCCGGCGAACCCCTTCCCCTTGAGGAGGTAGTCCACGCCCAGATCCGTGCTGGTGAAGCCGGCCTTCTTCCCGGTTTCCTTCGTGTCGTACTCCTGGAAACGGGCCTTGAGAACGATCGCCGGCGTCACCTTGTAACCGGCCTGCACATACCACGTCGTCGGTTTGCGGGAGGTCGTGGTGGTCACCTCCACCTGCTGGTACTCGGCCCGGGCGTGGATGGAACCTTGCTCGAACTGGCCGTAGACCGCGTACCCGGAGGCCTCCTTGGTTCCGGTCAACCCTTCGTCAAGGAGATCGGTCGCCGCGTACGAGGCGCCGATCTTCGCCCCCTTGACCGGGGCCACCCAGGCGTTCACGGCGTACCCCTTGTCCGTGTTGTTATCTCCCGTGATGTGCCCCTTTCCATTCACGTAGGCGATCTGATACCCGAACCCGACCGGGGCCTTCCCCTGCCCCTTGAGCTGGATGCCGGATGAACGATAGGCGGTCGCCCCCAGTTCGCCGATCAGCTTGGAGGGACCTTCCGGATACATGATCATGAGCATCATCGCCCCGGATTCGGGCGTCGCAATGCCGAACGGAAGCTTCCAGGTTCCGGCGCTGAGCGTGGCCAGCGGGTGGAGCTTGAGGTCCATCCATCCCTGGATCAGCTTGGCGTCATCGGCGCTCGGCGTCACGACTTTGGTCGTCGCGTCCTGCGTGTAGGCGCCGGTGGGGTCCATCGAGAGCATGGCGTGGTAACCGACGAAATCCTTCACGATGTCGCCCGAAGCCGCGAGACGCGCCCGGCGCCAGATGAACGTGTTGTCGGCCGTATAGTTGTTGTTGTCGTCCGACGAGTAGTAATCGAAGTGGATCAGCCCGCTCACTTTGACGTCGGCCGCCAGGGCCGTGGCCGGCGCGAAGAGAAGCGCCGCGATGACCGCGTTGCGTGCAAGATTCCCGATCCGCATGAATCTCCCTCCCATTGTGCGTTGAGCCGGTCTCGCGTGTGACGATGACCGGAAGAAGTCTCCATGTTGTTCCTGGAGATCGAAGACGTGCCGATTCGGATCAGAACCCCGCATCACCTCCTCCCCAAACCACGTCCTCCAGTGCAAGGACCGGACATGGCCCGCGCAAGGCGGCCCGAAGGAGGAGCCGGAACGCCTGCCTGGACCCATGAGAGCGCCAAACACCTTTCCAACTTCCTTGCCAATCGGAATTGTACAGTCGGATCGAGATGAAACTGGACTGGAACGGATAAACACTTGTAAATACGGGGTATTCGAGCGGGAGTCTCTCGGCGAGCCCGGCGCCGTCCTTGAGGACCCCGGCAACGGCGTCTTATTCTGCAATAACCGATTGCAAAGTGCGATCGAAATACTGCCGGATGAGGTTCACGATTTCGCCGCATGTCCGGGCGCAGTTGACCCGCGCCCGGAGATCCGCGCTTCCCGGCAGGCCCTTCGTGTATCCGCCCGCGTACTTCCGGAACAGTCTCGCCGCGTGGATCTCCCCGCGAAGCCCGGCCAGCATCCCAAGATGCCTGAGCATGACGTCGCGCCGCTCGATGATGCTTGGCGGAGAAGGCGCATCGCCGCGCGTCCCCGCGCGAGACAGAGCGATAATCTCCCGGTAGATCCACGGGTTTCCGATCGCTCCCCGGCCGATCATGATCCCGTCGCACCCGGTCTCCTCGAACATCCGCCGGGCGTCCTCGGCCGAGAGAACGTCGCCGTTGCCGATGACCGGAATCGAAACCGCCTCTTTCACGGCCGCGATGATCCGCCAATCGGCCCGCCCGGAAAATCCCTGCAACCGAGTCCGGGCGTGTACGGTGACGGCTGAAATCCCGGCGTCCTCCGCTTCGCTGGCGACATCCAGCGCCGTCTTCGTCCGATCGTCCCATCCCGCGCGGATCTTTATCGTAACCGGGACGCGGGAGGCCGCGACTACGGCCCTCATCAGTCTTCCGGCCTCTTTCGGATCCTTGAGTAGCGCGGCTCCGCCGCCGTTCCGCACGACCTTCGGGACGGGACAGCCCATGTTGATATCGATCAGGTCGATCGGCTTTTCGGACAAAATCCGCGCCGCCTCGGCCATCGCCTCGGGCCGCGCCCCGAAAATCTGCACGGCGAACGGCCTCTCCTCCGGACAGGTCTCGGCCAGGGCGAGCGATCTCGCTCCACTCCGGACGACCCCCTCGGCAGAGATCATCTCGGAAACGGTGAGCCCCGCTCCAAACTCGCGGACCAGGAGGCGGAAGGCAAGGTCCGTGTACCCCGCGAGCGGGGCCTGGATGAGGTTGTTTTCCATCACGACTTTGCCAATAGCAAGTTGACGGATCATGGGCGCTCTTCGGGCAACCGCTCTCTTTCCGGTGAATCGGTGAATGGGTGAATCGGTGAATGGGAAGATCGAGCTTTGATGAGTCTCGTCAGCATGGCACCGATCTTCGTGCACTGATCGTCCAGACCGTTGAAAGCCTTTTTTTCAATGTATCCCACTCCATGTGCAATCTCCAGCTGGGTTCTCAGTTCGCTCAAAGATCCCTTGGCGACCAATAGAAATCTCACGAAGTCCTTGGTGCTGTTTCTCTCGTATCCCTCGGCAATGTTGGACGCCACGGAAACCGCCGACCTTCGGACCTGGTCCCGGAGACCGAAATCCTTCGAGAACCTCCCGTCTGCTGTTTCCTTGTAGAGCTTGATAGCCAGATCCCTGGCTTCTTTCCAGACCCTCAATTCCTTGAAGCTCTGATACGGCATCTCCGCCTCCCGGCAAATTGCCCATTCACCCATTCACCCATTCACATCTCTACCCCACCCAGCCTTCCTGTCCCGACAAAGTCGGGGCCCTTACAAAGGGGAGGAGTGGTTTTCCGATTCACCGATTCCGATTCACCGATTCACCCATTCACCGATTCACCGATTCCTATTCACCCATTCACCGATTCACCTATTCCGATTCACCGATTCACCCAGATTCCATCTATCCCTTGGGTTCAGGTCCAGCGACGCCGTCCGGCCCATTGCCAGATACCGCGCCCCCAGGACCGCGACCATTGCGGCGTTGTCCGTGCAGAGGGCCGGCGGGGGGATGAAGAGGCGAAGGCCGTCCGAGGCGCAGACCCCATCCATCCGTTCTCGGAGCGCGCTGTTCGACGCCACGCCGCCCGCGACGATGACGTTCCGGACGCCCGTCTCCCGCGCCGCGTGGATCGTGCGGTCGACGAGGACATCCACGACTGCCGCCTGAAACGACGCGGCGACGTCGGCCGCGGTGACCGCCCCCTCACCCTGGGGGCGCGCGACGTACCTTCGCACGGCCGTCTTGAGCCCGGAAAAAGAAAAATCGAAGGGAGCGCCTTCCACCCGGGGCCGGGGAAATGCAACGGCGTGCGGATCTCCCTCCCGCGCAAGCCGGTCGATCGCCGGACCTCCCGGATATCCGAGCCGGAGAAGCGCCGCCACCTTGTCGAACGCCTCCCCCGCCGCGTCGTCCCGCGTCCTCCCCAACAGCCGGACCAGCCCCGGCCCCTTCACGTCATAGAGGTGCGTGTGCCCCCCCGAGACAACCAGCGCAACGGCGGGAAAAACGTCTTTGTCGTCGTGATCCAGAAGAACAGCCGCGATGTGGGCCTCGATGTGATGGACGGCCACAAGGGGAATTCCCAGGGCATAGCTCATCGCCTTGGCTTGGGAAACGCCGACGAGCAGGGCGCCGATCAGGCCGGGACCGGCCGTGACGGCGATGGCGTCAAGGTCCCGGACGCGGACCCCCGCCTCATCCAGGGCCTGCCGGGTCATGGGGGCGAGGACGTCCATGTGCGCGCGGCAGGCCAACTCGGGAACGACGCCGCCGAAA
>MHEK01000067.1:37849-46931 GCA_001803795.1 Nitrospirae bacterium RBG_16_64_22
TCCCCGCTCAGGACGGCGACCGCCGTCTCGTCGCAGGATGTCTCGATGGCAAGAAGGAGCATTGGTGAATCGGTGAATCGGTGAGTCGGTGAATCGGGAAAACCACCAAGCTCGCTTTTCCTGCTATTCACCTAGTTCCCCATTTGCCGACTTTTCCATTCACCCATTCACCCATTCACCTATTCACCGTTTCACCCATTCACCCATTCACCGTTTCACCCATTCACCTATTCACCCATTCACCCATTCACCGTTTCACCGTTTCACCCATTCACCTATTCACCGCTTCACCGGCTCTTACCACCTCCGAAATCTTGACGAACTCGATCCCCCCCTCGCGCATCCGCGGGATCCATCGCTCGAGCGCGTCCAGCGTCTCCGGGTGAGGATGGCCGATGGCGATCGCCGTTTCACGATGAGCAACCTGGCGGACCAGTTCCACGAACTGCCGCTCCAGGGTCCCCGCCCCCTCTTCCGGGTCGAGGAAGACGTCCCTGCGGGCGGCCGGAACGCCGTGCCGCCTGGCCGAGGAGTACCCCGCCGACCGGGGGGCCGTGACGGAGTCGAGGAAGAGGTGGCCGCGCCTCCGAAGTTCTTCCATCACGCGATCGACGGCCGGCCGGTCCCGCATGTAGGCCGACCCCATATGGTTGTTGGTCCCGATCGCTTCCGGGAGGGAATCGAGATTCTCGCGGAGGATCCTCGTCTGGTCCTCCGCGCTCATTCTCCTGAGGAGGGCCCTCGGCCCCGGGTTCGACCGCGGAAAATCGGCCGGCTCCATCGGTTGGTGCAGAAGGACGTCGTGCCCGCGGAGGGCCGCCTCACGGGAAATCGTCCGCGCGTGAGGCTCCCCCGGGAGAATGGCGATCGTGAGGGGAATTCCGAGACCGAAAAGCCGCTCGGCCGCGGAAAAGTGTCCGCCCAGATCGTCGATCACGAGCGCCACCCGTCCGATCGTCAGCCCGGGGCCCGGGGGAACGGGCAGATCGAGATCGGTCTTCGCCTCCCGCTCGGGAGGCGGCGCCGAAGGAAGAGACCTTGCCGCCGGCACGGGTGGAATCGATGATTCCAGGACGTGCGTCCCGAGAACGAACGCGCCGAGGAGCGCCCCGCCGATCCACACGCTCCACAACCGGGCCCCGCCGGACGAACCGGAAGGTCTCCGGGAATGGTCCAGATGCTTGGGTGGAACGCGGCGCCTCGGCCGCCGGGAGGTCTCTTGGCGCATGGAACTCCTTGAAAACGGTGAATGGGTGAATGGGTAAATCGGTGAATGGGAAAAGGCGAGGCTTGTAGCTCTGCCTCCGACTCACCGACTCACCGATTCACCGATTCACCGGAAGAATCGTATCACAACCGACCGTTGTTTTCGATGGGATCGAGAGAACTGAGGAGCGTGTGAGGAGCTACGGCCCGTACGCGACGACCCGGTTCTTGCCGCCCGACTTGGCGGCATAGAGCGCGCGGTCCGTGCCCCGGACGAGCGCGTCGGCCGAATCGGCGTCGGTCGGATACGATGAGAGACCGATGCTCACGGTGAGCGCGCGGCCGCCGGGGACTTCGGCGTGGGGCAGGTATGTCCGCGCGACCTCCTGCCGAATCCGTTCGGCAATGACGATGGCCCCTTCCCGTTTCGTCTCCGGGAGCAGGACCGTGAATTCATCGCCCCCGAACCGCGAGACGACGTCGATCGTCCGAAGAGATCCCCGGATGCACTGGGCGACCGTCTTGAGCGCCTCGTCGCCCGCCATGTGGCCGTGCGAATCGTTGTACTCCTTGAACTCGTCCAGGTCGACCATCAGGTACGACAGGACGTGTCCGTGCCGGTGAGAGCGGTCCACCTCTTCGGTCAGCCGTTCCTGCATGTACCGGCGGTTGAGCACGCCCGTGAGGGGGTCCGTAATCGAGATCTGCTTGAGCTCCCTGGTCTTCTCCGAGAGCTGGGTCCGCTCGATCGCCACGCTCGCGTACGCGGCGAATGTCTGCAAGAGGGCCAAGTCGTCCGGGTTGAAGACCTCCCCGGTGATCTTGTCCGCGACATTGAGGACGCCGACGACCCGGTTCTCGATCTTGAGCGGGATGGAAATGAACGACTTCGTCCGGTAGCGCGGCCGGTTCTTCTTCCGGAACCGTTCGTCCCCTTCGATGTCGTGGACGATCAGCGCTGTCCCGCGCTCCGCCACGGCCCCGGCGATCCCCTCTCCCGGCTTGATACGGAACTGCCCGACGATCTGCTCCTGAATCCCCTTCGTGGCCCGGATGATGAACTCCCGCGTCTCCTCCTCGAAAATCATGAGAGACCCCTGCTCCGCCCGAATGAGGTCGGTCGACTTGTCGAGGATCACCCGGAAGAGCTCCTCGGGATCGACCGTCGCCCCCACGGCGGCATTGATCTCGGTGAGAACGGCGAGGTCCTGGACCCGCTGGCGGAGCTCGGTCTTGACCCGCTGGTTCTCGACGGCCGTCACGGCGTGGCCCACGAAACCCGAGATCATCCGCACGGTCCTGTCGGGAAGATCGGTGTTGTAGACGCTCACGAAACCGATCAGCTCGTCGTCCTGCAGTAAGGGAAAAACGGTGACGGAGCGGACGACGTCGTCCGGGAACTTGAACGCCAGCAGTTCGCGCGGCTCGTCGACGCGGAACGGGGCTTTCTGGACGGCCGCCTTGAGAGCCACCCCATCGCCCGAAGGAAAAGCGAGACTACAGAGACGCTGCTGGAACTCTCCGAAGGCCGTCTGCGAGCGATAGGTCCCGCCGCGCCGGTCGAGGACGAAGATGCCGGCCGACGAAACGTCGAAGAGAACGCCGATCGTGTTGAGGATCAGGGCGAAGACCTCGTGCGGCGTATTGGCGTGCCGGAGACTCGTGGAAACGTCGAAGAGGGTGAGGAGCTGTGAGAGGTAGTGCTGGGATTCGCGCTTCTGAAACGCGTTCTGCAGAACGACGCTCCCGGCCGACTCCAGAAACCGGCTGGCGGATCGGAGGACCTTGCCGTCCACGATCCGCGAGGCCTTCGAGATTTCCATGAGATCGCCCGGCGTGAAGCCGTACTTCCCAGCCACGTCCATGAAGGCGGCGAAATCGGCCGTTTGCGTGAAGGCGTGCCCTCCCAGGATCACGACGCTCCGCTCTCCGCCGAGCGGGACGGGAACGGCGAAAGAGACGAGCCCCGCATGGCACTTGTAGAAGATCGGGGCCTTCTTGCCGATCGCCTGGCCGATCGCCCGGCCGCAGTAGTGCCGGCACTGCCCGGCCCCGGCCGGATCGAGCTTCATCTGCCTGCAAACGAACGCTTCGCGCGAAGGGAGGGAGAGGCTCTCGCCGGCCGAGTCGAATATCTGGAGGGGAATTCCGACCACGTTCGCAAACGCGTCCTGGACCTGTTGCCACGACCGCGATCCGGCGAGGCTCGTGAACCAGGGGGCCGAAGAGAGGCCCTCGGGCATTTCGGTCTGATTGTTCGTCAAAGCAATCATTCCCCGCACCGAGTATTCACATCTCCGGGACATGGGGGCTTCGGAGCCGCCAGATGTCCATCCTCGAAAACCCGTGGGCGAAAGAGCCCCCCGAACGCTCGCAACGCTGATACCAACGAAAATTGAAATCGGGGAGAAAGGGGCAAAACAGACGTTCCGTCAATGGAATGCAGTCTTTGCCTTCAGGTACTTTGCCAAGTTTTCCGGGAAGGCTCCCACACCGACAGCAAACATCTCCCGCTCTCGTCCTCTCGAGTATAAGCAAAAAAAACCAATTATCACGGCATGTTATTCAGGCGGCCGTCCCGAAGACCGCGACTCAAACCTTTTTGTCCCAAAAGGGAACAACGCTGAACCCTGGGAGACATTTTTCTGGCAGGGTGTTGAAAAACCCCCTCTCCCTTCGGTCCGAAGGACTCCGGACTCTTCGGAGGAGAGGGCGGGGGTGAGGGCGATCTTACTTTCATAAACGTTTGTTTCTAATATCCCCCCCTCATCCTGACCTTCTCCTCCGAAGGACTCTCCGAAGAGTCCGGAGTCCTTCCGGACCGGACTCCTTCGGAGAGTCCTTCGGACCGGGGGGAGAAGGGAAAAGACTTTTTCAACATCCTGCTAGAGCGATTCGATCTTTCGGCGAATCCTTTCCACGATCTCGGTCTGCCCCCCGGTCGCGTGCTGGAGAAACCGTTCGTAATGCCGCTTGGCGCCCGCCCGGTCTCCCTCCTTCTCCAGCACGACGGCCATGTTGAGGTGGAGAGTCGGTTCGTTCGGATTCGCCGCCAACCCGCTATCGAGGACGGGCCTCGCCTCTCTCGTTCTTCCGTTCCTGTCGAGAAGTGCCCCCAGGTTGTTGGCCGCCTCCCATGACCCAGGATCGATTGAAAGAGCCTTGCGATACGCCTCCTCCGCCTTAGACGAGTCACCGCGTTCGGCCGCGATCTTCCCCGTGTAGAGCCACGCGCGGGCCGGCTGGACGCCGGCTTCACGCGCCGCCTGGAAACGTTCCAGGGCCGCGTCCCACTCGCGCTTCTTGAATCGCTCCACCCCCTCGTCGAAGGCGCCGGTCGAGTTGACTTTGCGGGATTCGGTCGGGGTCTCCGGGACAGCGGCCTTCGGCGGCGTCTGGTCGCGGAACGGACCCTGGTCGCGGAACGGACCCTGGTCACGGTACGGACCCTGGTCGCGGAACGGACCTTGGTCACGGAACGGCCCCCCCTGCCCCGCGGCCTGGACGGGCGCCTGGATTGGCGGATGAGCCGCAGGCGGTTTCACTCCCGACGACGGAAACAGCCCGAACCTCCATGCCGCCGCAAAGACGACGCAGAGAATCAGAATCCCCCCGAGAAGAACCGCGCGACTCGGCGACGGCAAGGCTCTGCCCCCGGACGCGAGGAACGCCGGCTCGTGCGCCCTGGGAGCGGAGCGGCGGGAGCGCTCTTCCTGCACCTTCTTGAGCGCTTCGTGGACGAGGCTCATGGAGCGGCCTCCGCCCGTGCGGGCCCCCTCAGCGTCGGCCCCTGGCCCTGGGTCAGAAGGATGAGCAGATCGTCGGAAACGGCCCCCGAAGCGGGAAGTCCGAGACGGGCTTCGGCCCGGCGGATCGCCTCTCGCGTCCGCGGCCCCAGGCGGCCGTCGGGAACGGCCTTGTAGTCCCCTGCGGCCGCCAGGATCTCCTGAAACCTCATGAGCGTCGAGCCCCGCTTGACCGCGAACGGGACCGCGAGCCCCGCCTGCCCTTTCCACCAGACGACGGCCTTTCCGTCGGCTTTCCGCGCCAGATCGCCCCACGAGGCGGACGTCATTCCCGAAACGGGATCGAACAGCCCCGCCTCCTTCTCGTTCGCCCAGACGACCAGGGCCGGCCTTCTTTCGCCGCTCCAGGTGCCGACAACGGCGAACGGCCGGTTCAGCCGCAGAAGCCGGCGGGAATCGACGTCGACCTTCGACACGAAGAACCCGAACGTCTTCCCGACGTCCGTCAGACTCGCGTCCTTCTCCGACATGCGGGGCAGGAAATCGACGTTGATCATTTCGACGCCCCAGAGCCTCAGGAAGGTCAGGATGACGGCAACGGAGACCTCCTCGGGCGTCCGGGCGTGGAAATATCCCTTCGCGTCCGGCATCCAGGCCGCCGGCTGGAACGCCGGATTCCCCGCCTCCCATGCGGGCTCCGGGACAACGGGCGGGGCCGAATACGGCCTCCATCCGATCTGAATCGCCGCGGCGGCGGCGAGGCCGAGACCGAGAAACGCACCGCCGAGAACGGCCGGATGCGCGAGCCGCCCGAGGACCGATCCGCCCTTTCCCTTCATCCCCTGGGGCTGGCTCTCCGCCTGCCAGTCCAGCTCGAGGACGGCGGCCTCGACCATTTCGTGCGTCACCGTGCCGCTCTCCCGCTGGCCGGCGAGAGAGAGGGCCTGATCGGCGATCCGGTTGATCAGCCGCGGGATCCCGCGCGAAAATTCATGGATCTTTTCCTCGGCCCGGGTGGTGAAGAAGGGGCCGTCGCGCGCCCCGGCCGTTTGCAGGCGGTGGCGCAGGTAACCCGACGTCTCGTCGGCGGAGAGCCCGGTCATGTGATACCGGAGAGAGATCCGCTGGCTGAGCTGGCGGAGGTCGGTCCGTCCCAGCGTCTCGCGGAACTCGGGCTGGCCGATCAGGACGATCTGGACCAGCTTTTCTTTCTCCGTTTCGAGGTTCGAGAGCATGCGGATCTGCTCGAGGGTTTCGGGGGAAAGGTTCTGGGCCTCGTCGATGATCACGACGGCGTTCCCGCCGGCCGACGCTTCGGCCAGAAGGAACTTGTTCAGCTCGTCGATCAGCGCCTTCCTCGACGTCGATTGGGCCGCAAGGCCAAAGTCGGCGTTGATCGCCTGGAGCAGCTCAACGGTGGACAGAAAGGAGTTCAGGATAAGGCAAGTCCGGACGCGGGCCGAACCCTGGGACGCGCGGCGGTCCAGCCGGTCGAGGAGGAGGCGGCACAGCGTCGTCTTGCCCGTGCCGACCTCTCCCGTCACGACGATGAAGCCTTTCTTCTCCTCGATCCCGTAGGTCAGGAACGATAAGGCTTCGTCATGGCGGCGTGAAACGAAAAAGAAACGCGGGTCGGGGGTGTTGGAGAAGGGAAGCTCGGAGAGGTTGAAGAACGCCTTGTACATCCTCCCCCCTGGTGGGTGGAATCGCGCCGTGAATATACCATTCCCCGGCCGAACAGACAACAGCCGATCGGGGGTGGTACAATTAATTTAAGAACCACAGTTCATTCACCGCGGAGGACCCCGATCCGATCGGGGGAGGAACATCTTTCCGGGCGGTTTTGATCCTGACCTGCCTGGTGAGGTTGATGTCTCTTCCAATCCCTGGAACTCCTTTACGTTCTCTGCGTGCTCCGCGGTTCAACTGCTTTTTTTCTGTTCAACCGAACCGGCGGATCGGGGTCAAAGAGGATAGAATGAAAGACGGCGGACCGGACCTTTCCCGAATCGGGCGGGAGGGAGAGATCGAGGCCGACCTCGTCGATCGGGCGAGGGAAGGGGACGCGAGGGCCTTCGAGCTTCTCGTCGAGCGCAACATGAAGACTACCTTCTCGCTGGCCTACCGGCTCGTGGGAAACAGGGAAGACGCCGAAGAACTGGCCCAGGAGACGTTCATCCGGGCGTACCGGTCGATCGGATCGTTCGAAGGAACGGCCCGCTTCTCGACCTGGATATACCGGATCGCCATGAACCTCTGCCTCAACCACCTGCGGCGGTCCCGGTGGCGGGGCTTCCTGGGACTCGACGAGACAGCTGAGATTCACGCGCCGGACCCGTCGCCCCATCAGCAGGTCTCGGCGAACCAGATTCAGGAAAAGGTCCGGAAGGCGCTCGGCGCCCTCCCGGCGAAACAGCGCGCCACGGTCGCGCTGAAAGCCTTTCACGACAAGTCGCACGAGGAGATCGCCCTGATCATGGGATGCACGGTCGGAACGTCCAAGGCCAACTACTTTCACGGGATCCAGAAGCTGAAGAAGGCGCTGGTCGAAGGAGAGTCGCGATGAACTGCAAAGATGCCGTCGAACACCTCATGGATTTGCGGGGCGACGCCTCGGGCGATCCGGCCTTGGCCGGCCACGTCGAGAACTGCCCTTCCTGCATGAAGGAAGCCGCAGATATCGGACGACTCTTCCAGGTCCTCCGGGATGCGGGCGAGCCGAGCGACGCCGAGGCCGCTTCCCTGACCCGCCGTGTCGCCGCCAGACTCGGAGAGAAGGAAGAACGGCGAAGCTGGTGGACGCTCCGGCCGGCCTGGGGGATCGCAGCCGCGGCGGCCGCGGTTGTCGTTCTCATCATCTGGACCGCCTTCCCGGACGGGAAGCCCGGACCCGCAACACAAGTCTCTTTCCAGCCGGCCTCGTCTGACCGCCCGGCCGGCGGTCCGCCCGAACAACCGGTCGAGAGCGACGGCGGAGAAACGGGCGGCGTACTCCTCGCGCTCGCCGAGGAACCGGATCGGAACGAATGGTCCGACGAGGATATCCGCGAAGCCCGGGTCACGCTGGCCGCGGCCGACGCCGAGCTTCTTGCCCGAGACATGGTCGATCCAGCCGACGTTTACCGGGTTTTCGCGCTCATGAGCGAAGAAGACAAGGCCGGGCTCCTCTCAGCCCTGTCGGAACGCAGATCGTCGCTCGGGAGTCCCGACCGGGTAGTGATGGCGAGCTAGGAGAGAGCATGTCCGGGGATAGGGGGGTCCAATTTCCCAATTTCCAATTTCCAACTTACAATTTCCAATCTTCGATTTTCCAACCCACGGAGGCCATATGCCGACACTCTTCCGTCTTCCCGTCGTTCCTCTGCTCGCGGCGCTCGCATTCGTTCTCTTGTCCGCCTGCGCCCCTCCACCGCCCCCCGGGGACCCTCTTCTCCACAAAGTGAGGCCTCCCTTCCCGGGCGCGATCTGGGTCCCGGGCCACTACGGACCGGGGGGAAAGTGGTTCCCCGGTCACTGGAAGAAGCCCTAGCCATCAGCTGTCGGCTGTTCTCGCTGATCGCTGACGGTTGAAAGCGGAACGCTCAGCATGAATGAAAGGAGATTGAAGATGAACGCACGACTTGGAATGAAGCTCGCCCTGGTCGTCGGCCTGGCTCTCCTTCTGCCGGCCGGCGCCCATTCCGCCCCGCCGGACGCCCCGGCAACACCTCCGGGCCGGCAAGAAATGAGGCCGGGAGGCGGATCGGGCAACAGCGAGGCCCTCCAGAACCTGCGGATGTGGAAGCTCATGCAGGCGCTGAAGCTGACCGACGCGCAGACGCCGAAAGTCCTTCCCAAGATTCAGAAGATGGAGGAGGCCCGGCGTCAGTTCCAGAAGGACCGGATGGAGCAACTCAAGGCCCTCCGCGAGGCGGTCCGCCAGGCGTCGCCCGACGAGAAAACGATCCGCCGGTCGATCGACGGCATGAGAAAATCCCGGGACAAGTTCCATTCGGAGGAAGCCCGCCTCTTCGACGACGTAGCCGGCGACCTGACGCCGCGTCAACTGGCCGACCTCCTTCTGTTCGAGGAACGGTTCAGACGCGAAGTCCGCCAAGCTGTCCGCGGCATGGGTCCGCGGGGCGGAGAAG
>MHEK01000068.1 GCA_001803795.1 Nitrospirae bacterium RBG_16_64_22
CGCCGCCGTAAGCGTCGTCTTCCCGTGATCCACGTGTCCAATCGTCCCCACGTTCACGTGCGGCTTCGTCCGCTCAAACTTCTGCTTGGCCATTGGAGCCGTCCTCCCCTTCCGGCGGACAAGATGATCGATTGTCCGTCATTGGTCATTGATCATTGGTCAATCGTCATTCGTCAGCCATCGCGCAACGCTTTTCCAATAACCAATGACGAATAACCAATAACCGCTTTCCCTACGCCGTTACGCCTGGAGCCCATGACCGGGATCGAACCGGTGACCTCGTCCTTACCAAGGACGTGCTCTGCCGACTGAGCTACATGGGCGGACCAGACAGTCAATTATCCGTCATTGGTCAATGGTCAATCGTCATTCGTCAGCCGCCGCGCAACGCCTTCCCAATGACCGATAACGAATAACGAGTAACCGCTTTCCCTGGAGCGGGTGGCGGGATTCGAACCCGTGACCCTCAGCTTGGAAGGCTGATGCTCTAGCCGGCTGAGCTACACCCGCATGTAAACCACAAATTTGAAATTTCAAATTTCCAATTTCAAATTTGAAATCTGTGGTTGTGCCCTCTTGGTGGGGAGGGGAGGATTCGAACCTCCGAAGCCATCCGGCGACAGATTTACAGTCTGTTCCCTTTGACCGCTCGGGAACCTCCCCTCTGCAACCCCTATGACCCATATGACCATGACGCGCCGATCGACCCCGGCGCAGTCGTCCAAAACGCCGGAACCTCCGGAAACCCATGGAGCCGATGAGAGGACTTGAACCTCCAACCGACTGATTACAAATCAGTTGCTCTACCGGTTGAGCTACATCGGCGTGCCGTAGAACTCAGAGGAACCCCGCGGAATCCCCACGAAATTCAATGACCGGCAAAAAGGACGCACCTTTCCCGCTCACCGTCAGGTCAAAAGAATCCGTAATATATTGCTTTTTCAAGATCCAAGTCAAGGAAATGTTTGGCGGGTGTTTGGCGGCGCGGGCATTCGCCCCCCCCTACGGGGCCGTTCTTTGCCGGAGGACCTCGTAGCAGGCAATGCCCAGAGCAACCGATACGTTGAGGGAGCCTATCCTCCCCCTCATCGGGATGGAGACCAGCGCGTCGCACGTCTCGGAGACAAGCCGCCGGAGGCCCTTCTCCTCCCCTCCGGCGACGAGAACCAGCGGTCCCCGCAGGTCCGCCGTCCAGATGGGGCGGTCCGACGCCCCGGCCAGCCCCACGGCCGTAAGCCCCTGATCCTTGAAGCTCCGGAGGGCCCCGGCCAGGTTGGAAACACGGGCGACGGGAACCGTCTCGGCCGCCCCGACGGCAACCCGCGCCGCGGCCGCTGTTACGGCCACGGCCCCATGACGCGGAATGATGACGCCGTGGACGCCCGTGGCGTCCGCCGTCCTGAGAACCGCCCCAAGGTTGTGGGGATCGTTGACGCCGTCCAGGCAGACGAGAAACGGCGGCCGGCCCGATCCGGCGGCCCTTTCGAGGAGTTCGTCAGGTTCGGCGTACCGGACCAGCCCGATCTGAGCGACGACACCCTGGTGATTCTGCCCCGGGGCCATGCGGTCGATCTGGGGCTTCGGCACGAACCGCACCTCGATCCCTTTTTCCCGGGCCAGGCGGTGTATCCGGGCGACGAGGGAATGCCGCCGGCCGGCGATCAGGCAGATCCGCTCGATCGGCCGCCCAGAGGACTCGATGGCCGTCAGGACGGGATGGAGACCGTAGACCACCTCACCCTCGTCCCAGCCCGACTCGCGCTTCTCCTGACTCACCCATTCACCCATTCGCCGATTCGCCCATTCCCCGCGTCCCCGGTTCCCCGTTTCCTCCCTCCGCTTTTCTCCGCCACGTCGTCCCGCCCGGACCGTCATCCAGAACGACGGCGTACGTCTCCTCAAGCCTCCGCCGGATCTCGTCCGCGAGCGCGAAGTCTCGGGCCTTCCGAGCGGCTGTCCGCTCGGCCACAAGGCGTTCCACTTCCGGGCGCCGTTCGTCTCCGTCCGGCCCGCCCGCCCCTTCCAGCCAAGCCCGCGGGTCATGCCGAAACAAGCCCAGGACCTTCCCGGCGCGCCGAACCGCGTCCTCCGCGAGGTCCAGGGAACCCGTGGAGACGCGGCGGCCCTGCGACCGCTCGGAGACCAAATGCCGGTTCATCTCCCGGACCAGATCGAAGAGGCTCCCCAAAGCCAGCGGCGTGTTGAAGTCGTCGGACATCGCCTCGTCGAACCGGCCCTCGAAATCGCGGATGCGGTCCAGGATATCCTTCTCGCCGCCCACCCCGAATGGTCGGGGCGCCTCCTCCCGGCTCCGGGCCAGGAGATCGAGGAACCGGTACATCCGATCGAGGGCCGAACGGCTATCGCGGAGGCTCTGGTCCGAGAACTCGATGGGGTGCCGGTAGTGCGTCGAGAGGAGAAAGAGACGGACGACCTCCGGATCGAACCGCGCCAGGACCTCCTTGATCGTGAAGAAATTCCCCAGCGACTTCGACATCTTTTCCCGGTTGATGTTGAGAAAACCGTTGTGGACCCAGATGCGGACGAACGACCGCCCGGTGTACGCCTCGCTCTGGGCGATCTCGTTCTCGTGATGAGGGAAAAGGAGATCGTGTCCTCCCCCGTGAATGTCGATCGTCTGCCCCAGGTGCTTCATGGCCATCGCGGAGCACTCGATGTGCCATCCCGGCCGCCCGGGCCCCCAGGGACTCGGCCAGGCCGGCTCGCCCGGCTTCGACGCCTTCCAGAGGACAAAATCGAGCGGGTCTTCCTTGATCTCACTCACTTCCACGCGGGCGCCGGCCAGCATCTCGTCGAGGGAACGTTTTGACAGCGCCCCATAAGACGGGAATTTCTTGACCCGGAACAGAACGTCCCCCCCTGCCGCGTAGGCCGCCCCCTTCTCGATCAGGGCCGAGATGATCAAGATCATTTCCGGGATGTGCCCCGTGGCCAGGGGTTCGACGTCCGGCCTCTTCACGCCGAGCCGGTCCATGTCCTCGTGGTAGGAGGACGTGTACGCCGCCGCGATCTCCTCGCTCGTCTTCCCCTCCTCCCGGGCCCGGCGGATGATCTTGTCGTCGATGTCGGTGAAGTTTTGGACGTAGTGGACCTCGTATCCCCGGTTGACCAGGGTCGCGCGGATCGCGTCGAAGACGATGGCGCTACGGGCATGGCCCAGATGGCAGTGGTCGTAGACGGTGACGCCGCAGACGTACATCCCGACCCGGCCGGGAACGAGCGGAACGAACGTCTCCTTCCGTCCCGTGAGCGAGTTGAAGATCCGGATGGGATGCGCTTCGGACAAAGAGATCCTCAGATCGAGACGGGCAGGGCGACGAGGCAGACGGCCTGGGCGGCGATTCCCTCCGCCCGCCCGGTGAAACCGAGACCCTCGCTCGTCGTCCCCTTGACGGAGACGCGGTCCGCCCCGATCTCCAGCGCGGCGGCGATCCGCATCCGCATCTCGTCCACGTACGGGGCGATCCGGGGAGCCTCCGCGATCACGACGGCGTCGACGTTCACGACGCGCGCCCCTTTGCGGGCCAGCCGCTCGCCCACTTGGCGCAGGAGGTCCAGGCTGTCCATGTCGCGCGTCGAGGGGTCGCCCGGCGGGAAATGCCTGCCGATGTCGCCGTCCGCGACAGCCCCCAGGGCGGCATCGGCGATCGCATGAAGGAGAACGTCGGCGTCCGAGTGCCCGGCCAGGCCGGCGGGATGGGGAATGGCGACGCCGCCCAGCTTGAGGGGACGTCCGGAGACGAACGGATGAACATCGAAACCAAGACCGATCCGCAAGTTCGAGGGAGTCAAGAGAGATGGACGCTCATGGAGGCTACGCGCCCGCCGCCCCGGGCCGCTTCATCCGGAGGAGCGCCTCCGCGCAGACAAGGTCTTCGGGCGTCGTGATCTTGATATTGGCGTACGACCCTGGAATCACCTTGACCCGGCCGCCGGCCCGTTCGACGAGAGAGGCGTCGTCCGTTCCCCAGGCCCGATGCTTGTAGGCCTCGTCGTAGGCTTCCTGGAGCATCTTCCGGCCGAAGATCTGGGGCGTCTGGATCGTCCAGAGATGCCGGCGGTCGAGGGTCTCTTCCACGTGTCCGTCTTTCCCCACGGCCTTCACCGTCTCCTTGATCGGCACGCCAACGACGACCCCCAGGGCCGGCTTCACTTCGTTGACAAGCGTCTGAATCAGTTCCGCGGGCACGATCGGCCGGACTCCGTCGTGAACGATGACGAACTGGCTCGGCTTCTCCACCGCCTCAAGGCCTGCGCGAACCGAATCGTACCGCTCCTTCCCCCCGATCAGGACGCGGCGGACTTTCTTGAGCCCGTACGGCTCAACGACGCGGGCCAGGCAGTCCTCCGCTTCCTCCGCCGCGACGACGGGAATCGTCTCGGCCACGGCGTCGATTCCCTCGAACGCCGCGATGGCATGCGTCAGAATCGGCCGGCCGGCCAGCAGAAGGAACGGCTTACGCACCGCCCCCCCCATTCGAATTCCCAGACCCGCCGCGGGGATCAGCACTGTAATCTTCATGGAGCCGCCGACCGCGAGAGGAGTGAACACCCGGCCGAACCCGGAATTCCCCGATTCATCGATTCACCCATTCCCCGGCTCTTCATCCCTTCGCCGCCAGAGGGGCCTCTTCTTTCTCACGGGCCTCCCGGTCCCGGACTTCCTCCTCTCGGACGCGCCCGAAGATCATCCGCCCGGCGGTCGTCTGGAGGACGCTCGTCACGGTCACGTCGACCGTGCGGCCGATCATCTTCCGGCCGTTCTCGACGACGACCATCGTCCCGTCATCGAGATACGCAACCCCCTGGCTGATCTCCTTCCCCTCCTTGAGGACGAAGACCCGGAGCCCCTCGCCGGGGAGGACGAGCGGCTTGACGGCGTTGGAGAGCTCGTTCATGTTCAGGACCGGCACGCCCTGGACCTCGGCGACCTTGTTCAGGTTGAAGTCGTTCGTGACGATCTTCGCCCCGCGCTGGCGCGCGAGAAGAATCAGCTTCTGATCGACCTCTCGGACCTTCGGAAAGTCGTCCTCCACGATCCGGACCGCGATTCCGGTCATCTTCTGCATCTTGTGCAGGATATCGAGCCCGCGCCGTCCCCTGGCTCGCTTGAGAGAATCGGAGGAGTCGGCGACGTGCTGAAGCTCGCCCAGAACGAACTGGGGAACGACGAGCGTCCCGTCCAGAAAACCGGCCTCCGCGACGTCCGCGATCCGGCCGTCGATGATCGCGCTCGTGTCCAGGATCTTGACGTACGGATCCCCCTTCGTCGTCGAGAAAGCCGCCCGGATGCGCGCGAGATCGAACCTCTGCGCCTGCCGGACGCCGAACAGAAGGCCCACGTACCCAAGGGCGACCGCCGGGAGGGCCCGGAGCGCGACCGAGACGGCAGGCTCCTCGAACGGCAGGAGCGCCAGGGACGAGGTGACGACGTGGGCGAGCAGGAGGCCCGCCACGAGTCCGAGGGAGCCGCCGACGAGGGACCGAACGGGCGCGCGCCGGAGGATCAGCTCGAGGCCGACGGCGCCAAGACCCACGCCCAGGCCGATGAGCACGCCCGTCCACGCCAGAGACGAGAGGGTCTTCAGGGCGATGACGCCCCCGATCGCGCTGGTCACGAGGAGGAAGACGATCCGAATAATGTAGAAGCTCATGAATGAAGCCTCGAACCGGCCGAGGAAAGACAGGCTCCCCGCCCGGCCAGCGCGCGCCGGAGAGGGCCGCGGAAGAATAGTATCAAAGAGCCTTTCGCCCGTCAAAGCCCGTTTTACTACTCCCCCATCTTCATCGTCACGAAGAGCTTCCGGCCGCTCCGATTGACGAGGAAGAGGGCCATCTGTCCCTTCTTGAGGCGGTCGATCTGCGACTTGAACTCGGCGGTCGCGCGAACCTTCCTGTGATTGACCTGCTGGATCACGTCCCCCCGCCGGAGGCCGGCCCGGCCCCAGACGCTGTCCTGTTCGACGCGGGCGACGACGACGCCTTGCTCCCCGCGGTCGAGATTCATGCGCTCGGCCGTCTCGGGCGTCAGCGTCTGGACCGAGATCCCGTCCAGGGCGTCCCCGCCCGGCTCGTCCTCGGCCCCCTCCCCCGGACGCTCGGCCGCCTCCTTCGGAAGCTCGCCCACGACGACCTCGACGGTCTTCTCCTTCTTGTCCCGGAGGACCCTGGCCTGAACCTTGGTCCCGACGGGCGTCCCCGCCACGGTGTTCCGGAGCTGGGCCACGTCTTCCACGGCCTTCCCGTTGAACTGCAGGACGACGTCCCCCGCCTTGAATCCCGCCTTCTCGGCCGGCCCCCCCTTGGCGACGTCCGCAACGAGCGCGCCCTTCAGTTCCTTCGCCCCGAACTCCTTCGCCAGGTCGGGCGTCACGTCCTGAATCATCACGCCGATGTACCCGCGAACGACCTTTCCCGTCTTGCGGAGGCTCCCGACGACCTGGTGGACCATGTTGGACGGCGCGGCGAACCCGATCCCCTGGTACCCCCCGCTCCGGGAAAAGATCGCCGTGTTGATCCCCACGACCTCGCCGCGGACGTTGACGAGCGGACCGCCGGAGTTGCCCGGATTGATCGCCGCATCGGTCTGGATGAAATCCTCGTAGTCCGCGATCCCCACGTTGGCCCGCCCGACGGCCGAGACGATCCCCATCGTGACCGTCTGCGAAAGGCCGTACGGGCTCCCGACGGCCAGAACGTATTCTCCGACCTGGAGCGCGTCGGAGTCGCCCCACCGGGCGGCCGGAAGGTCTGTTGCCTCGATCTTGATCACGGCAAGGTCCGTCTTCGGGTCGGAGCCCAGGACCTTTCCCTTGAACTCGCGCTTGTCGGGCAGAAGGACCTTGATCTCGTCCGCCTTCTCCACGACGTGGTTGTTCGTCACGATCACGCCGTCGGCTGAGATGATCACGCCCGATCCGAGCGATTGCTCGCGCCGCTGGCGCGGCGGACGGAGATCGCGGAAGGGATCGCCGCCGAAGAAATCGAAGAACGGGTCCCGCAGGTGGGGCGAAGGCGTTCCCCGAAGCGAAACCTTCTTGGTGGTCGAGATGTTCACGACGGAGGGCTTGACCAGCTTGGCAAGCTCAACGAAGTCGGGCGCCAAGCCGGAGAGCTTCGCCGCCGGAGGAAACGCCTTCGTCTCCACGGGGCCGATCGTCTGCCCGCCGAACCCGGCGGAAAGGACGAGCCCCGCCGCGATCCCGGCGGCCACCAGAACGGCGCCGAACAACCAGCCTTTGAGGTGTGTTCTTGAAATGGACATCTTTCTTTCTCCCTGAAGGTCTCGCGGATTCCTTGTTTAATTATCACATACTTCCCGTCCGGAGCAAAGCGGCCTTTGAGCGGAGTCCCTTCCCACTCACCCATTCACCGATTCACCCATTCACCGAGCCTGATTCACCCATTCACCGATTCACCGATTCACCGATTCACCGAGCCTGATTCACCCATTCACCGAGTTTGAGAATTCACCGAACCTGTTGACCCCTTCCCCGCGATGATCTAACTTACGCACCCGATGAAACCGACGCCGAGACTCCGATATTCCCGCCTGGCCGCGGCCGACCGCCGGCACGTCTGGCACCCGTTCACGCAGATGCGGAACTGGGAGCGGGAGCCGTTCCCCATTATCGAGCGCGCGCGCGGAAACTATCTCTTCGACGTGAGCGGGAAGCGTTACCTGGACGGCGTCTCGTCCCTCTGGGTCACGGTCCACGGCCACCGGCATCCGCGGATCGACGCGGCCGTCGCCGCCCAGCTCGGGCGCGTCGCCCACACGACTTTCCTCGGTCTCTCCCACCCTCCCGCCATAGAGCTCGCCGGGCGCCTCGCCGGGATCGCCCCGCGGGGCCTGAACCGCGTCTTCTACTCCGACAACGGCTCGACAGCCGTGGAGATCGCCCTCAAGATGGCGTTCCAGCACCGGCGCCAGCGCGGCGAGCGCCGGAGGACCAGGTTCCTCGCATTCCGCAACTCCTATCACGGCGACACGATCGGTTCCGTCTCCGTCGGAGGAATCGACCTTTTCCACTCGATCTTCCGCCCCCTTCTGTTCGACGCCCTCTTCGCCGAGTCGCCCTACTGCTACCGGTGCCCGGCGAAGAGGAGTTATCCCGCCTGCGGAACCGCATGCCTCGAATCGGCCGAGTCGCTCATGAAGAAGCACGGCCGGGAGATCGCCGCCGTCGTCGTCGAGCCGCTCGTCCAGGCGGCCGCCGGGATGCTCGTCTACCCGGCCGATTTCCTGCGCGGCCTCCGGGACCTCTGCGCGAAGCACGGCATTCTCCTGATCGCCGACGAGGTCGCCACCGGGTTCGGCCGGACGGGAGCGATGTTCGCGTGCGGGAAGGCCGGCGTCTCGCCCGACCTGATGGCCCTCGCCAAGGGGATCACGGGCGGGTATCTCCCGCTCGCCGCGACGCTCGCGACGGAGGAAATCTACGAATCGTTCAAGGGGCGGCATGAGGAGTTCCGGGCGTTCTTTCATGGACACACGTACACGGCCAATCCCCTGGCCTGCGCCGCCGCCCTCGCAAACCTCGACGTGTTCGAAGAAGAGAAAACGCTCGAACGGCTCGGCTCCCGGATCCCCCGGCTGGCCAGCCGTCTCCAGGAACTCCGGAACGTCAGGATCGTCGGCGACGTCCGCCAGGAAGGAATGATGGTTGGAATCGAACTCGTCAAGAACAGCCGGACGAAGACCGTTCACCCGCCGAAGGAGAGGATCGGCCACCGCGTCGTCCTCGAAGCCCGGAAGCGCGGCGTCATCCTCCGGCCGCTCGGGAACGTGATCGTCCTCATGCCGCCCCTCTCCATCACGCCCCGCGAGATCGACCGGTTGGTTGATGTGGCGAAGGAGTCGATCGAGGCCGCATCGGAAAATTGACAGGCCGATGATTGAGTGGTAACGTCTCGGCGGTCTGGCAGGGGTTGAAAAACACACTGCTAACCCGCGGACGGAGGACGTGATCGTGTTCCGGAACATTCTCATCGCCACCGATGGCTCTCCCCACGCTCAGGCGGCCCTGGACGCCGCCCTGTGGCTCGCGCCTCGCGTCAAGGGGACCGTCCACATCGAGCACGTCGTCGATCTCGTCGCCCTGGAAGGCCCGTTCCTCCACGACCTCTCCGGCTCCCTCGGTTTCGAGCCGTTCCTCAACTTCTCGACGCGGGTCCGGGAGACCCTGACGGAGAGAGGGCGGGCGATCCTGGACGAAGCGGCCCGAAGGGCGGCCGCCGCGGGCGTCGAAACCGATACCCACATGGAATACGGGATCGTTCCGAACGAGATCTGCGAGCGGGGGAAGATCGCCGACCTGATCGTCGTCGGCGCCAAGGGAATGAACGCCCGGTTCGAGCGGGGCCTCCTGGGGTCCGTTACGGAGGCCGTCACGCGCCGGGCGTCGAAACCGGTTCTGGTCGTCCCGGGGCCGTTCGGCTGCATCGCATCCCCTCTCCTTCCTTACGACGGGAGCGCCCCCGCCGGGCGGGCGCTCGAAAAGTCCGCCGAGCTTGCCGGCGCCCTCGGCCTTCCGCTCACGGTCGTCGCCTTCTCCGACGACGAGGATGAGCGTGAAAAGAGGGCGGAAGAGGCGAGGTCCTACCTGAAACCGTATTCGCTCGCCGTCCGGATCGAGGCTGGATCGGGCTCCCCCGCGGCTGCGATCCTGGATGCCGTCCGGACGGGCGGCCACGATCTGATCGTGATGGGCGCGTTCGGGCACAGCCGGCTCGTGGAGATGGTCCTGGGAAGCACGACGGAGACCGTCCTTCGCCAGTCATCCGTCCCGGTGCTCTTATCGCATTAGGAGTGGGAAAGATGGCGGAAGAAGCCTCGGAAAAGGGGTTCGTCATCAAGGACCGCAGGTCCGCCCATCTCGGGGAAACGGGCGGGGAAACGGGCGGCGAGCCGAAGGCCGCCCCTTCTCATCAGGCGGAAGAAACGCCGACCGGCACCCCGCCGCTCCCGGAGGCGAGCTTCATGGGACTCCTCTTTTCCATCCACACGGGCGCCCTCGCCGCCCTGGGAGACGTCCCGGATCCCCATTCCGCCGAGACCCGGCCGGACCTTCAAGTCGCGAAGCACTCGATCGACCTCCTGGGAGTCCTCAAGAAGAAGACGCAGGGGAACCTCGACGCCGACGAGGAACGCCTCCTCGACAACATCCTCTACGACCTCCGAATGCGGTTCGTTCAGCTCTCAGCGGGAAAGAAATAGCCCGAGGACAGCAAGACCGAGCGTCTCCGAAACTTCCGAAAGACCCCCGAGCGTATCGCCCGTCACGCCCCCAAGCGTCCGGCGGAAATAGGCGCCGGACAGAACAACACCCCCCGCCACGCACGCCGCGGCCGCCAGACAGGCTTGAAAGGGAAGACCGCCGGCCCAAACCGCCAGGACCAGAATGACGGCCGTCCACCCCGTCGCGGCGGCGAGCGCGCTCGGAGGCAAGCCGTCCACGAAGGCTTTTCCGGTCCCGCCTTCCGGCCGGGCGTAAGGAAGGAAATAAGCCGAGCAGACCTGCGCCCATCGTCCAAGACCGGCCGCGACAGCCAGCGAAGCGATGAACGGGACGCCGGAAAGGAGCGCCAGAAAAGCGGCCTTAAGGGAAAGAAGAAACCAGACGGCCGCGACGCCGACGGCCCCCACCCGGCTGTCGCGCATGATCGCGAGGCGCGCATCGCGGTCCCGGCCGCCCGCGAGTCCGTCGACCGTGTCGACGAACCCGTCCAGGTGGAGGGCGCCGGTGAGAAGCGCCGCCGCCGCGAGGGCGGCGACCGAGGAGACCAACCCGCCACCGCCGACGAACCAGCCGAAAGCGCCCGCCCCTCCTCCGATCACGGCGCCCACGAGGGGGAACCACGCCATCGACCTCGCCATGTCACCCGGCGACGGTTCGGGAAGACGTCCGACGGGGAGGATGGTCAGGAACTGCACCGCCCGCCTCAGCGGCGAGAGCCCGCGGACGATCACGCCTCGGGGATCCGGCCCGAGACCCCGGCCCGGTCGAACGTGTCCATCTCGGTCATGATCCGGAGGGACGCCTCGACCAGGCCCATGGTAAGAGCCGCGCCCGTTCCCTCCCCCAAGCGAAGACCCAGGTCCAGGTAGGGTGAAAGTCCGAGGCGCTCCAGCATGATCTGATGACCCTGCTCAGCGGACCGGTGGGAGGCGATCATGTACTGAACGGCCGCCGGCTCGATCTCGGCGGCGATGAGCGCCCCCGCCGTCGAAATGAAGCCGTCGACGATGACGGGGACCCTCTCGGCGGCCGCGCCGAGGATCAGTCCCGCGATGGCGCCGATCTCGAGTCCGCCTACTTTGGCCAGGACGTCGATCGGATCGGAAGGATCGGGCCGGTTGACGGAGAGCGCCCGCTCGATCACGGCCGCCTTGTTCCGCCGGGCGCCCGCGTCGATTCCCGTCCCGGACCCCGTGGTTCTTTCTGGAGGCTCGCCGGTCAGGGCTGAAAGAACGGCGCTCGAAGCCGTCGTGTTTCCGATCCCCATGTCACCCGTCGCGAGGAGCGCCACCCCCTCGGCTGCGGCCTCGCGCGCTTCCTCGATCCCCGCCTCGATCGCGGCCCGCGCCTCTTCCCGGCTCATCGCGGGCCCGGCCGCCATATTGGCCGTCCCCCGCCTCACCTTCCGCGACACGAGCCCGTCGGCCCCCGCGAAATCGTGGTTCACGCCCACGTCAACGACCCGAACGTCCGCCCCGGCGTAGCGCGCCAGGACGTTGATCGCCGCCCCGCCGCGGAGGAAGTTGTAGACCATCTGCGGGGTGACTTCGGGCGGATACGCGCTCACGCCCTCGGCCGCCACGCCGTGGTCGGCCGCCATCACGACGACCCTTTTCCGGGAGAGGTCGGGGGGGATCTTTCCCGTCATCAGGCAGACCTTGAGGGCCAGTTCTTCCAGCCGGCCCAGCGAGCCGGGCGGCTTTGTCAGGGAATCCAACCACTTCTGGATCTCGGGAACGAGGGATTGATCGAGAGGGGCGATCCGGGCGCGGCAGGCTTCGATCTGCTTCATGAGTGAACTCCTCCTCTTCTCTGTTTGTCTTTGAGAGGAACACCGGCTTGCGGACTACTTCAACCGATGGGGAATGCCCGCCCACAGGACGTGGACCTCATCGGCCTTGGAAGCAAACCGCTGATTGACGAGGCCCGCGACATCGCGGAACCGCCGGCCCAGGGGGGTCGCCGGGACGACTCCAAGACCGACTTCGTTCGTCACAACGGCCAGGAGACCAGGGAACCGGCCCGCCGCGCCGAGAAGGCGAGGCACGTCCTCCTCCAATATCTCCTCGTCCGTCCGCGCCTCCATCCTGTTCGAGACCCAGAGCGTCAGACAGTCGAGGACGACGCCCTCGGCCCCGAGAGCCGACAGAGCGCCGGCCGGATCATCCGGCTCCTCGACGAGGAGCCACCCGTCTCCCCGCTCGGCCCGGTGGCGGGCGATTCGCGCCTCCATCTCGGGGTCGCCCGGGCAGGCCGTCGCCAGAAAGGCGAGCCGTCCTCCGGCCTCCCGCGCGAGGTCGAGGGCGAAGCGGCTCTTGCCCGAGCGCGCCCCGCCCGTCACAAGAACGAGCTTCCCTGGCTGTCCGTCACCCATTCCCCGCTCCAGAAAATGAAACGACCCAGCCGCTCCACCGAACATGGATCGAACGGCCTGAGCGACCCATGAACTCGGATCGGCTGATATTTTCTTGATTGGAGCGGGCGACGGGGTTCGAACCCGCGACACCAAGCTTGGGAAGCTTGTACTCTACCACTGAGCTACG
>MHEK01000069.1:0-31063 GCA_001803795.1 Nitrospirae bacterium RBG_16_64_22
ACTCGGACGGCGGATTATGACAGCGCAAAAACGCGCTGTAAAGGGATTTGGCCTTGACACGATTCCTCCCAACCTGTTTAATCCGCGGGAGTCTCTTCCTCCGCCATGCCCCAAGACGAGTTTCGAAAAGGGCTGTCGCTGGCCGCGCGGATCGGTTCCGAATTCGTCGCGGCTACGGTTGTCGGCGGGGGGATCGGCTGTCTCGGGGATCGGCTGTTCGGCACGCGGCCGTGGCTGATGGCCGCCGGGCTTATCCTCGGAACGGCCGCGGGCGTCCTGGGCACCTACAGGGAAGCGACCCGGGCGTCCGGCGAAGACTCGCCGCCGGACGAAGAGAACAACCGCTGAGGAACGATGGAAAATCCTCTTCACCACTTCGAGCTCCACACCCTTGTCCCGATCCGGATCGGCGGACTCGACCTTTCCATCACGCAGGGCGTCGTGATGATGTGGCTGGCCGTCGCCGCCGCCTTCGCCGTCCTCTTCTTCCCCGCCGCCCGTCTCAAGCTCGTCCCCGGACGCCGCCAGTCGCTCGTCGAGATGGCCGTCGTATTTCTCCGCGACATGTCCGTCGAGCTGATCGGTAAGAAGGGACCCGTGTTCCTCCCCCTCCTGGCCGCCCTCTTCTTCTTCGTCCTCTTCTGCAACCTTCTCGGCCTGATCCCCGGCACCTTCACCGCCACGAGCCAGATATTCGTCACCGGGGCCTTGGCCGTCACGGCCTATTTCGTCAGCGTGGGCGTCGGGCTCAAGTACCACGGCCTGCACTACTTCAAGATCTTCGCCCCGACGGGCACACCGTCCTGGCTCGTCCCCCTCATGGTCCCGATCGAGGTCATCAGCCACCTCGCGCGTCCCCTGTCGCTCGCCCTTCGTCTCTTCGCGAACATGACGGCCGGGCACACGATCCTCGCCGTCCTGTTCAGTCTGACCGTCTCGCTCGGGATCGCTCTCGGATGGCTCCCGTTCGGGTTCACCGTGGCGATCTACCTGCTGGAATTCGCCGTCGCCTTTATCCAGGCTTATATCTTCACCATTCTCACGACCGTGTACATCGGCGACGCGGTCCACCTACACTAACCGAAGGAGGACGTATCGTGGAAGCCGGAGCTGCAGCGTTCATCGGAATGGGACTCGCCGCCCTGGGATTCGCCGGAGCGGGGATCGGGATCGGCCTGATCTTCAGCAAGATGATCGAGTCCGTGGCGCGCCAGCCGGCCGCCGAGGGAAAGCTCGGGAAGTACGTCTGGATCGGGTTCGCCCTCGTGGAGACGACCGCCCTCTACGGCCTCGTCGTCGCGTTCATCATCATGGGCTCGCGTTAGGACAGCGCCGCCGTGCCCCAATTCGACGTCCACTTCCTCACATCGAGCGTCTTCTGGTCGGTCGTCTCTTTCGCGATCCTTCTCTATCTCCTCGCCAAGTACGCCCTCCCGCCCGTCCTCAAGGCTATCGACGAGCGGGAGCAGTCGATCCGGCAGACGATCAACGAGGCCCAGCGCCTCAAGGCTGAAGGCGAGACCCTCATCAAGGAGTACGAGGAGAAGATGGCCGCCATCCGGAAGGAGAGCCAGGAAATCCTCGAAGGAGCGCGTCTCCAGGCCCAGCGCCTTCTCGAGGCGAACGAGCGCGAGACGCGGACCCGCGCCGAGAAGATCCTGTCCGACGCGAAGGAAGAGATCGAGCGGGAGACGGCACGGGCAATCCGCGATGTCCGCGGCCACGCCGCGAGCCTGGCCCTAGCGGCCACCGAGCAGATCCTTCGGAAGAAGGTGGACGACGGCGACCAGCGGCGTCTCGTCGAGGAGTTCCTGCGTCAGCTTGAAGCGGGGAAAGGGTAGCGGGGAGTTCCGAGCCCTGGCTCAGAACGCGTAGTACCTCAGCCAGATATAGACCGTCGAGATCAGGACCGACTCGATCATCAGCGGCATCCCGTACTTCATGAACCGCATGAACGTGATCGGCCGCCCTCCCTTCTCCGCGATCCCGGCCACGACAACGTTGGCCGACGCCCCGATCAGGCTTCCGTTCCCGCCCAGGCAGGCCCCGAGCGCAAGCGACCACCAGACCGGCATGAGATCGGGATTGTGGAGCAGATCCGTCCCTTGGAGGTTCGGCCAGATCCCCTTCGCCATCTCGATGACGAGCGGGTTCATCGTGGCCACGTAGGGAATGTTGTCCACGATCGCCGACGCGAACGCGGAAAACCAGAGAACGATCATCGACGTGGCGAACATGTTCCCCTGCGTGACCGAGAGGACCCACTCGCTCATGATCTTGATGAGGCCGACCTTCACCACGCCGCCGATGATGATGAAGAGGCCGATGAAGAAGAAGAGCGTCGGCCACTCGACCGCCTCGAGGATCTTGTGAGGCTCGGCGCGGGAAAGGAGGAGGAGAAGGGCCGCCCCGGCGAGGGCGATCGTCGCCGGCTGGAAGTGAAGCTGGTGGTGGAACACGAACCCGAGCACGGTCAGTCCCATCACCCAGAGCGACTTGACCATGAGCGGCCGGTCGGTGATCGCCGTCGATTCGTCCATCGCCATGATGCGCTCCTTGTGGGAATCGCTCACGTGCAGACTGCGCCCGAAGATGAACTTGAGCGTCACGAGGTAGGCGATCAGGATCACGATGACCACGGGCGTCAGGTGGTAGATGAAGTCCAGGAACGAGAGGTCTGCCTTCGAGGCGATCATGATGTTCGGCGGATCGCCGATCAGCGTCGCCGTCCCGCCGATGTTCGAGGCGATCGCCTCGGTGATCAGGAAGGGAATGGCGTCGACTTCGAGCGCCTCGCAGATGAGGAGGGTCACGGGGGCCACGAGAAGGACCGTCGTCACGTTGTCGAGCAAGGCCGAGGTCACGGCCGTCACGACGGAGAGGATGACCATCAGGCGGAACGGCTCCCCCTTGGCGACCTTGGCCGACTTGATCGCCATCCACTGGAAGATGCCCGTCTCCTTCATCACGTTGATGATGATCATCATCCCGATGAGGAGGAAAATGACGTTGTAGTCGATCCCGTACGTCTCGCTGTGGAACGCCTCGTTCTGCGTCAGGATCTTGAGGACGAGCATGAGGGACGCGCCCACAAGGGCGACGACCGTCTTGTGGACCCTCTCCGTGACGATGACCGCGTAGGAGAGGAGGAAGATCGCCGTCCCGACGTAGAGATCGTTCATGAGGCCCCCACCTGGCAGTAGGCGAAGACGCGCTTGGCCAGATCGTAGAGGTAGAGGACCCCGACCACGCTGTCCCCGCGCAGGACGGGGATCGAGTGGATGTGCCTGCTCAGGAAGTGCTCGGCCGCCTCGGCGAGAACGGCGTCTTCCTTGACCGTGACGACGTCCCGGGTCATTATGTCCCGGACCTTCTTGTCCTGGACTCTCTTGCACTGGGACTCGAGAAGGCCGTCCCAGGTGACGTGGGCCAGGTGCGTATCCTGGAGCAGATACGGCGGCAGGATCGCCTTCAGCATGTCGGTGAGAGAGACGATGCCGACCAGACGGCCGCCATCGAGAACGACGACAGCCGGGATCCCTCCTTCTCCCGTCCCCTTTCGGCTCTCCCGCATGATCGCGGCGGCGTCGAACAGGGAGGCATCGGGAGAGATCTTGTCGAACTCGGTAATCATCACGTCGCGGGCGCGCATGGGAAACTCCTTCCGAGGTGTCGACGTACCCTCTGATTCCGGGTTAAACTAGCATAGGGGGTCGGAAATATTTTATTTGATCTTCAAATGAGGCGATAGGGAAAAGGCATGAGACTTGTTCTATTCGACATCGACGGAACGCTCGTCTCGACGGACGGGGCGGGGCGCCTGGCCGTGACGCGGGCGTTCGAGGACGTGACGGGGATTCCGGACGGCTTCGCGGGCGTCCGGATGGCGGGAAAGACGGACCCGCAGATCATTCGAGAGGGGCTGGAAGCTAACACCCTCCCCGGCACTGACGGCCTCCGCTCCCGGATCCTCGACCGCTACCTGTCGCTTCTACCGGAGGCCCTCGCCAGGGCCGAACACCCCCGCCTCCTGCCTGGCGTCGAACGGGTCCTGGAAGACCTCGCCCGCCGGCCGGGCGTCGTAACCGGCCTCCTGACTGGAAACATCGAAGATGGCGCGCGGGTCAAGCTCTCGTTCTTCGGGATCTGGGAGAAGTTTTCGCTCGGGGCCTACGGGAGCGACGACGAGGAGCGGAAGAACCTGGTCCCATTCGCCCTCGAACGGGCTGTCCGGCGGTTCGGCGGGAGACCTTCCGCCTCCGACGTCTGGCTCGTGGGCGACACGCCGAACGACATTGCCGCCGCCCGGGCCCACGGCGCGCGCGTCCTGGCCGTCGCTTCGGGGCCGCACACGCTGGAGGAGCTGGAAGGGCACACGCCGGACGCGGCCGTCCGGAGCCTTGATGTGCTCAAGGCGATCGCGAGCCTTCTCGGCGAATGAACGGAGGTCAGCATCTCCTCCTCCCCCTCGACGGGGGAAGACCGAGGTGGGGGCGAATTCGCCCCCTTCCACCCCCATCCCGCCCTTCCCCCCCGGTCCGGGAGCCCGGACCGGGATCTCGGACCCTCAAGGGGGAAGGCAAAGCCGCGCTACTTCCCGCCTTTCGCGATCTCCGCGATCGCGGCCTCGAGCTCCGTCTCCATGATGTAGTGGCCGACGACCCTCTTCACGATGCCGTCGCGCCCGACGAAGATGAGAACGGGGACGTAGTTGATGCGATAGGCCTTGAGAAGTTCCGACGTGTTCCCCGCGAGCATCGGATACCGGAATCCGACCTCCCGCTTGTACGCCTTGACGAGGCGCTGGTCCTTCGCCATGACGTTGATCCCGACGACCTGGAAGGATCCGGCGCCGAGCTTCTCCTCCATCCGGACGAAGAAGCCGGCGACCTGCGTGCAGTACCAGCAGGCGTTGTGCGTGAAGTAGATGATCGTCGGCTTTCCGCGGAAATTCTCCCACGTGACGACCTTACCCGTCTCGTCTTTGAGCGAAAAGGCGGGCGGCGGCTGGCCGACGACCGCTCCGCCGACCGCGACAGCCTCCCCGCCCGCAACGAGGATCAAGAGCATTGCCAGAAGCCCCGGGAATACGCGCGCAAGCATTCTAGACCATCCTCAGCATTTTGAACGTCACCTTCGTCCGATACGTCTTCCCGTAGACCATCGGAATCCCCTCGTCCGATTCCCCGTATGGGAGGGGGAAACTCCCCAGCGGGTCGCCGCCCTGCGGCGGCGCAAGGACGATGTCCCTCCCGACCGAAACCTGCAAGTGGTTGGCGATGAGGTTCCCGAAGTAGAAGTCTCTGAGGTCCCGCCTCTTCCATGCCTCCGACACGTCCACGGGGATCCACTCCCCGTCAGCGTGGACGGAGACCCAGCAATGCGCGCTCGTGCAGTCCCCCTCCAGCTCGCCCGACTCGCTCATCTGCGAGGGGTAAGGAAGCGCGAGCCCCTGCTCCCAGCGCGTCGGGATTCCCCGGCCGATGAGGAGCGTCCGGTAGAGAGCGTGGAAATCATCGCACCGCCCCCTCTTGTTGTCGAACGTCCAGGCCGAGTTCCCCATGCCGCAGCCGGGGATCGCTTTGTCGTACGTCAGGAGATCGATCAAGGCGTCGTACAGGAGACGGGCTGAGCGGACGGGGTCTTTCTCGGCCCCCGCAACCTTCCTCCCGAACGCCTCGATCGCGGGCGTCGGCTCTTCCAGTCCGGCGAGCTTGAGGTGAGGCGCGAGCGCCTTCGCATCCGCCGGCCCCGACGTCCGCCCGAGCCGCCGCAGGAGGGCCTCGTACCGGACGTCGACATCAAACCCCCTTCGCGGGCTCCGAACCTCGACATGGACCATCTTGTTGCCGTACACCGATTCACTTTCGATCCGGTGAGGATGCGGGGAAGAAATGGACACCCGGTCGATCTTTTGGCCGGGCCCATCCGGAGGAAGCGGAATCCAGACCTGGACGGAGTTCGCTCCGGGTGGGGGCGCGATGAGCGTTGTCCGGGAATGGACGGCCAGGACCATCTCGCTCACCTTGTCGTCCGCAACGGGCTTCGCCTCGGCCGAGGCCGACGCCGTCCCAGCGAGTCCGTCACGGCTCCATCCCGGGGCCGCGGCTATCCCGACGGCGGCGGCGGACAGGAAGCGGCGGCGCGAAATCACTTGTCCTTTTCCTCCAACAGCTTCTTCAAGGTCGAAACAGCCTCCTCTTCGGAAAAATCGAACCCTTCCCATTCCTTCCTGACTACGCCTCTTTGGTCGATCGCAACGACTTTGGGCGTGAAGATCATCTCGTATCCGATCGGCCAGACCTTTTTCTCGATGGTTATGCCGTAGGCTTTCCAAACAGGTTCAAGGACGCGCCTGGAAGCGTACAGGAACAGCCACCTTTTGTCCTCTTCCGGGTCGATCGCGTAGATCTTAAAGTATTTCCTTATATTCCCTTGCGTATCCCCCTCAGGATCCACGGATATCTGCGCATAGAGAAGATCCTTCGGGGAGTTCATTGTTTCGTCGACGTCCAGAAACCGACCCATGATGATCGGGCAGGTGACCTGGCAATTCGAGTAAGAGAAGGCAAGGAGGATCACCCGGCCCCTGAGCGCTTCCCATTTGACCGGCCGGCCGTCGAACCCTGTTCCCTCAAACGATGGGGCAAGGATTCCTGCCTCCGCCCCGGCCGTCAGGAACAGGAAGAGGAGCGCCGCCCCAAGCCTACATCGCCTTGAGTTCGATCCGCTCTGTGACGACACCCTTCACCTCGACCATCTTTTGTCCGGCGCCGAATCCATCGTGCCACCACTTGAGCGTGTACTTCCCCGGAGGGACGTCCCGCAGGGAGAACTTCCCCTCCCCGTCCGTCACAGCGGTGTACGGGTGATCGAAGACCAGCAGGGTCGCCTCCTCCCACGGGTGGAGATTGCACTTGACCTTGATGATCCCCGTCTCTTCCCTCGTCTTGTGGAAAGCCTTGATCGGCTTCCGGACCTCGTGATCTCCCTTGGGAAACGCGACGTTGTAGACCGTCGCGCCCATTCTCAGGGGCCGCTGGGAGAGCTTGTCGTGCTCCTTCCACTGGAGGTACAGGTGGAAGTTGTGCATCCGCTCCCCGTCCGTCTTGAAGACGAAATCGCTCCCCACGAGCCCGACCGCGACCCGGGGCGACACGCGGCACGATCCGTTCGACATGACTATATCCCGCTTGGGAAGCCCGGGCGAAGCCGAAGCCCCCTCGATCCAGACGGCGACGTTCGCGACGCCCCCGTCCTTGGAGATCTCGTAGGCGCTCGGAAGCTCCTTCCCCGCGCACGCCCCGCCGCGTTCCGGAATCCGGCCCGGACTCTCGGCCGGCGCCTTCCCGGCCAGGAGGAAGACCCCTTCCACCGCTCCCTTTTCCCCCGCCAGCGACGGAGCGGGGAGCATGACAATCCCTGCCAGCAGAAAACCAATCCACGTTCTCATTTCCAATTCCCCCCTTTACGGTTAGGCCATGAATCCCTCTCGAGCGCGCCGCCGAAACGCCGCCGCCGCGATCGCGAGCGGCGCGGCGATCCACGAGAGAAAAACACCCAAGAGGACCGGCCATGTGAGAGCGGGGGGAAAATCAACAGCGGCCAATCCCACGAACATCTTCGTCTCGCCCACGGCGAGGAATCCCAACAGCCGGAAAAGGTCGATCGGGTTCGCGGCGAGGAGTCCCGCGAAGACGCCTCCCGGGATTCTCCCGCCCGACAGGATCAGGAGACCGATCAAACCGAGATCGTACAGAAGAGCCAGAACGAGCCAGAGGAAAACGGAGACGGCCATCACCTTCGACCTCTCCCGGATGAAGACGGAGAGGAGGAACGCGAACCCCAGGAAAACGAGGCCCAGGAGAACGGCGTTCCCCGTGAAGAGGACGTACGAACCGATCCCCGCGAAACCCATCCGGAGCACCAGGACCGCGCCGGCCGCGCCGAACCCGCCCGCCGTCGCGCCGACAAGAGCCAGGGCCAGCCCCAGGTATTTCCCCGCGACGATTTCGCCCGGGGTGACGGGGCAGGCGAGCAGAAGATCGAGCGTCCCGCGGTCGCGCTCGTCCGCCATGACGCCCCCTCCGAGGACAAGGGCCAGAAGGGGAATGAAGTACGTCGCGAGGGACAGGAGGCTCAGGACTGTGAGGGAAAATCCCTGGAAGCCCGCCACGCCGATCGGCGCCGTCCCGAAATAGGCGATCAGGATCGAAAACAGCGTGAACCCGACGGCCGTGATCAGGACCCACCTGCTCCTGAGCCGGTCCGAGAACTCCTTGTGGGCAATGGCCCAAACTGCCCTAGTCGACACCAAAGAAGACCTCCTCCAAGGAAGGTTCGCGGATCGTAAGATCGCGAATCTCCGATTCCCGGTGCATGAGTACGCTCATCACCCTCATTTTGTTCCCGGCCGAGACGGACGCCTCGATCGTTCCGTTTCCGGCGACGAGATCGTACGCCCCTTCGGCCGCCAGGGCGGCCCCGAGATCGCCCGCCGCCCCGCGCAGGGAGAGGATCAGGCGGAGCGGAATGTTGAGGCTCGAACGAAGCTCCTCGAGCGATCCGGCGGCCTTCAGCCGTCCGTCCTTGAGGATGGCCGCGCGGTCGATACGCCCCTCGATCTCGGCCAGGATATGGGACGAATGAATGACCGAGACGGCCCGCTCCCGGCGGATCCCGGAGAGGAAGTCGTAGAACTCACGGATGGCCACCGGGTCGAGCCCGCTCGTCGGCTCGTCGAGAACGAGCAGGTCGGGATCGGCCAGGAGGGCCTGGGCCAGGTTGAGCCTCTGGCGCATCCCCTTGGAGTATCCCCCCACGCGGCGGTCGCGCACAGCCGAGAGGCCCACGCGCTCCAGCATCGGCCCGACCCGCTCGCGGGAAACGCCCTTGAGATCGGCGTAGAACGAGAGGACCTCCGCCGCGCTCAGATTGTCGTAGAACGAGACCCGCTCCGGCATGTATCCGATCCGCGTCCGAAGGCGCGGCCACTCCGCCGGGGCCGGGACCCGCCCGTCGACAACGATCTCGCCCGACGTCGGGGGAATGAGCCCGACGAGGATCTTGAGGAGCGTCGTCTTCCCCGATCCGTTCGGACCGACCAGGCCGAGCGTTTCCCCCTCGCGGACCTCCAGCGAGACATCCGCGAGCGCCTGCACTTCTCCGAACGAGCGCGAAACGTTACGAAGTTCGATCTTCATCGATTCACCTATTCACCGATTCACCCATTCACCTATTCACCTATTCACCGATTCACCGATTCACCGATTCACCAGCCGTCATCCCCCCGGCATGTGCGGAAGCTTTTCCATCTCGCCGTAATATTTCGCCGGCCGCCCCGGATGGGCCGCGAGAATCTCCGTCCAGCGAGGGAACATCGGCTCCATCGCCGGCTCCCGGTCCACAACGCGCGGCGCCCGGAGGATCGGAAACTGCTTCTCCACCATCCAGAGGAACTGGAGCGACGGAGAGAAGAGAAGGAGCCGGGCGGCGGGGTATCGCCACAGGAGCGCATCCACCAGCGTGTTCGACTCGTACGGAATGTCGCCCTTCCCGTCCCGCGTGGTGTCCCAGCCCATGTAGTCCGACCAGAAGTTGCCGTCCCACCGCTCGTCGCGGGAGGCCACGTGCTTGACCTGAATCTCGTTCCGGAAGAACGTGTTGCGCGTGATCTCGTTCTCCTCGGACCCCCCCCAGGAGTGGACGCCCAGGTTGTTGTTGGCGATCAGGTTGTCCGTAATCTTGTTCAGGATCGAATTATACAGGAAGAGCCCCTTCGTGTTCCCGATGAGGACGTTCCCGACCATCCGGCTCCGGATCATCTGGATCGCCACGATCCCCTGCGTCGAATTCCCCACGGAGACATTGCGGTTGGCCTCCGATCCCTTCGAGTACATCAAGGCCAGGCCGACCAGGTTCCCCGCCATCCGGTTGTCGTTGAAGACCCCGCGGTCGCACCACATCGTGTGAATCGAGTACCTGGACCTCTCTATATCGTTCTTCTCGATCCTGGCGCCGTGCGTGATCTCGAGATACACGCCGTCCCGCGCGTCCCGGACAACGTTTTCCCGGACGACCGCCCCGTCCGCCGCGTTGAGCAGGACCCCGTTCCCGCGGGCCTCGACGTCCAGTTCCTTCTTTCCGAGTATCTCGTTCTTCTCGATCGCGACGCCGTTCGCTCCCGTCACCCACACGCCGTAGTTCGTATTCTCGATCCGGTTGTTCCGGATGACGGCGCCGTCTGCCCCCTTGATGACCAGCACGCCCGCGCCGTGCGTGTCGTGCGTCGCCGGCGCGTTCCGGATCGTGAACCCCTCCACAACGGCGCCCGCCGCCGAGATTCCGACGACCGGCCCTTCCCCGCCCCCGTCGATCACGGCCCCCGGCCGGCCGGTGAGCCGGACCCGCCTCTCGATCTGGACCAGCTCGCGGTAGGTGCCGGCCGGGACATCGATCGTATCTCCCGGCCGCGCCCGCTTCAGGGCTTCGCCGATCGACCCCGCCTCTTTCCCGACGACGAGCGTCGCGCCGAAGGCCGTCCCAGGTGCCAGCAGGAGGACTGCCAGACCGGCGGCCGCCATGCGTTCCGCCTTCCTCCTCGACGCGCGAGGAGGCCGAGTGGCAAGTGGCGGCGGCTCCGGCGCCCGCCCCTTGGCCTTCAACAGAAGGACCGGACAGAGCTCTTCGTCATAGTAGTTCACCTGGCAGTCCAGGCAGTAGAGGCACTCCGCGGCGTCGATCGATCCGTCGCGGCGGATCGCCTGGGGATCGCATAACCGCTCCCCGATCCGGCACGTTCCGCAGTAGTCGTACCTCTTGAGCTTGACGAGCGGGAAGATCGACGTGAGACGCGCCGGGAAAGCCAGCATCCCTCCGAGCGGGCAGACGTACCGGCAGAAGGAGCGGTAGACCAGCATCGAAGAGACGACGACGAGGCCGAACCATGCGACGAAGATCCAGCCGCGGTTGAGTTTCACGACGTACGTCTTGAACGGCTCCACCTCCGCCATGTACTCCGCGAGGTAGAAGTCGTAGAACGAGACCCCCAGGATCAGGACAAAGAAGAAGTATTTGAGATAGACGAGCCTGTCGTGCCACGCGGGGGGAACCTTCCACGTCCAGCGCGGGAACAGCCGCTCGTATCCCTTGTAGAGCAGTTCAAGGAATGAGCCGAAGGGGCAGAGCCACCCGCAGAACGCTCCCCTCCCCCAGAGGAAAACGGTCAGGAGGATGAAGGCGAACGAAAAGAAGATGAACGGATCCATCAAGTAGAAGGTCAGGTCCGTCATCCCGCTTTTCAAGTTCTGCGCGGCGATCAGGATGTACGTCGTCGCCGGCTGGGTCCCCAGGACGAGGCCCATGTAGACGGCCGAGACCACGAGGGCTGTGTTCCTGGCGCGGTCCCGCCAGCGGGGGTGCCGGACCAGCCTGTCCCGGAAAACGAGGAGGAGGATGAGCGCGGCGAGGAAGACGGAGAACGCGACGATGTGAATCGTGTTTCTCTGCCAAATCTGGATCCAGACCGGGGTGATCTCACCCAGGCCGGAAAGGAGCGGATCTTCCAGCAGGAGTTTCTCGTCCAACCGCTTCCCCTACCTCGCCTTCTCCATGTAGGCGTCGGGAATCCGGTAGGTCTGCTCGAAAGACTTGACCTCCTTGCCCGTCGTTCCGACGCGGACGGGAAGAACGAGGTTGAAGGCGAATCGATCGGCCGGATCGAAGTCCTTGTTGTGGATGAGGAAGATCCCGCCCTCCCGGATGGGCGGCGCTCCGGCCGCCTTGATCTCCGAGATCAGCGTGTAGTCCACATCGCGGAAGATGAAGCTCTTGGCCTCCTGCTCGAGGTGGAAGCGGTCGAAGATCCCGCCGCGGACGAAACCCGTGCCCTTGAACGACCCCGGCCCAGAGGAGACGACGACGAGGATCGACCCGCCTCTCTTCCCCAGGGCGGCCTTTGCCTGCTCGTAGGCGTTCGCGCCAAGCAGGTTCCTGCCGACGGCCGGAGGATCGGCGAGGGCGAAGTAGAGGTCGAGGTACGGCTGGGCCTCGGCCTTGAGCCCCACGCCCTCCGGCTTGATCGTGATCCGCTGGACGGCGCCCTTGTCCAGCAGAGTCTTCCACGACTGCGCCGTGAAGGCCTGCGACACCTTGCGCGGGGCCTCGGTCTTCCGGGCCTGGAGCAGGCCGCTCTTGAGGGCCGTCCGCCGCGCGCTCCCCAGGATGATCGAGTTCTGGACGACGGCCGTCACGGTCGCGCCCGTGATGGCGTCCATCGAGATGCCGCTCCCGATGGCCACCCTTTCCTTGACGTTCTTCCCGACGTACTGCCGAATGAACGTCTTGTAGTTGTCTTCCTTGAGGCCGATCATGACGATCGGCTCGGCGTGGAAGATGACCTTGACACCCGTCAGGTTCCCCGCCATGTCCATGCCGATCAGCGTCTCCAGGTGCTTCCCCGCGTACCCCACGAGGTTGGGCGTCCAATCCTTCGAAAGGAGAACGACACCGACCATCTTGTTTCCCTTGTACCCTTCCCAGTACCCCTGCTTCTTCACGAACCGGTCGGCCCCGGGAAGGGCTTCGTTCGGCGTGTAAGGGTAGCGGTGTTCGAGAAAAGATCCCTGCGCCCGGGCGTCAAACGAAAAAACCAGGACAAGGACAAGAGAAACGACAACTGAAGCCAAGCCGGTCATGGGGCGCTCCGTTCCCGCCGGAATGGACCGCTGGATCCGTCCTCCCTGGAGATTCCGTCAACCAACGGCGGGCGATTCTGTGGGCAAAATCAGGGCGGCCCCAGGCACACGCCGGGGGCCGCCCCGGAAGAAACCAAGACTTCAATATTCTACCCTGCCAAGCCCCTAGACTTCAACGATGAGCCGCATTCTCATCTCGAGATGCAGGGCGTGGCAGAAGTTCGTGCAGTAGATCCAGTGAACCCCAGGCTTGTCGGCCGTGAAGGTCACGGACTTGGTCTGGTAGGGAGAGACCACGAAATTGACGTTGTAGTTCGAGATGTTGAACCCGTGCGACAGGTCCGTGATCTCGTCGTGGTTCGTCACGTAGAACGTGACCTTGTTCCCCTTCTTGACCTTGACCTCCTGGAATCCGTAGACCGGGGCGTTCGCCGTCATCCGGACGATGACGTCGTTCCCCTTCCGGACGATCTCGTTCTTGTGAACGGCCATCGGATGGTCCGCCATGTTGTAGCGGTGCTTGACCTTCGACTCCACGAGGTCCCGCCTGACCATGATGACGTCGTGGGGCTCGATGTAAGCCGGCTCGTCCTTCACGATGACGAGCTTCTCCCCAGTCAGGTCGATCAACTGCTCGTTCTCGGGCTTGAGCGGACCGACGTTGAGGAACCGGTCCTTTGAGATCTTGTTGAGCGAGACAAGCCACTTCCCGTCGGCTTCCTTCGTCTCCGCCATCGTCGCCATGATGTGGCCGACCTGGTAGCTGATGTCGAGGACGTGGACGTGGGGCTTCTTCTCCCCCTTTACGGCCCGATCGAGGTTCCACTTCACGTTCGTGGAATCGATGAAGACCGACGTGATCGCGTTTCCTCTGCCGTCGAACGTCGTGTGGAGCGGCCCCAGGCCGATCTCCGGCTGGGCGACGACGCACTTCTCAGGCTTGATCTTGCCGGCGAACGCCTCGTCGATCTTGGCCAGCTCGACCACCGAGCAGGTGGGCGAGACCTTCCCCGAGCAGACCCCGTACTTGCCGTCCGGGGAGATGTTGATGCCGTGCGGGTTCTTGGGAACGGGGATCCGGAGCGTGAGGTCCGACCCCTTCCGGCCGTCGAGAACACGGACGCCGGAAATCGTCTTGTATTTGCCGGCCTTGAGGGCCGCCCTGATCCGCTCCCAGTGGAAGACGATCAGGTAGTCGGAATCGGCCGCCAGATACTCGGCGAGCGTGACGCCCTTCTCCGGATTGTACGAGGTGGACATGGAGTACTTGCCCTGGTAGTCGCACGCGGCCAGGTCCACGTTCTCGTCCAGCATGATCTGGCAGACGATCCCCATCGTCGCCGCGTCGAGGATCGTGTGCATGCCGTAGTAGTTCTGCGGCTTGTTGAAGTTCGCCTTGTTGGAAGCGTCGTTCGGGACCGGGACCTGGAACTCGGTGTTCGTCACGACCCATTCCGTCTTCGGGTACCGCTGGGGGAACGTCCCGTGCATCCCCTGGGCGTTCGGGATGTTCACGATCGCGTCCGTCTCCATGTAATCCATCCGGATCCGGGCGACGCGGTTGTTCCCCTTGTCGTTGACGAAGAGCCACTTCCCGTCGTACGTCCCGTTCACGTACGAGCCGTGGACGTGGTGCGTGTCGCCCACGAAGGTCCCCTTGAGGAGCTTCTTCGACTCGTTCGTGATCCCGTAGCCGCTCCCGACGTCCATGCAGAAGACCGGGATCCGGTGAAGCTGACGCATCGAGGGAACGCCCATGATCCGGACCTCGCCGGAGTGCCCTCCGCTCCAGAAGCCGTAGTACGGATCGAGCTGGCCCGGCTTGACATCGTAGCTCTGCCCGCCGTTCTTCTCAGCCGCGTGGGCCGTTGACGCTTCGAATATCTGCTTCTGGGCGTGCTCCGAGAGGATCGTCCGGGGAAGAACCAGCCCCGCCCCGGCCGCCGCCCCGGTGATTCCCAGGGTCTTCAGAAAATCCCTTCGGTTGAATCGCTTTTTGCTCATCGATGAACCTCCCCTTCCTAGACAGGACAGCCGTTGACGACCGAACGATCGGCTACTTCACCTTGCCCATCAGCTTGAGCGAATACGAAACAAGGTGCCACCGGTCGGCCTCTCCAAGAGAGTCGGCGTACGAAGGCATCGGCGAGCCGTCGACGCCGGTCGTGAACGTGCGGTAGATGTCCTCGATGTCCGGGCCGCCCTTCAGCGCCCCCGAGGTGAAGTCGAACGGAACGCTCGGATCGCCCCAGTCGTCCTTGAGCGTCGCCACGGACGGGCCGTCGCCCACTCCCTTTTCCCCGTGGCATTCCCAGCACTTCATGTCCTTCCAGATCTTCTCGCCCTTGGCGACCGACGCGCCGGAACCGACCGCGGCCGGCTTCTTGATGGCGATCGACTTTCCGGGTTTGTCCTGCTTCCATCTGGGGGAGAACGACTTGATATAGGCGATGACGGCCTTGATTTCTGCGGCGGGAACGTCGATATGGGACGGCATGCCGGACCGGGGGATCCCGTTGCGGATCACCCGATCCAGGTCCGCGTCCGTCGGGAGTTCGCCCGTCATCGTCGAGCGGAACTTGAAGATGCCCGCCGTGAAATCGCGCGGGTACGTGACCCAGGTCAGGCCCCTCTTCTCGACGCGGTGGATGATCCCGACCAAGCCCTTCCCGTCGCCTTTGTCGCCGTGGCAGATCCCGCACCGGCTCGCGTAAACCTTCTTTCCCAAATCCGCTTCGCTGCCCGCGCCGAAGGCGTCCGCCCCGGCGAACAGGGTCCATGCCGTGATCCCCGCGATGCTCAGACCCAGACAAACGCCTCGCCCGCGCTCGCGTTTCGCAATCGATCGCATAGCCACCTCCTCAACGGTGTTGCCGGTTAACCGTATGGCCGTGAACCCGCTTCACGGCATGAGCCGGATTCCCATCGTCCCGCGAGACTCACCTCCTCTCCCGACGGATCGGCCGGCACTGCATGAGCAAACAAAACCACCTCGGCGTCGAGGGCCCACCCGGACAGAACGAGCCTGTCCTATGCAAAGAACTCTTGATTCGGTTTGGAAGAAATCAATAAACGCTGGCACCCATCACAACCGTGTGCAGGACAACCAGACAGGGGGAATTGCGCGCTCGCCGCGTTCCACGGTTCGCGAGCCCCCTGATTACCAGAATGCGGCGATCAGATCAACTTATTTCGCATGGCGCAACCCGCCGCGCCGGGCGGAATATCCTGCATCCGCCAATTCAACCGGCGGTTGAATTCTATCCTGATCGGCCGAAAATGACATGATTCAGGTCATACGCCGGCCCTCGCCGAGGGAGAATTCCTTTGAATCTCCGCGGGCAATCTGATAATTCTTGTACTGTCTCCTCAAACCCCTCAAACCAATGGAGCGACGGATCGAGAGCATGAAAACGCCTTCTCCAGAGCGCTTGTCCAACCGCCGGATCATCGAAGAATCCGAACGGGTCCTCATGCCGACGTACGGCCGGTTTCCCGTCGCCCTCGTGCGCGGCCGGGGATGCCGGGTCTGGGACGCCGACGGGAAGGAGTACCTGGACTTCCTGTCCGGCGTCGCCGTCTGCGCCCTGGGACACGCCCACCCTGAGATCACGTCCGCGATCCGCGAGCAGGCCGGGCAACTCGTCCACGTCTCGAACTATTTCCACATCGAGCCCCAGGTCCGCCTGGCCCGGCTCCTGGTCGATCATTCGTTCGCCGACCGCGTCTTCTTCTGCAACAGCGGCGCCGAGGCGAACGAAGGGGCCATCAAGCTCGCCCGGAAGTACGCCAAGGAGCGGATCGACCCCGGCCGCTTCGAAATCATCGCCATGGCCGGCTCGTTCCACGGGCGAACGCTCGCCGCGCTCACGGCCACGGGACAGGAGAAGGTGAAGGCGGGCTTCGATCCCCTCCCGCCCGGCTTCGTCCACGTCCCGTTCGACGACGCCGCGGCCCTCGAAGCCGCCGTCACGGAAAAGACGGCCGCCGTTCTGATCGAGCCGATCCAGGGGGAGAGCGGGGTGAGGATCCCCTCCGACGGCTTTCTCGCCGCCGCGCGCGGGGTCTGCGACCGGCACGGGATCCTGCTGATCCTGGACGAGATCCAGACCGGGATCGGCCGGACCGGGACCCTCTTCGCCTACGAGCAGTGCGGAATCGTTCCCGACATCATGACTCTGGCGAAGGGGCTTGGAAACGGCGTGCCGATCGGCGCCCTCCTGGCGACGGAGAAGATCGCCCAGGCCTTCGGCCCCGGCTCGCACGGCTCCACGTTCGGCGGCAATCCTCTCGCCTGCGCGGCGGCGGCGGCCACGCTCTCCGTCATCCTCCGTGACGGCCCCCGCGGCGAAACGCTCCTCGACAATGCCCTGCGGATGGGCGCCCATCTCCTCGCGGGCCTGAACGCCATCCGCGCGAAGCACCCGGACGTGACGGACGTCCGCGGGCGGGGCCTGATGATCGGCATCGAGCTGAACCGCGACGCGAAGCCCGTCGTGGACGAGGCCCTCTCCCGGGGACTCATCGCCAACGCGGCGGCCGGAAACGTCGTGCGCCTCCTTCCACCCCTGATCGTCACCGAAGCGGAAGCGGACGAGGCGATCGAGATCCTGGACGCGGCGCTCCTCCGCGCGTCCGTTCCTTCCGCCACGGCATGCTGACCGATCTCCTGTCGCTGGGCGAAACCGCGCCGGCGGACATTTCCCGCATCCTGACTCTCGCCGCGGCGCTCAAGAGGGACATGAAGCGGAGAAGAACCTCCCGCCCTCTCGCCGGCCCTCTCGCCGGAAAGACGCTCGTGATGATCTTCGAGAAGTCTTCCACGCGGACGCGCCTCTCGTTCGAGGTCGGGATGTACCAGCTGGGGGGACAGGCGATCTTCCTCTCGCCGCGCGACATCCAGCTAGGGCGGGGGGAGACGATCGAGGACACGGCCCGCGTCCTCTCCCGCTACGCCCACGCGATCATGATCCGGACCTTCGCCCACGAGACGGTCGAGTCAGCCGCCCGCGCCGCGGACGTCCCCGTGATCAACGGCCTCTCGGACAAACACCACCCCTGCCAGGTCCTGGCCGACCTCATGACGCTCAAGGCGAAGAAAGGCCGGCTCAAGGGACTCATGCTCGCCTACGTGGGCGACGGCAACAACATGGCCCATTCCCTTCTCGAAGGGTGCGCCAAGACGGGCGTTTCAATCGCTGTCGCGACGCCGAAGGGATACGAGCCCGACGAGGCCGTCGTCGCGGGGGCCCGGAAAGCCGCCCGCGGGACCGGGGCGTCGGTCCTTCTGACATGCGATCCCGCCCTGGCCGTCCGCGGCGCGCACGCCGTCTACACGGACGTCTGGACGAGCATGGGACAGGAAGACGAAGCCGCCCGGCGGCGGCGCGCGTTCGCCGGATACCAGGTGAACGCGGCCCTCCTCGCGTCAGCCCGCCCGGACGCCGTCGTGATGCACTGCCTTCCCGCCCATCGCGGCGAGGAGATCACAGCCGACGTCCTCGACGGTCCCCGATCGGTCGTGCTCGACCAGGCGGAGAACCGCCTCCACGCCCAGAAGGCCGTCCTCCTTCTCCTGATGGGCCGCCCCTCCGAAAAGAAGACGCGAAGAAAGAGATGAGCGAAGCCGCCGGCGCCACCCTCTCCGCGATCCCCCTCGGGGGCCTGGGCGAGATCGGCATGAACATGATGGCCTTCGAGTTCGGCGACTCGATCATCGTCGTCGACTGCGGCCTCATGTTCCCCGAAGACGAGATGCTCGGTGTGGACTTCGCCATCCCCGACTTCTCTTACCTCATCGAGAACCGGGACCGCGTCCGCGCCGTCTTCCTCACCCACGGCCACGAAGACCACGTCGGCGCCCTTCCGTACTTCCTCCGCGAATTCGATGTCCCGGTCTTCGGGACCCCCCTGACGCTCGGCCTCGTCACCCAGCGGCTCAAGGAGCACAGGCTCGACGAGATCGTCAGGCTCGTGTCCGTCCAGCCCCGGCAGACGATCGAGATGGGACCGTTCCGGGTCGAGTACATCCGCGTCACGCATTCCATCGGGGACGGGGCGGCCCTCGGCATCACGACGCCCATCGGACGCATCCTCCACACCGGGGACTTCAAGATCGACCCGACGCCCGTGGACGGACAGCTATTCGACGCCTACAAGTTCGCCGAATACGGCGACCGCGGGCTCCTGGCCCTCTTCTCCGATTCGACGAACGCCGAACGGGAAGGATTCACCCCCTCCGAAAAGGTCATCGGCCAGGCGCTGGAAGAGATCTTTTCCCAGACATCCGGGCGGATCATCGTCTCCACGTTCTCCTCCAACATCCACCGGATTCAACAGTGCGTGGACACGGCCGTCCGTCACGGACGCAAGGTCTTTCTCAACGGCCGCAGCATGGTCCAGAACGCCCAGATCGCCCAGGAGATGGGCTACCTCCGGGTCCCTCCGGACGTCTGTCTCCGGACCGAACAGATGAAGCAGTTCGACGACCGGGAAGTGACCGTCATCACGACGGGGAGTCAGGGAGAACCGATGAGCGCCCTCTCCCGGATGGCCCTGGACGACCACAAGGAAATCAAGATCAGGCCGGGGGACACGGTGGTCCTCTCCGCCAAGGCAATCCCGGGGAACGAGCGAGCGATCTCCCGCGTCATCAACCACCTTCTCCGGCGCGGCGCCGAGGTCATCTACGAGAACGTCTCGGAGATCCACGTCTCGGGCCACGCCTCGCAGGAAGAGCAGAAGATCGTGATCAACCTGGCGCGCCCCCGGCATTTCGTGCCGATCCACGGGGAATACCGGCACCTCTACCACCACGCGCAGACGGCCAAGCGGCTCGGCGTCCCTTCGGAGCGGATCCACTTGGTCGAGAACGGGGACGTACTCGAGTTCGACGCGGATGGGAACGCGGCGCGGCGCGGCCGGGTCACGGCGGGCCGGACGTTCATCGACGGAAAGGGAATCGGCGACGTCGGGGACATTGTCCTCCGCGACCGGATGCGCCTCGCCCACGACGGGATCGTCCTCATCCTCATCGCCATCGAGAAGCAGACGGGACGCCTCCTCTCGGGACCCGACATCATCTCCCGGGGTTTCGTCTTCGAGGACGCCTCGCAGGAGCTTCTCCAGGAGGTGCGGGAAGTCGTGGTCGGAACGCTCGATGAGATGGGGCCGGAAGCGAAGAGCGAGTGGACGATGGTCCAGGCGCGGGTCCGGAACCTCCTCAAGAAGTTCCTGCTCAAGAAGATGGACCGCAAGCCGATGATCCTGCCGGTGATCATCGAAGTCTAGTCGAAGGTCAAAGAGTCGAAGGTTGAAGAACCCCGCCTTGAAAGGCGGGGATTCTCCGACCTCTAAGGTACTTTTCGTTATTTGCATTCGTGCGCCTTGACCCCGCCCCAAAGGGCGGGGATTGCGGCGCACTGCGCGGTTGAAGGTACAATGGGAGCTTCGAGCACGCAGTATTGGACTTGGAGCCGCCGACGCGGATATCATAGGTGAACATGACCCAGGCCGCACCCGTCCCTTCCCGGAGCCATGAGATCCGGGCCGTCTTGCTGTTCCTCTTCGCCGTCCTGTCGGCCCTCGCCCTTCTCACCTATTCGGCCGCGGACCCCTCGCTCAACAGCGCCTCATCCAGGGGCGGCATCCTGAACCGGATCGGCGTCGCCGGCGCCTTCGGGGCCGACTTTTTCTTCCAGGTATTGGGGGGCGCGGCGTACCTTCTTCCCGTCGCCTTCCTCGTCGCCGCGCTCCGCTCCCTCCGTCCGCCGGCCGACGAACGCGCGCCGCGCTGGCCGGGGATACTGGGCGTCGTCCTCCTCTTCGTCTCGGTCTCCGCCCTGCCGGCCCATTTCTATCCCGAGAGCTTCGCCCCTCTCGGCGAACCGATCCCGCCCGGCGGCGTCGTGGGGACCTTGACAAGCAGGGCGCTGGTCTCCCTTTTCTCCGACGTCGGAACGGTTGTCATTCTCTTCTCTCTCCTTCTCATTGCCCTGATCGTCACCACCAGGTTCACGCTGGCCGGCCTCCTGCGAATCACGGCCTCGTCTCTGCGGCAAATGGTGGACGCCCTCTCCGGGACCATCATCCTCCGCCGCGAGCGGGCCCTCCGCCGGCGCGAAGCGGCGGCGCACGCCGCGCCTGAGACGAACCCCAGGATCGCCGTCGGCCGGGAGGCCACCACGGCATCCAGCGAGGCGGACGCTTTGGAACCGCCTCCGGGGGCCGCTTCAGCCGCCAAACCTAAGATCCGGCGCGCAAAGGCGGACGCGGGGACCATGGAGCTCGACCTGGTCCCGGCCCAACGGCCGCGGCCGAACGCCGGAGGTGCCTACCAGCTTCCCCCCCTCTCGCTGTTGGCCGATCCGCCTCCGCCCCTTTCCGGCCAAACGAAAGAAGAGCTGTTCGCGAACGCGTCGCTCCTCGAAGCCAAACTCAGGGACTTCGACGTCGAGGGACGCGTCACGCAGGTCTACCCCGGACCGATCGTGACGATGTACGAATACGAGCCCGCGCCGGGGGTGAAGATCAACCGCGTCGTCACGCTGGCGGACGACCTGGCGCTGGCCCTCAAGGCCCCCGCCGTCCGCGTCGGCGGACAGATCCCCGGCAAAGCGGCCATCGGAATCGAGGTCCCCAATCCGGCCCGCGAGCCGGTCCACCTCAAGACGATCCTGACCTCGCCCGCATTCCGCGAGCCGTCATCGCCGCTCACGGTCGCGCTCGGCAAGGACATCTTCGGGGCTCCTGTCGCCGCGGACCTGGCAAGAATGCCGCACCTTCTCGTCGCCGGCGCGACGGGCGCGGGCAAGAGCATGGGGCTCAACGTCATGATCCTGAGCCTCCTGTTCAACACGCACCCCCGCGACGTGAAGTTCCTCCTCATCGATCCCAAGCGGCTCGAATTGTCCGTCTACGAGGACATCCCCCACCTGATCGAGCCGGTCGTCACCGAGTCGAAGAAGGCCGGCGAGGCGCTCGCCAGCCTCGTCGCCGAGATGGAGCACCGATACCATCTCCTGGCCGCGGCCGGGGCCCGGAACATCGAGAGCTACAACGCCATGATCGACGCCGAACCGGGAGACAAGAGCCGGGGGTCGAAGCCGGCCGACGATAGGCCGCCCGCCGAGCGGATCCCCTACGTGGTCGTCGTCATCGACGAGCTGGCCGATCTCATGATGGTCTCGGCCCGGCGGGTCGAGGAGTCGATCGCCCGGCTGGCGCAGATGGCCCGTGCCGCAGGCATCCACCTCATTCTCGCCACTCAGCGGCCGTCGGTCGACGTGCTGACGGGCGTCATCAAGGCGAACTTCCCGGCCCGCATCGCCTTCCAGACGGCCTCCAAGATCGACTCCCGGACCATCCTGGACTCCATGGGCGCGGAACAGCTCCTGGGCAAGGGCGACATGCTCTTCATGCCGCCCGGCACGAATCGCCTCCAGCGTATTCACGGGGCTTTCGTCACCGAAGCCGAAATCGCGCGCGCGGTCGCCCACACCAAGGCCCAGGCCGTCCCTCTCTACGGAACGCTGGAGCGGATTATGGCCGCCCGCGCCGAGGCCGAGGCCTTCGCCGCCCAGGAGGCGGCCGCCGAGGAGCGCGACGACCTGTACGAGAAGGCCCGCGCGATCGTCGTCTCGTCGCGGAACGCCTCGATCACGCACCTGCAACGCCGGATGCGCGTCGGGTACAACCGCGCGGCCAGGATGATCGAGGACATGGAGCGGGACGGAATCGTCTCGGTCCCCCGCGGGCCGAATCGGGACCGGGACGTCCTCGTCCCGCCGGACGAACGGTAGCCGGTGGAACGGTGAATCGGTGAATAGGTGAATCGGTGAATAGGCTGATTGGAGGTTGGATGATTCTTCTGGCTCTCGTGATCTTCGCGTTCTTCTCTCTGGCCCCTCCGGCCGCCGCCGCGCCGTCTCTCGACGAGGTCGTCACGCGCCTGGAGACGGTCTACCGCGAGACGGCGGATTTCTCCGCCCACTTCTCCCAGGAGACGATCCTCCCCGGCGGAAGCGCCGCCGAGAAGGCGGCCGGGACGGTCGCGATCAAGAAGCCGTCCAGGATGCGCTGGAACTTCTCCGCGCCGATCTCCCAGGAGATCGTCCTCGACGGAACGCATGTGTGGATCTACCAGCCCGACCAGAAGCAGGTCGTCAAGCGGCGGCAGGCGGACGCCTTTCCCCCCGGCTCGGCCACGAACTTTCTGGCCGGCATCGGACGCCTCAGGGAGGACTTCGACCCCGCTTTTGCCCTGGAGAACCGCGTCAACCAGCGTGGAAACATCCTCCTCCGGCTGATCCCGAAGCAGAAGGACCTGACGCTGACGCGCGTCATCCTTGAGGTCGATCCCAAGAGCTGGGCGGTCGTCCGCGTCTCCCTGCACGACAGCGCGCGCGGGACCACGACGATCCGCTTCTCGCGGATCGCGATGAACAAGGGAATTCCGGACGAGACGTTTCGCTTCGTGCCGCCGAAGGGAGTGGCGGTGGTTGAGTAGAAAGGAATATTGCAAATTGGAAATTGGAAATTTGAAATCCAATTTACAACTTACAATCGGCTTCGGCCCGGGAGGTATTGAATGTCCGACATGCACTCGTTCGACGCGGTTTCGAAGATCGACATGCAGGAGGTCAACAACGCCGTCACGATGGCGATGAAGGAGATCGGCCAGAGATTCGACTTCAAGGGATCGAAGAGCGACATCTCGATCGAGAAGGAAGAGCTCGTCCTGGTCTCGGACGACGAGGGGAAACTGAAGAGCGTCGTCGACATCCTGACGGGAAAACTGGTCAAGCGGGCCGTCCCGCTCAAGGGGCTCGACTTCGGCAAGATCGAGCCGGCGTCCGGCGGGACCGTCCGCCAGAGGGTCAAGATCCAGCAGGGAATCCCCGGCGACAAGGCCAAGGAGATCGTCAAACGGATCAAAGAGACGAAGCTCAAGGTCCAGGCCGCGATCCAGGAAGACCAGGTCCGCGTTTCCGGGAAGAAGCTGGACGACCTCCAGACGGTCATGAAAATGATGCGCGAGGCCGATTTCGGGGTTGCGCTCCAGTTCGTCAACTACCGGTAACGGCACTGCGTCCAACCGCGGAGAACGCGGAGCGCGCGGAGAAGAGCATGGGAGTTGTGGAAACTGCAATCCAACGGCATCTCTCCGCGACATCTGCGTTCAACCAAACGGTTCACGATCTGGCGGAGAAATCATGCGGATCGGCGTTCTGACAGGCGGCGGTGACGTCCCCGGCCTGAACCCCTGCATCAAGGCGCTCGTTTACCGGGCGGTCGACGAGGGGTGCGAGGTCGTCGGCATTCGCCGCGGCTGGGCGGGTCTCCTGGAATACGATCCGGCCGACCCCGCGACGCACGACGAGTGCGTCCAGGTCCTCGACAAGAAGAACACGCGGACGATCGACCGGACCGGCGGGACGGCTCTCCACACGTCCCGGACGAACCCGGGACGGGTTCGGCCGAAGGAAGCGCCGGCTTTTCTCCGCGCCGCGTCCGCTCCTCCGCCGTCCGGCGCGGAGTCTCCCGCCCTGGCCGACTTCACCCCCCATGTCCTGAAGGTCATCTCCCGTCTCGGTCTGGACGTTCTCATCCCGATCGGCGGCGACGACACGCTCTCGTACGGACTCCGTCTTGCCCAAGAGGGGGTCCCCGTCATTGCGATCCCGAAAACGATGGACAACGACGTCCACGGAACCGACTACTGCATCGGCTTCTCGACGGCCGTCACGCGCAGCGTTTCCTTCATCCACCAGCTTAGAACCAGCGCGGGCTCGCACGAACGGATTCTCGTCGTGGAACTCTTCGGCCGCAACTCCGGCGAGACGTCCCTCATTGCGTCGCACCTGGCCGGCGTGGACCGCTCGATCATTTCCGAGGTCTCCTTCGATCCCGAAAGACTCGCGCGCCTCCTCGTCCTGGACAAGAAGGCCAACCCGAGCCACTACGCCATCGTCACGATCTCCGAGGGAGCCCGGATGATCGGGGGCCAGACCGTCGAGACGGGCGAGACCGACGCCTACGGCCACCGCAAGCTGGGCGGAATCGGTCTCATCACGGGGGAGATGCTCAAGCGGATCACGGGGGAGAACATCATCTATCAGGCGCTCTCTTACCTCATGAGATCGGGCGCCCCCGACTCCCTCGACCTCATGGTGGCCGTCAACTTCGCCCATATGGCGCTGTCGCTCGCGCTGGACCGCTCGCACGCCCAGATGGTCGCCCTCCGGCAAGGGACCTACACCCACGTCCCCCTGAGCGTCCTCTCCGAGGGCGTGAAGCGCGTGGACGTGGACGAGTTCTACGACGCGGAGACTTACCGCCCCAAGGTCCGCCACGTGACGGGCAAGCCGATGTTCCTGTATTGACGGTGGAAGCCGGTGAATGGGTGAATAGGTGAATAGGTAAATGGGTGAATGGGAAAGAACAACGACAATGTTTTCCGGGTTCTTCGATTCACCTATTCACCTATTCACCGATTCACCCCTTGTTCGAGGAGATTTCATCTGAACAACTCTTCTCTCCGGCCAGAACAAGTTGCCACCGACTTCCTCGTCATCGGATCGGGCGTGGCGGGACTTCGCGCCGCGATCGGCTTGGCGCGCCACGGGGACGTCCTCGTCGTCACCAAGGACCTTCCCAGCGTGGGCGCCACGGAGTACGCCCAGGGCGGCGTAGCCGTCGCTATTTCGGACGAGGACGAGATCGCCTTCCACGTCGAGGACACGCTCAAGGCGGGAGACGGCCTCTGCGACGAGAACGCCGTCCGCGTCATGGTGGAAGAAGGCCCCGCCCGTATCCGGGAGCTGATCGACTGGGGCGCGGCCTTCGACCGCGAAGGGGCCGAGCTCGCCTTCACGCGCGAGGGAGCCCACTCCGTGCGCCGGATCGTCCATGCCCGCGGGGACTCCACGGGCCACGAGATCCAGCGCGTCCTCCTTACCCGGGCCCAGTCCTTTCCGAACGTCACCCGCCTTCCGTTCGCCATGGCCGTCGACCTTGTCGTCCAGGACGGCGTCTGCCAGGGAGCGCTCGTCCTCGATGAGGAGGGAAACCGCCTCCTGCTCGTCAGGGCCCGTGCCGTCATTCTGGCCACCGGCGGCCTGGGCCAGCTCTACCTGCGCACGACAAACCCGCCCGTCGCCACGGGAGACGGGGTCGCCGCGGCCCACCGGGCCGGCGCGACGCTCATGGACATGGAGTTCGTCCAGTTCCATCCAACGGCCCTCTACTACACCAACGCGCCGCAGTTTCTCCTCTCCGAGGCAATCCGCGGAGAAGGCGGCGTCCTCCGGAACCTCGCCGGCGAAGCCTTCATGGGCCGGTACGATCCGGCCGCCGAGATGGCCCCCCGCGACGTCGTTTCCCGCGCCATCTGGACCGAGATGCAAAGGACCCAGTCGTCGAAGGTGTTCCTCGACCTCACGCACCTGGACGCCTCGTTCGTCCGGCGGCGGTTCCCCCAGATCTACGCCACGTGCCTCCGCTTCGATCTGGACCTGACGGAGGACTGGATTCCGGTCTGCCCGGCCGCCCACTACATGATGGGCGGCGTCCGGACGGACATCGGCGGCGCGACCGATCTGCCGGGCCTCTTCGCGGCGGGCGAGGTCGCCTGCACGGGGGTCCACGGCGCGAACCGCCTCGCCTCCAACTCCCTGCTCGAAGGGCTCGTCTTCGGCGCGCGCGTTGCCGAGAGCGCGGCGAACCACGCCGCCCGGGCGCCCGGTCCAGCCGGGATCTCCGCCGTTCCCCTCTCGCTCTCCCCCTCTCCCGATCCCGTTCTCGTGGAGAAGCTCCGAACGGACCTCAGAAAAGGAATGTGGAACCGAGTTGGCATCGTCCGGGACGCCAGCGGCCTGACGGAGGAACTCGAAGAACTAGCCGGCTGGCGGGAAATCGAGGAGGGGAACTACTTGGACAGGCGGACGACCGAGCTCAAGAACATGCTGACCCTCGGCCGGCTTGTCACCGCGGCGGCCCTCAACCGCCGGGGAAGCATCGGCGCGCACTACCGGTCGGATTATCCGGAACGGGGCGAGGCGGACAAGAAGCACCAGCTCCAGCGCAAGGAGGCACCGGAAGCCTCTTTCGTCGCTGTCTAACCTGAATGCGCCACAAAGGGACAGAGGCACAAAGGGGCAAAGGCACAAAGTGGTCAAGGCGCCGAGATGAAAACCTATAGGGATCTGATTGTGTGGCAAAAGTCCATGACTCTTGTCACGGACGTTTACAAAGAAACCAGGACTTTTCCGAGAGAGGAAGTCTACGCGTTGGTTTCACAGCTCAGGCGTTGCGCGATTTCAATTCCCAGCAATATAGCAGAGGGGTACGGTCGCAAATCGACCGGAGATTATCTCCGCTTCCTGCAGATTGCCATGGGTTCGCTCTTTGAGAGCCAAACGCAATTGGAAATCGCACTGAACCTGGAGTTCTTGAGCCGGAGCCGGTTTGAGAGGATTCATGAATCAAGCAGAGAGATTGAACGCACGCTGAGCAGCTTGGTCAGAAAGCTCAACAATCACTAGGCCCCTCTGTGCCTTTGTGCCTCTGTGGCTTCTTTTCTCCGCTCGACCCATCAACCCTGGCTGTCGTTCGGATTGATGAAGACGAACTGAACGACCCCCTCCAGTTCGCCGAAATCCAGGACGAGGCCGTTCAGGAGCGGCCGGCTCAGGGGATCGACGACGACCGTCACGCCGTTGCTCTCGAAGGCCGCGTCCCCTTCGCGCGGGTCGTCGAAGCCCATCTGATATTGAATGCCGGAATCCGCCTCCCTCCGCGCGGCGATGCGGAGAGCCATTCCCTCGCACTCGTTCGACGCCGCCGACGTCATCACCGCCTGGGCGGCCGTTTCCGTCACCTCGATCATCGCAAGCCTCCAAACAGCCCGTTCGGAGATCAGGCGATCTTCCCGGTCCGGGCAACGAATGTCTTGAGAAATTGCCGGTCGCCCCTGTGGATCGAAGCGGCGCTCCACTCTATTCCGTGGAGGACACCGCCGGACGCCTCCGAACGATCGACCCAGACCACGCTCCCCGCGGTGGTGACGGCGAAAATCGAGTGTGCTTCGGGAAAGAAGATCTTGAACTGAACGGGCGTCCCGATCGGAAGGGGTTCGGGAAGACAGCTCATGACCCCTTCCTCTGAGAGGTTCTTCGTGCTCGCCGTCTGCCAGGCCTCGCCCACCGAGAAAACGGAGGGAAGCCTGACTCCGACCCGTCTGAACTTCCGGCGGTCTTCCATCCCTGGACTCCTTTTCTTGCGCGTTCCCCGCGGCAGTCCCCCGCCTCCGGCCCTCAGAATCGGAGCCGGCGGGCCTCGGCGGATCCGCCGACGGTCGGAGGGACGTCCGTATACATGACCGTTCCGTCCGCGGCCACCACTCGGAAGATCGGCCGGGACGCGCGGCGCGGGCCGCTGGAGACGAGCGTCGCCGGCAGCGGCGAATTAGGATTCCGATAGTAATGGAGCACTTTCGTGACGTAGTCCCGCGTCTCGGCGTAAGGCGGGATCCCTCCGTATCGCCTGACCGCCTCTTCCCCTGCGTTGTACGCGGCCAGGGAGAGAGGAACGTTCCCGGCGAAGAGCCCCATCAGGTATTTGAAGTACCGGACCCCCCCCTCGATGTTCTGGGCCGGATCGAACGGATTCTCGACGCGCATTCGGCGGGCCGTTCCCGGCATGAGCTGCATGAGCCCCTGGGCGCCCTTTCGGGAGACAGCCTTGGCGTTGTATCCCGATTCCACCCGGATGATCGCCTTCACCAGCTCCGGATCGACGTTGTACGCGCTCGACTTCGCCCCGATCGTCCGCCCGTGGTCTTCCCGCACCGCCGGCGGGACCCCGCCAAGGCGGGGTTTCCCGCTCGTTCCCTTTTCCTCCCGGACCACGAGTTGATATTGAGGGCCCTTCCTCGCGCTCGAGAAATGGACCACTCCATCTTGGTCGACGTACTTGTAGATATCCGCCGAAGCCGCCGGTGAAAGGACCGCGACAAGAGGCAACCATAGGAAAAACCGAAGAACTTTCACGATACCCCCGCCTTCCAGACCGTTTCCCTTCTATCATCAAGTACCATACGGTGGGGCCCCTGTCAACCGACGGGCCGTATGCCAGCCGGCCCTGAATGATTCCCATGGCCTGCGGGGCACGGCATCTGTCCGCGCACATGCCTTGACAATATCCGGCTCAAGACCTATACCAAACCCATGCAGGGGGGATCCCGTGGCCAAACGTGACTACTACGACGTGCTGGGCGTCAAGCGAGGCGCGTCGGAACACGAGATCAAGAAAGCGTTCCGCAAGCTCGCCCGCCAGCACCACCCCGACCTCAATCCGGGCGACAAGACGGCCGAACAGCGCTTCAAGGATGTCAACGAGGCCTACGAGGTCCTCTCCGACTCCTCCAAGCGGTCCCAGTACGACCGGTTGGGCCACGCCGCGTTCGCGGCCGGGCCCGCGGAAGCCGGCCCGGGATTCCGGCCGGAGGAGTTCGCCTTCGGCACGGGAGCGTTCCGGGACGTCTTCGGAGATTTCTTCGGCTCGATCTTCGGCGGACCCGGTCGCCCCGCGGCCGGCCCGGAAACGGGCGCGGATATTTCCTACTCGATGGAGCTGGACATCGAGGACGCGGTCTTCGGGACGCAGACGATGATCTCCCTTCAGCGCGACGTGGCGTGCGGCGACTGCAACGGGATGGGGACCGAAAAAGGGACGAAACCCGAGACGTGCCAGACGTGCCGGGGAACGGGCCAGGTCACGACGGTCCGCGGCGCGATCCGCCTGTCCCAAACCTGCCCCGGCTGTCGAGGCTCCGGCAGTGTCATCCGGACTCCATGCAAGACCTGTCGGGGAACGGGCCGCACCCGGCGCACCGAGCGGGTTCAGGTCAAGATCCCCCCCGGCGTCGACAACGGATCGCGCGTCCGGCTGGCCGGAATGGGAGAGCCGGGGCGGGACGGGGGCGCGCCGGGAGATCTCTACATCATCACGCGGATCCGCCCGCACGAGTTCTTCGAGCGGATCGGCGACAACCTCTATTGCGCGATCCCGGTCACGGCCGTGGAGGCCGCGCTCGGCGCGCGGGTCGATGTCCCCACGATCGAGGGAATGGCCTCCCTCGCCATCCCCCCCGGCACCCAGAGCGGCAAGCAGTTCCGTCTGCGCGGAAAGGGCGTCCCCCACCTGAAGGGAGGGGGCGCGGGCGACCAGTACGTGACGATCCAGGTGGCAACTCCGGAGGACCTCTCGGACGAAGCCCGCGAGACACTCCGAAGCTTCCAGAAACTGCACCCGGAGAACCCCCGGGCGGAAATCCGCTTCCGCGGGTTCGCGAGACGGACAGCCAGGACATGAGAACCGCGAAGGGACAGCGGAACAGAGGTTGACGCGCAATGAGCGGCGAAGCGATAGAAACCATCTACCTCATCGGACACGTGGCCCGGATGCTCGGCGTCCATCCTCAGACCCTCCGGATCTACGAACGGGAAGGGCTCCTGAGACCGCGCCGATCGGAGCGAAACACGCGCGTCTACTCAGAGATCGACGTTCGCCGGGCCGAGCTGGTCCTGACCCTCACGCGGGATCTCGGCATCAACCTGGCCGGCGTCGAGGTCATCCTCCGGATGCGGGAGCGGATTGAACGGATGCAGGGAGACCTGGAACGCTTCTTCTCCTCGTTTCCCGATGAGGCGCGAAGCGCGCTCCGCCGCCACCTCCAGGACGAGAAAGCGCTCGTTCCCTTGCCGCCGCGGCGCGTGATCAACGTCGAAGTGGAGCGGCCCCGGAAGCCCGCCGGCCCGAAGCGGAAGAACGCGAAACCGGAAAGAGGAAAGCGATGAGATACGACAAGATGACCGTCAAGGTCCAGGAAGCCCTGCATTCGGCCCAGGGAGAAGCCGACACGCGGCACCACCAGCAGATCGACGCCCTGCACCTCCTGGCCGCCCTGCTCAAGCAGGAAGAGGGGATCGTCCCCGCCATTCTCAAGAAGCTCGGGGCGGACCCGGCGCGCCTCGCCCGGGAGCTTGAGACCGAGCTCGACCGGCTCCCCCAGGTGACCGGCCCCGGCGCCCTCGGGCAGATGGCGGTCTCCCCGCGCCTCGCCGCTCTCTTCGAGAAGGCCCAGTACGAGGCCGACGGCCTCAAGGACGAATACGTGAGCGTCGAGCATCTCCTTCTGGCCGCGGTCGCGCACGACGGAGCCGCCGGCCGGATCCTGGCGAAGGCCGGCGTCACCCGGGACCGCGCCCTCGCCGCCATGGTCGAGGTCCGCGGAAGCCAGCGGGTCACGGACCAAAATCCGGAAGACAAGTACCAGGCGCTGACCCGCTACGCGCGGGACCTCACGG
>MHEK01000069.1:31127-42886 GCA_001803795.1 Nitrospirae bacterium RBG_16_64_22
CCAGGTCCTCTCCCGCCGGACGAAGAACAACCCGGTCCTGATCGGCGAGCCGGGCGTCGGCAAGACGGCGATCGCCGAAGGGCTCGCCCAGCGGATCGTCGGGGGCGACGTCCCGGAGGGGCTCAAGTCCAAGCGCGTCGTCTCCCTCGACCTGGGCGCCCTCATCGCGGGAGCCAAGTACCGCGGCGAGTTCGAGGACCGCCTCAAGGCCGTCCTCAAGGAAATCACCGAAGCCGAAGGGCAGATCATCCTCTTCATCGACGAGCTTCATACGCTCGTCGGAGCCGGCGCGGCCGAGGGCGCGATGGACGCCTCGAACATGCTGAAGCCCGCCTTGGCCCGCGGCGAGCTCCGGTGCGTGGGCGCGACAACGCTCGACGAGTACCGGAAGCACGTGGAGAAAGACGCCGCCCTGGAGCGGAGATTTCAGCCCGTGTTCGTCGGCGAGCCGTCCGTCCAGGACACGATCTCGATCCTGCGGGGTCTCAAGGAGAAATACGAGGTCCATCACGGCGTCCGGATCCAGGACAGCGCCCTCGTCGCCGCGGCCGTCCTCTCCCACCGGTACATCAGCGACCGGCACCTCCCCGACAAAGCGATCGACCTGATCGACGAGGCGGCCTCCCGGCTCCGGATGGAGATCGACTCCATGCCGGGCGAGCTGGACGAGGCGGAACGGCGCCTCCGCCAGCTCGAGGTCGAGAGGCAGGCGGTCAAGAAGGAAGACGATGCCGCGTCGAAGGAGCGCCTCTCGAACATCGAAAGGGAAATCGCGGACCTCGGCGCCTCCCGCGACGGGCTCAAGGCCCGGTGGGAGAAGGAGAAAGCGGCCATCGCCGCCATCCGGAACCTCAAGGCGAGAGTCGAGGAAACGCGCCTCGCCGCCGAGAAGGCCGAGCGTGAAGGAGACCTTGGCCGGGCCGCCGAGCTCAAGTACGGAACGCTTCCCTCCCTCCACAAGGAGCTTGAAGCGGAGAACGCCCGCTTGCAGGCGGTCCAGGCCGGCGGCGCCCTTCTCAAGGAGGAGGTCGACGAGGAGGACATCGCCGAGATCGTCTCGCGGTGGACGCGGATTCCCGTCGCCCGGATGCTGGAAGCGGAGATGCAGAAGCTCCTCCGCATGGAGGAACGCCTCCGCGCGCGGGTCGTTGGACAGGACGAGGCCGTCGAGGCCGTCGCCGACGCGGTGCGGCGGGCGCGCGCCGGCGTCCAGGATCCGAACCGGCCGATCGGGTCGTTCCTCTTCATGGGACCGACGGGCGTCGGGAAGACGGAACTGGGACGCGCTCTGGCCGAATTCCTCTTCGACGACGAGCAGGCCATGGTGCGCCTCGACATGAGCGAGTACATGGAGAAGCACACCGTGGCGCGGCTGATCGGGGCCCCTCCCGGATACGTAGGGTACGAGGAAGGCGGACAACTGACCGAGGCCGTCCGGCGCCGCCCCTACTCCGTCATCCTCTTCGACGAGGTGGAGAAGGCGCACCCCGACGTGTTCAACGCATTGCTCCAGGTCCTGGACGACGGGAGACTCACGGACGGCCACGGCCGGACGGTGGACTTCAAGAACACGGTCGTCATCATGACGAGCAACGTGGGGAGCCAGTTCATCCATGACCTGGGGAGGGCCGATGAGGCCGAGATGCGCCGCCGCGTCCAGGAAACGCTCAAGGCGACGTTCCGCCCGGAGTTCCTGAACCGGATCGACGACATCATCGTCTTCCACGCCCTGACGGACGATCAGCTCGCCCGGATCGTGGAGATCCAGCTCGGACGCCTGTCGAAATATCTCGCGGACAGGAAGATTTCCGTGACGCTCACGGACGCCGCGCGATCTCTCATCGCCCGAGAGGGGTACGACCCCCACTTCGGCGCCCGTCCGATCAAACGGGCGATCCAGCGGCTCGTCCAGAACCCGCTTGCCACGAGGATCCTCGCGGGCGAGTTCCGGGACGGGGACACGGTGGAGGTGGACGCCGACGGCGGGGGTCTCGTCTTTCGCCGGGTTGTCGCAGCCCAGCCGGCGTAAGGGACGGCGCTTTCGCCCGCCCCAGCTGGCGGCCTGTCTCGTTCCGTGATAGGATGGCGCAGAGATGGACTTCAAGATCGTCCTCGAAAAGCTTGTCTCGGCCTTCGACAAGATGGATGTCCGATACGCCTTGATGGGAGGGTTGGCCCTGGGTGTATGGGGAGTTCCGCGCGCTACCGTGGATATCGACTTCCTCATTCGCCGTGACGACCTGGAAAAGGTTGATCGGATCATGCATGACTTGGGATACGAATGCAGGCATCGGAGTGAGAACGTATCGCAGTACATCTCCCCGCTGAATCTGTTCGGAGAAGTGGACTTCTTGCATGCGTTCAGGTCGGCGAGCATCGAGATGCTCCAGAGGGCGGCGGAGAAGGAGGTGCACGGCGGATCCCTGCGGATCAAGGTGCTAAGGCCGGAGGACATAGTGGGGCTGAAGCTTCAGGCGATCAAGAATAACCCATCACGGGAATACTCGGACACGGCGGACATCAGGCAATTGCTGGCCGTCAGCCCGGAAAACGTTGATTGGAATCTTATCAAGACCTATTGCGGGCTTCTTGGATTGGACGAGATGTACGACGAGATCCGTGGAGGCCTTGGGAAGTGAGTCTCTCGCCTGAATCAGAAAGGGAGTTCGTCGAGCTCGCAGCGTCCCAATCGTTCCGACGGGACATGGAAACGGTAGCGGCCGGGCGACACAACCCTTTCCTGAAGGACGGCCGCGTTGACGTGGACGCATACATCGAGTTTGTAACACAGTTCAACGAGTTTATCAATCACGCCCGCGCGCCCTTTCGTCCGATCCAGGACAGGTTTATGGCGCTCTGAAGAGCGGCCTGCCCGCACGGTGGGAGTTGAGTTCTCACCCCACCCGCCCCAGGTCGAGCGCGGACCAGCGTTTCGCCAGGGCGGAGGCCAGGGGGCGATGCTCCGCCTCCGCCAGACCCGGATCGCGCCTGACGATCTCGAAGGCAATTTCCCGGATCCGCTCGATCATCTTCGCGTCGCGCAAGAGGTTCGCCGCGCGCAGTTCCGGGATCCCCGATTGCCTCGTCCCCAGGATCTCCCCCGGCCCTCGCAGAACAAGGTCCTCCTCGGCGAGGACGAACCCGTCGTCCGTTCGGACCATGGCCGATAGACGCGCCTTCGCCTCCTCGGAAACAGGATAAGCCGCGAACAGATAGCAAGTTCCGCCGTGCTCTCCCCGCCCGATCCGGCCTCTGAGCTGGTGCATCTGGGCGAGCCCGAATCGCTCGGCGTGCTCCAGGACCATCACGCTCGCGTTCGGCACGTCAACGCCGACCTCGATCACGGTGGTCGCGACGAGGACCCGGACGCGCCCTGCGGCGAAGTCGCTCATGACGGCGTCCTTCTCGACCGACGACATCCGCCCATGAACGAGACCCACCTTGTACTCCGGGAATACCGATCTCGACAGGCGGTCGGCCGTCTGGACGGCGGCCTTGAGGTCGCTCTTCTCGCTCTCCTCGACAAGAGGGCAGATGACGTACGCCTGTCTCCCAGCCGCCAGCTCCTGCCGGACGGCTTCCTCGAGCCGGCGGCGCTGGGACTCGTACAGCAAGAGCGTCCGAACCGCCTTCCGCCCGGGCGGCTTTCCATCGATCACGGAGACGTCCAGATCGCCGTACGCCGTCATGGCAAGCGTCCGCGGAATCGGCGTCGCCGTCATGACGAGGACGTCGGGCGACCATCCTTTCTTCTGAAGCGTCGCCCGCTGAATCACGCCGAACCGGTGCTGTTCGTCGACGACGGCGAGCCCCAGCGCACGGAACGAAACGTCGTCCTGAATGAGGGCGTGCGTCCCGACGGCAATCGGGATCGCGCCGCCGGCCAGCCCTTCGAGGACGGCCTGCCGCTCCTTCTTTTTCATCCCGCTCCGCAGAAGGGCGAGCGGAACGTCGACCGGCGCGAGGAGCCGCCTCAGGTTCCGCGCGTGCTGGTCAGCCAGAATCTCCGTCGGAACCATGAGCGCGGCCTGCCAGCCGCTCTCCACAGCCGTGAGCATGGCGTGGAGGGCAACGACCGTCTTCCCCGATCCGACGTCTCCCTGCAAGAGCCTGTTCATCGGGTGGGACGAAGTCATGTCGGCCGCGATCTCGCCGATCACCCGCTCCTGAGCCGGCGTGAGGGCGAACGGCAGGGACGCCCGCAGGGCGCCCGTGAGCCTTCCGTCCGCCTTGAAACTGATACCTTTCCGTTCGTCCGCCACGGCCCGCTTCCTCCGGGCCAAGCCGATCTCGAGAAGGAGAAGCTCCTCGACGATGAAGCGCCGATGGGCCGGGGTGTCGCACCGGGCCAGCGCTTCAAAATCCGTCCCTTCCGGCGGGAAGTGGAGGTCTCGGACCGCCGCGGACGTGGGGGGAAGGCGGAACTCGCCGCGAACGGACGCCGGCAGAATTTCTGGGATTTCGAAAGGGATCGATTCGATAAGGTCGCTCAGGACCGTCCGTATCTGGCGGGAAGTCAGACCCGCCGTCTCCCGGTAGATCGGAACGATCCGCCCCGCGTGGATGCTCTCGTCGGGCTCTCCCGGCTCGAGGATATCGTATTCCGGGTTCTCCATCTGCCAGCCGGCGTGACCCGGACGCGGCTGGACCACGCCTCCCAGAATCGCCTTCTGGCCCTGCTTGAAGACCTTGTCCAGATAAGCCTGGTTGAACCAGACGGCTGTCAGGTAGTCTCTGCCGTCGAAAAGGATCATCTCGAAGAGCTTCATCCTCTTTCGGGGCGTGATGGTCACGCCCTTCGTGAGGACCTCGCCCGCCACGGTCTCGAACCGTCCGGGCTGGAGATCGCGGATCGGCTTCAGCCGTCCCCGGTCCTCGTACCGCCGGGGAAAGAGCGCCAGAAGATCGGCGACGGTCTCGACGCCGATCCGTCCGAACAGTTCCGCGCGCCGCGGGCCGATCCCTTTCACGTACTGGACCGGAGACTCCGCGGTGACGCGCGCTCCAACCGCGGGTTTCGCCGGCGCCGGAGCCGCGGGGCGATCTCCTTCGGGTCGTTCCACTTGGGCCGCCTGGGCCACTTCTGCCGCTTGGGACGCTTGGGACGCGGGGCCGCTGGGACGAGGACCGTCCGCCTTCCCCGCTTCGTCGATGATTTCGAGCGCCGCCCTGGCCCGCTCGCGCCGGCCTTCGGCCGTCAGCGAATCGAATCCTTCAAGAAGAGCGAGCAGTCTGGCCCAGGCCGCCTCCTCCTTCGGAAGGGGCTTCCCGGCCGCTTCGAACCTCTCCCGGACGAATTTCTCCATCCCCTGGACGACGGAAGGATGCCGCACGGCGTACTCGAGGGGCGCGCGAAGGGCCGAGACCGCACCCTCGGAAGATGAAGGGGAATGAGTTCTTGTCATTCGGCGGAGAGTGTGGTAGGTTTACGTCCCATTTTGGCGTATGACAGGTCCATCAAGACGATGAAGGAGAAAAGAATGCCGCGCACTTGCGAAATCTGCGGAAAAGGTCATCAAGTCGGCTGTAACGTCAGCCACGCCCACAACCGGACCAAGCGCCGGTTTCGGCCCAACCTCCAGGAAGTTCGCGCCTTCGTAAACGGCGGCGTTCGCCGGATACTAGTCTGCACCCGCTGCATCCGCTCCGGGAAAGTCCAGAAGCCCGCCTGACCCCCCCACCCAAACCCTCCCCCGCCAAAGGGGGAGGTGCTTTCGATTCACCGATTCACCGATTCACCGATTCACCTATTCATCTATTCACCTATTCACCTATTCACCTATTCACCTATTCACCTATTCACCTATTCACCGATTCACCAATTCACCGATTCACCAATTCACCGATTCACCCCGCTCCAATGTTCTTCATCCTCTTGACCGATCGGACCCCCTTGAGGCCCTGGATTTTCCCGATCACCTGATCGAGCTGGCCCAGGTCTTTCACCTCGATCACGAAATCGAGCGTCCCGCGGCCGTCCCCTGTCGTCGAGACCTTCGCGTTGGCGATGTTCGACTCTGCCGACGTGATCGCGGCCGTGACCGCCGCCAGCATCCCGGGCCGGTCATCGACCAGCACGGAGATGGAGACCGGACGCGCCGCCATCCCGGCGGCCTCCCAATCCACATCGACCCACCGATCCGGGTCAATGTCCAGTTCGAGATTCGGGCAGTCCCGCGTGTGGACCGTCACGCCCCGGCCTCGCGTGATGAAGCCCGCGATCGGGTCGCCGGGAACGGGATTACAGCACTTCGCGAAGTGGATCAGCATATCCTCCACGCCGCTCACCTTGACCCCCGTCACGGACGGCCTCGGAGTCCGGCGGAAGATCTTCCGGAGGATCGCCGTCCCGACCTCGGCCGGCGAGGGACCGGGGCCCGGGAAGAGGCGGTTCATCGCCTGGTTGGCCGAGACCTTCCCGTACCCGATCCCGGCCAGGAAGTCGTCGATCGCCGCAAACCCCATTTCCTTGAGGACCTGCATCTTCTCGGCGTCCTTCTGGACGGCGGCGAGACTCGCGGCGCGCTTCTTCAACTCCCGCTCGATGATCTCCCGGCCCAGCGCGATACTGCGGTTTCTTTCCTCCGTCTTGATCCAGTGCTTGATCCGCGTCCGCGCCCTCGGCGTCTTGACGAACTTGAGCCAATCCCGCGAGGGGACGTGCCCCGTCTGTGTCAGGACCTCGACCGCATCGCCCGTCTTGAGCTCCGCCTTGAGGGGGACGATCCGCCCGTTCACCTTGGCGCCCACGCACTGGCGTCCGACATCCGAGTGAATCGCGTAAGCGAAGTCGACGGGCGTCGAGCCCCGGGGCAGTTCCTTGACGTCCCCCTTCGGCGTGAAGGCATAGACGACGTCCGGGAAGAGGTCCATCTTGACCGTGTCGAGGAACTCCTTGGCGTCGGACAGGTCCCTCTGCCACTCCACCATCTGGCGTAGCCAGTTGAACTTCTCCCCCGCCGTCGCGTCGACCGCCCCCCGCTCCTTGTACCGCCAGTGCGCCGCGATCCCTTCCTCCGCCAGCCGGTGCATCTCGTCCGTGCGGATCTGGAACTCGACGCGCTCGCCGCCCGGCCCGATGATCGTCGTGTGGAGCGACTGGTAGAGGTTCGACTTCGGCACGCCGATGTAGTCCTTGAAACGGCCCGGAACGGGCGTCCAGACGGAGTGGATCATGCCCAGGATGGCGTAGCAATTCACCTTGGAGTCGGTCAGGATCCGGAGGGCGATCAGGTCGTACACCTGCTCGAACGGGATCCCCTGCGACTTCATCTTCTGGTAGATCGAGTAGAGATGCTTGGGACGGCCGCTGACGTCGCCCTCGAACCCGAACTCGCCCAGCCTCTTCCGGACGATCTCCGTCAGATCATTGATGTACTTTTCGCGCTCCTCCCGGCGCTTGGAGACCTTCTGCACGAGGTCCCAGTACGCCTCCGGCTCCAGGTGCTGGAACGCCAGGTCCTCCAGTTCCCACTTGATCCGGCCGATCCCCAGGCGGTTCGCGAGCGGCGCGTAGATGTCCAGCGTCTCCTGGGCGATCGCGCGCCGCCGCTCGGGAGGAAGGTGCCGGAGCGTGCGCATGTTGTGGAGGCGGTCGGCCAGCTTGATCAGGATGATCCGGATGTCCTTGGACATCGCCAGGAGCATCTTCCGGAAGTTCTCGGCCTGGGCCTCCTCCCGCGTCTTGAACTCGATCCGGGCGATCTTCGTCAACCCGTCGACGATGAACGCCACCTCGTCGCCGAAGAGCGCGCTCAGCTCCTCCACCGTGGCGACCGTGTCCTCGATCGTGTCGTGCAGAAGCCCGGCCGTGATCGTAACGACGTCGAGCTTGAGGTCGGCCAGGACGGCCGCGACCTCGATCGGATGGGTCATGTACGCCTCGCCCGACAAACGGATCTGCCCCTGGTGGGCCCGGGCCGAGAAGACGTACGCCTTCCGGATGAGCTCCACGTCGGCGTCCCGGTTGTAGCTCAGGACCCTTTCGACGACGTCTTCCGATCGAACGACCGCTTGCGGCATTTCCCGCTCCTCAATCCCCGCGCCCCGCGCCTTTCACGTCTTTCAGCTCAAGCTGAAGGTTCCGCGAGCCGTTCCACTCGTTGATCCCGCAGGTAAACGCGAGATCCACGCGAGCCCCCCGGGCGAGCTCCGCCGCGCGCGGGGCGAACTTCCACGCGATCCCGCCCATTCGCCGCGATCCCGCCTCGACCCAGAACTTCACGTGCTTCTCCTTCAGAACGCTCGTGGACAGAACGACGGCGTTCCGCAGAACGAGCACGGGCTCCGGGTTCCCGACGCCGAACGGCGCGAACCGCTCGATCTCCTCGGCCAGATTCATCGAGACCTCCTCCGCCGAGACCTCCGCATCGATCTTGAGGCGGCGCCGGAAACCGTCCTCCCCCATTTCCCGCAAGGCGATCTCAGAGAGGCGGCCCGCCAGCGCCGGAACGCGCTCCGTCCTCACGGACACGCCGGCCGCGTATCGGTGGCCGCCGAACTTGTCGAGCAGGTCGGCGCACTCGCACAGGGCCCCGTACAGGTCGAACCCCGGAATGCTCCGGGCCGATCCCTTCCCCGCGCCGTTCGAAAGGGAGATGAGGAGAGTCGGCCGGTGGAACCGCTCCGCCACCCGCGCCGCGCCGATCCCGATGACGCCCGGGTGCCACTCCTCCGACCCGAGGACGATGGCCCCCGGAAGCTCGGACCATTCCTCCACCATCCCCACCGCGTCCTGGACGATCCCTTCCTCCATCGCCTGACGCTCGCGGTTCAGACCGTCCAGAACACCCGCGAGCGCCGCCGCCTTCGTCTCGTCCTCCTCCAGCAGAAGCTCGAGGCTCGTCCCTGCCGTCCCAACCCTTCCCCCCGCGTTGATCCGGGGGCCGAGATAGAAGCCCACGACGCCGGCAGTGATCGGCCGCTTGTCGCACCCAGCCGCTTTCACGAGCGCCCGCACGCCGAGCCGGTCTCCTGACGCGATCCGCGCCAGACCCTCCCGCACCAGCACCCTGTTCCATCCGATGAGCGCGGCCATGTCGGCCACGGTTCCGAGGGCCACGAGGTCGAGAAGCGATTCTTGAAGCGGACCGCCCCCGAGCCGCTCGCCCAGGGCCCGCGCAAGGACGTACGCTACGCCCACGCCGGCGAGCGCCCCGCCCCGCGGCCAAGGCCGTTCCGGAAGGGATGGATGGAGGATGGCCGCGGCCCCGGCCGGAGGACCCGCGCGGGGGATCTCGTGGTGGTCGGTCACGATCACGTCGATCCCGAGCCGCGCGGCGGCGGAGACAGCCTCCGCCGCGCCGATCCCATTGTCCACCGTCACGACAACCGAGGCGCCCGATCTTTGAACCGCCTCCAGGGAGGAGGGCTGGAAACCGTACCCTTCGCTCAGACGATCCGGAATCCGCCAGACCGCGTTGATCCCCACAGCTCGAAAAACGGAGATGAGGAGGGCCGTTCCCGTCACCCCGTCCACGTCGTAGTCGCCGAAGACGAGGACCGTTTCACCGCCGGCCTTGGCCCGCGCGAGACGGTCCACGGCCTCCCGCACGCCGGGGAGGAGAATCGGGTCCGGCCACCCCGACGGTGACGGGGCAAGGTACTGGTCGATCTCGGCCGCCGCCGCAAGCCCCCGGGCCGCCAGGATCCGCGCCGCGGCCCGCGAAAGACCGTGGCGTCCGGCGATCTCCCGTTCGAGGTCGGGACGCGGTTCAGGCACGATCCAGACTCGATCGGACACGGAACCCCCTGCATGGGTGGCTGGGCAGTCAGGCTCCCGGACGGTCAGGGACTTCCTATCAACCCTCCAACCCATCAACCGTTTTTGAACTATAACACAGCGAGGCGGCCCAGTTCCAGGCGCGGCCGGCGGGTGCTGAAGGGGGAAGATTGGAGCCTTTGGAGAACCATCCGGAACGCGGGCTCGGGCCGCGCGAATAGAACATCGCCATCCGTGACCCCATCTGTCTCGGAGGCGTAGTGGGAGGAGGGCGCGTTGATCGGAGGTCCGGATTCGGCCGCAATGGGCCACCTTATCGTTTGTCAAATGTCTTGCCCTAGATACATCGATGTCCCCGAGTGGTTCGTTCGCCCTTGACAGTATGGTAAGCGAATGCTAACCTTGGGGCGTGTCCAAGGAAGAGCCCACCCCGTTCTATGTGTCGCCGGGCGACGCGCCAGCCAAGCAGGAGCTGTTGAAGGCCGCGCTTCGCCTGTTTGTACGCGACGGTCTATGTGAGACGAGCATCCGCGCTATTGCGGCGGAGGCGGGCTACAGCAACCCAGCCATCTTCAAGCACTTTGACACCAAGGAGGCGCTTGCACTGCATCTGTTCGACCGGTGCTATCGACGGCTGAGCTCCGAGCTCTCGTGCGCGCTGGACCCGGCGCTCCCCTTCGCGGCCAACCTCCGCGCGCTCGTCGAGCGGTTTGCGGGCCTGCTCGACGAGAGCCCCGACGCCTTCCTCTACGTACAGGACAACCTGCGCCAGTTCTGGCCCAAGGTGGCGCCGGCCCTGCGTCGTTTCTCGTTGATCGGCTTGCTCAAGCGATTGGTGCAGGCCGGCGTGCGCGAGGGCGAGGTGGCGAGCGGGGTGAGTGAGGACATCCTCGTCGCCGCCATGGCCGGGTTTCTCTCGCAGTTTGCTCGGGCCCTCTACTTCGGTGAGCTGTCTGGCGACGCGAAGGGATGGGTTCCCGCAATCGAGCAGACGCTGCGGCGCATGGTCCGTCCCTGATTTTTTTTTACGGCTATAGTTAGCAATTGCTCACTCCAGGAGGCGATCACATGAAGAAGATGTTGTTGTTGGGCGGGACCGGCTTTATAGGCCGGGAGGTGGTGAGGGTGGCCCAGGAGGCCGGGTGGCACGTGGGGGCGCTCTCCCGTTCCGATGTGGGGGATGTCCTGCTTCGGGGGCTCGGAGCGACGCCGGTGCGGGGTGACGCCGCCGAGCCTTGGGGTTGGGTGGAGGAGGCGCGCGGGGCGGCGGTGATGATCGACTTGGTCCAGCCCCCGTTGCCGGCTCGGCTGGGGCGGGCAGAGATCCGAGCGGTCTCGCGTCTTCGCCAAGTGGTAACGCGCAGGTGGCTGGAGGCACTCGCCGGGCTGCCTCCGGCGGAGCAGCCGCGACTGCTGTCGGTGAGCGGTGTGGACGACCTGGAGCCCGACGGGGAAGGCAGGGTCAGCCACCGCTCGGCGCTTCGAGCCCGACCGGTCGGTTTCGGTCACATCGGCATCCCGGTGCGCCGACTGGTCGAAGCGTCGGGTTTCGGCGCCACCTACGTCCACCTCGGGACCGTCTACGGTCCGGGAAAGGGCTTTGCCGATCACCTGTTGCCCGCGCTGGCAGAGCGCAAACAGCCCATCATGGGCAGCGGCGCCAATCGACTGCCCCTCGTGCACGTGTCGGACGCGGCCATGGCGCTGGTACACCTCGCCGGGCTGGATGCCGCTGTCGTCGTTGGGCGCACCTTCGTGGTTTCGGACGGTGCGGGAACGACTCAGCGAGAGCTTTTCGAGAATGCGGCGGGGTTGTTGGGAGCTAAACCGCCCCGCCGGATTCCGCGGTGGCTGGCAAGCCTGATCGCCGGCCGAATCCTGGTCGAGGTGATGGCACGCGACGTCGACGTCGACCCATCCGCCCTCATGGAGAGCGGCTTTGCGCTCCGGTTCCCCACGCACCGGGAAGGCATGGCCGCCACGGTGCGGGAACTCGGCGACCTGCTCAGGAAGTCCCCACGCCACGCGAAGCAGCTGC
>MHEK01000070.1 GCA_001803795.1 Nitrospirae bacterium RBG_16_64_22
ATCGCGGACGCGCGCGTCCTCGACGTCATGGGTCGGGTCCCGCGGCACGAGTTCGTCCTTCCCTCCGACCGGTTCCGGGCCTACGGGGACCACCCTCTCCCGATCGGAGAGGGCCAGACGATCTCCCAGCCGTACGTCGTCGCGTTCATGACCGAGGCCGCCCGGATCAAGCCGGGGAACAGAGTGCTTGAAGTCGGGACCGGCTCCGGCTACCAGGCGGCGGTCCTGGCCGGGATCACGGACCATGTGTACACGATCGAGATCCGGGAGGGGCTTGCCCGCGGCGCGGCCGACCGGCTCAAGGCCCTGGGATACTCGCGCGTGGGCGTCCGCCACGGGAACGGATACCACGGCTGGCCGGAGAACGCTCCCTTTGACGCGATCCTCGTGACGGCCGCGGCCAATCACATTCCGCCGCCCTTAATCCAACAGCTCAGGCCCGGCGGCCGGCTCGTGATTCCCGTCGGCTCCACGACGTACCATCAGACCCTCACGCTCGTCACCAAGGGGCCGGACGGAAAGATCAGCGTGGACCACCTGCTGGATGTCCGGTTCGTTCCCCTGATCGGCGCAGCCCCGCGATAAGACAACCCATCGCCAGAACGTAGAAGCCGGCGGCCAGAAGCCGGACGCCGGAGAACCCGACCTCCAGGGCCAGAACGACGGCCAGGATGCCGCCCACGACCGAAGCGCATCCGTTCACGGCCCAGGCCCAGGGAACGAGATTCCGGGGCCCGGCGAGCGTGCGGATCGCCGTGGGGAACGGGAAGCCCAGGACGAATCCGAGCGGCGAGAGCGTTGCCGCGAGGACGGCGTACCGGACGGCGTCGGCGCTCCCCGAGAACGCCTCGAAGACGGGAGGCAGGACCCAGTTCGTGGCTGACGCCAGAAAGGCGGCGAGAGCGAGGACGGGGAGGAGAGAGCGGGGATGCTCGATTCTCTCGGAGAGACGGCTCCCCAGGCCTGCCGAGACGAGAAGGCTCGCGAGGACGACGGCGACGGCCGGCGTGGGGTGGTCCAGGAACCGGATCGCCTGTTGGATGAGAGCGATCTCGAGAAGGATGAACCCGAACCCGATCGCGAGAAAATAGCCCAGGACGGCCGTCCGTCCGGACAGGCCGTTCGGACGATCTGTCCGCCGGAAGGCCAAAGGAAGAAGGATCAGAATGACGCTCGCCCCTCCGGCCAGGACGAGGAGGACGGGGACGATGTATCCCCCCTCGATGAACACCTGCCACTTCTCCCCGGCAACCCTATACACCTCGCCCAGCCGGTCCCGGCGGAAGAAGTGGAAGAAGAACGGCCGGTCATCCGTCACGGGGCGGATGTCGAACGGATAACGGTCGTACAGGGCGATCCGCTCGGCCGGATCAACGATCCGACGGGTGAGGTCCTCGTAGATCGGCTTGGGAAATCGGTTGAACCGGTTCGCTTCGGCGTCCTTCATTCCCGGGTAGTAGACAAGGTCGAACCGCTTTTCTTCCGCGAACGACCGGATCGTCTTGATGTCGCCGGGCGTCAGTTCCGACGCCTTGAGCAGGTGGACAACCGTTCCCCACGACCGGATCGAGGCGAGATGATTTTCGGGCCGGAGGATGCCGCGCTCTTCCAGGGCCGTGACCAGAAGCGACGTGACTCTCGGCGCGAGCCGGGGCGGGGGAAGGAGGTAGTGGCTGATCGCGAGCCACCCGTCCGGCTCGAGATGGTCGATATATTCACGCGCCGCATCGACGGTCAGGCGGTAGTCCTCCCCCAGACCGTAGAGGGCGGACGAAGAAGCGGCCTGGGCCTCGAGATGGGAGAGATGGATGACGTCGAAGCGTTCTTGCGTTCGGCGAAGAGCGTTCCGCGGTTCGCCGCTCACCGTTTTGACCCTGGGGTCGAGGAAGATCCCCCCGGATGCTTCTCGAAGCGTGTCCGTCAGAAGCCGGGCGATGAGGCGGTTGGAGAAGGACGCCGTGACCCGCGCCGCGCCGCCCCCGAGAGCCGTGAGGACGTCGAGCCCGCCGCCCGCCTCGACGACGAACGCCCGTCCTCCGGGCGCGAGGACGTACGGAAGGGAAGCGGGGAGATCGCGCGCGAAGGCGAGGTCCTTCTCACCGGAGACGCGCGTCACGGCCGTCAGCCGGTCGCCGTCCACGGTGAGGCCGATCTGCGGCGGGAGTGGATCGAGGCGGTTAAGGCTCAGCCCCGGCGCGAAGCGGACGAGGGGGGATTCCACGACGTCGACCCGCGAGGAGGCGTCCCACCGGGTTTCAGTCACGCGCGCGCCGGGGAAGGAGACGAGTGTGGAGAGGGTTTTGTAGGGGGAGAGGGGGATGCCGGGCGGCGGCGCGGCCGCGAGGCCGACGGCCAGGAGCGCCATGAGGGAAAGAACCACCATCCCCGGCCGCGAACCGGCCCGGGCGGCGAAGATGAAGCCCCCGGCCGCCGCGAGACCGCTCGCGACGATGAGAACAGCCGGGCCGACGACGGGGAAAAGGAGAAGAGGGAGGACGGCGCCGACGGCCGCTCCCGACAGGTCCGCAAGGTAGATCCGCCCCGCGCGCCCGGCGTGGCGGGAGAGGACGAGGGAGAGCGTGAGCCCGGCGAAGAAGAACGGCACGGCCATGAGGAGGAAGAGGCCGAAGAGGAAGAACGGCTGGGCGGCGTCCCAGGCCAGCCTGGGCGGATCGACGGGCAGGAGCGATCCCAGGGAGAACGCGGCGGGAATGCTGAGCGAAAAGCCGAAGGCCGTCCAGGGGAGGGTCCGGTCTCCCTTAAGGCGGGCGAGCGGCCCCATCAGGAGCGAGCCGCTTGCCCCGTACCCGAGGAGAGCCATGCTCACCACCATGAAGGCGAAGTGGTGCCAGAGGATCACCGAGAAGAGGCGGGTGAGGGAGACCTCCAGGAGGAGCGCGGCGGAAGAGGTGAGGAACACGCCGAGGTAGAGGAGGGGCGTTCCCGGGAAAGAGCCTGTCTGACGGCCGCCGGACATGGGGGAATAGATGGGGTTTGTGAAAGCTTTCCCTGGGATTAAACGCCGAACGGCCGGCGGAGTTTTTGGCCGATCCCGGCTTGAGTCCGATGCGAGAGAAATCCGAGATCGCGTTGGATGATACCCGTTGCGGCGGTCAGGACCCGGTGCAGGCGGATCGCAGAGGTTACGCGCAGTCCTGTCGCGGGGAACTCGGCATCTCGGGAATCCAGAACAAGATCGGAATCCTGCATGTCATCCGGGATCCGGCTGGTGATGAAGGCAAGAATGACGTGGCGGTGGGGTCCGACGGGTTCGGTCAGGCAGACCGCCGGCCGGACTTTCGTCGCCGTGAGGTCATCGAAAGGGAATGGGACAAGGACAACCCTACCCCTGATCATGGAACGGCTTTCCGTCAGCCACGGTGTAGATGTCCTCCTCTGGCGCCTTCAGAAAGTCGAAAGCCGGGCTTCCGGCCGCTCCGCGGAGCCATTCTTCCTCGGCGAGCTCGATCTCTTCGGGAACCAGGATGATGACACGGACGGGCCCCGGCGGGATCGGGGGAAGGGAGTCCAGGTGCAGTTGGCGGCGGTCGTCGATCATACCGCTTACCTCAACGGCCTTAAGACCCGTGGACATTCCCGCTCCTCCTTCGTTGTTCCTGGCTCGCAACTATATCAGAGCCGCAAGCGGCCCGTCAAAGCGCCCGTTCCCCGAGGGTACTGGGATGGATCGTGGACCTTACGAATCCCCCCGGCCCCGTCTTTGCTTTGCGGGGACTGGCCCGGCGTGGGGCTATCTCAACGTCGCGGGGAATCCGGCCGGGAACGGGAACAGACAGCGAGTGAAGGGCGGCGGACGAGGTGAGGAAAACGCCGAGGTAGAGGAGGGGCGTCCCTGGAGAAGAGCCTGTCTGACGGCGGCCGGACATGGGGGGAATATACCACGTCCGTCACAGCGGACATGCGATCTTGGATCTCAGCCTTCAACCTTCGACTTTCAACCTTCAACCTTATCCCTTAATCCTGTATAATTGGAGGCAAGAAGGCCGGCCGGCAAGAGAGATGCCGGGTCCGTTGCTTCCGCCACGGTTGCGTTGCGGTTACGGTTTTGGACGGGATGCCTGGGGGGGTGTTGGGATGCTCGACCGAATCACTTTCGACCCGAAGATCATGGGGGGCAGGGCCTGCATCCGCGGGATGCGGATCACTGTAGCCCACGTGGTGAACATGGTGGCCAACGGGATGGCCGCCGAGGAGATCCTCGGGGACTACCCGGATCTGGAACCCGAGGACATCCGGCAGGCCCTCAAGTACGCCGCTTTCATGACACGGGATGAGGTATATCCGCTCTCCGCGACTCGTTGATGCGATTCCTGGCAGACGTTGGGGTTTCCATGAGGACGGTCCTGGCCCTCAGACGCGAGGGTCACGACGCGATGCACCTCCGAGAGGAAGGGCTTCAGCGGCTTCCTGACGACAGGATTCTGGAAAAGGCTCGCCGGGAAGGGCGCATTGTCCTCACGTTCGACCTCGACTTCGGCGATCTCCTCGCGATCGGGCTTTCCGACAGCCCAAGCGTGATCGTATTCCGGCTTCAGAACGAGACGCCGGCTTCCGTCATCCCCAAGCTCATGTCCGTAATCGGAGAGCGGAAAGAAGAACTTGACTCGGGCGCTCTGGTCGTCGTTGAGGACGCCCGGTACCGCCTCCGACGCCTCCCCATCAAGGAATCCGAAACCGATCGCTGAAGACCCCCGGTCGTCCTCACTCAAATCGTCGAACGCGTCAAAGGTCACGGTATGCCCGGTCATCGTGCTTCGAGAGCCATTCCGTCGCGAGGGTCCCCTCGATCGCCCGCGCGAACTCGATGTCGATGCGAGTGGCCTTTCGGACGAGGACCTCGCCCTTCTTTGCGGAAACGACAACGAACGCGACGGAGTCGCCCGGTTCAAGGCCGAGGACCTTGCGGATGGGCTCGGGAACGGTCGCCTGGCACTTGGATGTGAGCTTGGAGACAGCTTGGGTCTGCAT
>MHEK01000071.1:0-1280 GCA_001803795.1 Nitrospirae bacterium RBG_16_64_22
GAGCGTACAGGAAGCCGCGGAGAGGGCGTTGCGCGCACACGATATGCTGACGTTGAGTGAGCGAGACCGCAAGAGATTTGTGGCGGCACTGTTGGAGCCCGCTGTGCCTGGGAAAGCGCTTCGGCAGGCCGCGAAACGCTACAAGGAACGGGCGGGCATCTAATTGCCGGAAAAAAAGGAAGAGCCGCGTTACCGGGTTGAGGCGCTCGGCAGGCAGCACGACCGCTCACAGTTTTCCTGCGGCAGCGAGCCGCTCGATCGATACCTTCGAGCACAGGCGGGGCAGGACGCGCGCAAGCGCGTTGCCGCTCCATTTGTGCTGTGCGAAGGCGATGGCGCCACGGTTCTCGGTTACTACACGCTTTCGGCCATCAGCGTCGATATTGGCGCGTGGCCGGAGAACGTGGCGAAGAAACTTCCCAAGTACCCAGTCGTTCCGGCAACGGTTCTTGGACGCCTGGCTATCGACATGCGGCTGAAGGGGCAGGGCGCAGGAGAGTATCTTCTGATGGATGCCCTTCACCGCAGTTTGCAGACGGCGCGCCAGGTTGCCTCGTTCGCAGTCATCGTCGATGCGAAGGGCGAGCCTGCCGTTGCGTTTTACAGGCGCTACGAGTTCACGCTTTTCGAGGATCACCCGGCCAGGCTGTTCCTGCCCATGAGTGTTATCGAGAAGTTGTTTCCCTAAGTAGAGCCCGCTCCCCGGCACCCCCTGGCGCCGGGATCTCCAGTCCCTCAGCCGCCTGATAAACGCGAAAACCTCCGGCACGTTCTGCACCTCGTCGAGGATGGCGGGGGTCTTCACGGCGTCGAGGAAGCCCTGAGGGTCGGCGCGCAAGCGCGCCACGACGTCGGGGTCTTCGAGCAGGAAGTAGTCCGCTTTCGGGAAGAGGTGTCGGAGCAGGCAGGTCTTGCCGGCGCGCCGCGGCCCCGTCAGCACGACCGCGGGGAAGGCCTTGACGCTCCGAAGGACCTGCTCCTCCATCTCGCGACGAACGTACCGCATGGGTGAGGATTCTAAACTGCTGGTTTAGATTTCTCAATAGCAAACGTGCCGGCCGCCGCCTACTCAGGGTCATGAAGGGAATCTCGATGTCTGTTGACGCCTGCTCAATCGCCTTGTAAAATGCGCACCGAAGTACAACAATTGCAATGTAGTTTCGTTGGAGGGGCGGCATGTCCAGCTATCTTCGCCGGCATCTTTCCCGTCCGCTTAGCAGGGTGTTGAAAAACTCTTTTTCCGTCATTCCCGATGTTCTTATCGGGCATCCAGTGCTTGT
>MHEK01000071.1:1346-4980 GCA_001803795.1 Nitrospirae bacterium RBG_16_64_22
TGGCGCTGGTTCGATTCCTACGTGCGGACCCTGAGCGAGCGGGATCTGTCGGCTATCTCCGGCGCGCTCACGCCGGTGGCCCTGGCCAGGCTCCTCCGGATGCTTGCGGCGCGGCACGGACAGCCGGTTAACGTCTCGCAGCTCGCGCGGGATTTTGGAGCCAATGTGAGGACGATCGCCGGGTACCTGGACGCCCTCGAGGGGTCGTTTCTCTGGCGCCGGCTTCCGGCCTATCGGGCCAATGTCGGCAAACGTCTCACATCCGCTCCGCGCGGATACATCGTAGACTCGGGACTGCTCCATTATCTCCTAGACATCGTGAGCTTGGACGGCCTCTCGACCAATCCCGTTCTCGGGGCGAGTTGGGAGGGATGGGTTACGGAGCAGCTCTGGCGGCAGGCGGCGCTGATGGAGCCCCGGCCGAGATTCTACTATTGGCGGACGCAGGCCGGGGCCGAGGTAGACCTCGTCCTTGAGCTTGGCGGACGGCTGGTGCCGATCGAGATCAAACACGCCGCCGAGGTGAGGTCCATGGAGTTGCGGGGGCTGAAACAGTTCCTGGCCGATTTCGCGAAGCTCGCCCCATGGGGCGTTGTGCTCTACAGGGGAAGCGAAGTGAGACGGATCGAGCCGCGAATCTGGCTCGTTCCCGTCCACGCGGCGTGCCTGGGGGGAGAATAATACAAATACTTGGCCGCTGGTGGAGGCTCCTCCTCCCCTGTCCCGCACTTGATTTCGGGGCCTTACACGTGCAAAGGGTTTGCGGTTGGAAATCTCCGGTTCGTTTGTTAGCATGGGACCATGAGCCGGATTAACGAACTCTGCGGAAAGCACGGCATCGTCCTCTGTTACCTGTTCGGCTCCATGCAAGAACAGGGCAAGGCCCTGCTTGACGGCGCGGACGTCAGGCCGTCCGACCCGGAATCGGACATCGACTTCGCCGTCCTCTTTTCCGAGCCTCCAGACGACGCGGCGAAGGCTTACGCCCTACTGTGTGAAATCTCCGCCGCACCGAGCGCTTGAAATGCCTCACGCTCTTTTGGTAGGGTCAGGGGCATTGATGATATTCTTTGGATCGGCAACCCTTCCAACACAGCTCCGAGGACGCCGCTTCTTGCACCTAACGTGAGCCATGGTTGTACTCACGACGTCGAGATCGGCGGCGTGGGCGCGGGTCTGCACGGCGAATGGGGGAAAAATGAGGGAGGCCGCGCTGAAGTGGTTCAAACAGGCGAGGCATGACTTGGAGATGGCCGAAAGGAACGTGGCAATCGGCGGGTATGACGTCGCGGCGTTTCTTTCCCACCAGGCGGTCGAGAAACTGCTCAAGGCCATCATCATCCTCGAAGGAGGAGTGCCGCCCAAGACGCATTACCTCGATGAACTGGCCGTCGCGGCCGGGTTGCCGGAGGATCTGGCCGACGCCGTGAAGGACCTGTTGGCCGATTACATGATCTCCCGCTACCCTGACGTGAGCGGTTCCGTGCCGTATGAGGAGTACGATGCCGACCTCGCGGGTGAGAAGGTGGCGGTTGCGAAGAAGATATTCGACGGCCTGACGGCGAGATGCAGCCCATTGGAGGATCTCCGTGCAGATGACCCCGGTGCACACTGACGCAGTACTCAAGTCATTCGTCGAGACGGTGATCCCGATTCTGAGGGAACGCCTGGCCCCCTCGAAGGTGTTGATCTTCGGGTCCCGCGCCAGAGGTGAGGCGGGCAAGGATTCGGATATTGACGTGATCATTGTGTCCGAAGCCTTTCGGGGGACCCGGTTTGTGAAGCGGATGTCGACCGTGCTGAAGATGGTCAACTTTCCCAGGCATGTGGATTTTATCTGCTACACGTCGGAGGAGTTCGAGCGGATGAAGGGCTCGTCAATCGTCGTGAAAGCCGCGGTCGGCGAAGGGATCACGGTGTAGGCTCCATGCCGCGGCAATCGGGTTCCCCGCGTACCGATCGGAGCGCTTGCGGACTGGTGTCATGAGGACTAGGACCAAGGGCGTCCGCGGGGAGCGCGGACGAACTGCGGGGAGGAAGTCGTGATCGCCCGGATTCTTCCGTTCGCCGCGTATATGGGTTTCATCGCCCTCTCGGCCGGGATCTCCTGGCTGGGGGGGGCGGGAGTCCTCTCCTCCGCCTGGGTTGAGAAGGCCGATCTCTGGCTCTATCCGATCAAGACGGCCGTCGTTCTTGGACTTCTCTTCTTCTTCTGGCGGCAATATGAGGAACTCAAGGGGAAGGCGGTCGCCGGTCCTGGCGAGGGGTTTCTCGCTGTCGTCGTCGGTGTTCTTGTCTATCTTGCCTGGGTCAGGATGGACTGGACGTGGGCGATGCAGGGCGCGGCGGCCGGATACGATCCGTTCAAGGCCGGTGAGACGGCGGGCATCGTCCTCGCGGCCGTCCGGATCTTCGGCGCCGCCGCCGTTGTTCCCGTCATGGAAGAGCTGTTCTGGCGTTCTTTTCTCATCCGCTATCTGGTTTCTCCCCGCTTCGAGTCCGTCCGTCTGGGGACGTTCACGCCGCTCTCGTTCGGCGCGACCGTCGTCCTCTTCGGTCTTGAGCATCACCTCTGGCTGGCGGGGATGATGGCGGGAGTCGCCTACAACCTCCTCCTCTACAGGACGGGCCGCCTCTGGCCGTGCGTCATCGCCCACGCCGTCACGAATCTCCTGCTGGCCGTCCACGTCCTCGTGACGGGGGAATGGAGGTGGTGGTAGCGGCTCCCTGCCCGTAACGCGATTGGCTGTCGGATTTCTTTACACCTCCGGTTCGCAACGAGGCCGGGGCGGCTCCCCGAGGTTTCCCATAGCCGGATGAAAAAGAGCGAAGAAGGCGAGCAGCCCGTTGTGGGGGAGAAGGCGGCTGATCGGGTCGTGGGCCCCGTTCCCGGATTCCTCTTGATTGTCGGGAAAGGCCGGCATACATTGTCTACATACATTACGTGGAGGAAAGGTCATGGTTCGGACCCAGATTTACTTGACCGAAAGGGAGCAGAAGGCCCTTCGGTCAATGTCCTCCCTCACCGGAAAGTCCCGGAGCGAGTTGATACGGGAGGCCCTCGATACGATGATCGGCCGGTTGGAGACAACCGAGCGGCTTGTCCTGATGAGAAGGGGGCGGGGAATCTGGAAAGGGAGGCGTGATCTTCCCGACGTGCGGAAGCTCAGGCTGGAATTCGAACGGTCCATGTAGCGGGAGGTGGACGGAGTGGCCCAGTCCCTTCTTGTGGATACGGACGTGCTTATCGACTACCTGCGCGGGGTGGAACCGGCGGTATCGTTCCTGGAGCGAGCGCGGGGGCCGTTGTTGGTTTCCGCGATCTCCGTGGCCGAGCTTTACTCGGGGGTCCGCGAAGGAGCTGAACGCAAGGCCATGGAGTCGTTTCTCATGGCGTTCGAGCTTGTCGTTGTGGATGGGATCGTCGCCGCGAGGGGCGGACTCCACCGTCGGAAATACGGGAGCAGCCATGGCGTTGGCTTGGCAGATGCCCTGATCGCCGCTACAGCCGAAATCCGTCGTGCTCGCCTTGCCACCCTCAACCGCAGGCATTTTCCAATGGTCGATGGAGTTGTCGTTCCATATCGCAGGAAATAGCCCGGAGTATTTCGGAGGAACGGCTACGATGCGTTCC
>MHEK01000072.1:0-12395 GCA_001803795.1 Nitrospirae bacterium RBG_16_64_22
TGGTGAACGATGGCGTTGTCCGTGTATCCGGACACGTAGAGCACCTTCACGTTCGGGCACACGCGCGCCAGATGTTCCGCCAGCTCCCGGCCGCTCATCCCGGGCATGATGACGTCCGTGATCATGAGATGGATCGGGCCTTCATATTCATCGCAGATGGCGAGCGCCTCATCTCCGTCTTTCGCTTCCAAGACCGCGTATCCTCGATCGCGCAGGACCCGGATGGAGAAGGCGCGGACGGCGGAATCGTCCTCGACGAGAAGGATCGTCTCATTCCCGCCCGTCTCGCCCCTCAGCGCGTCATCTCCCGAGAGAGGTTCGACCGTCTCAGCCGCCAGCGGGAAATAGATCTTGAACGTCGTCCCGCGCCCCGGCTCGCTGTAGACCCAGACGTACCCCGCGTTCTGCTTGACGATCCCGTAGACGGTGGAGAGCCCGAGCCCCGTTCCCTTCCCCTGCCCTTTGGTCGTGAAGAACGGCTCGAAGACGCGCGGGAGCGTCTCCGCGTCCATCCCGCACCCCGTGTCGGATACGGCGAGCAGAACGTAAGGCCCCGGCGGAACGGCGACGGCGTGCTCGCGGGCGTACGACTCGGCGATCTCGACGTCCGCCGTCTCGATCGTGAGCTTTCCCCCGTCCGGCATGGCATCGCGCGCGTTGACGGCCAGGTTCATGATCACCTGCTCCATCTGTCCCGGATCGACGCGGACCGGCCCCAGGGCCGGGGCGAGGATCGTCACGAGGTCGACGTCCTCGCCGATCAGCCGCCTCAGCATCTTGTCCGTCCGGGAGACGATCTCGTTCAGGCTCAACACCTGAGGGGCGACGACCTGCCGCCGGCTGAAGGCCAGCAGCTGTTGGGTGAGGGAAGCGGCCCGCTCCCCCGCCTCCCGGATCGCCGCGATCTCGGACCTTGACGGGTCCGCAGGCTTCATCCTCCCAAGAAGCATTTCCGCGTAGCCGTTGATGACCGTCAGCATGTTGTTGAAGTCGTGCGCCACGCCCCCCGCGAGGCGTCCGACCGCCTCCATCTTCTGGGCTTGGCGGAACTGGGTCTCCAGGTTCTTGCGCTCGGTGACGTCGCGGGCGATCGTGGAGAGGAACGCGACGGACCCGTCGGGCGCCTTGTGGGCGATGATGACCTGCGAGACGGGAATCTCCCGCCCGTCGCGGGAGAGGAGGGCCGTCTCGCCGCCCCACACCCCCTCGCGGATTGCCGTCGGGATTCCCTCCCCCAGAACAAGGTCGTTGGCCCACGCCGGGTGGGTGTCGGGAATCCGCAACGCCCTGATGTCCTCATCCCCGCCGATCCCCAGCATTCCCCGGGCCGCCGCGTTGTAGTAGAGCACACGCCCTTCCGCGTCGGCGGTCGCCACAAAATCCGTCGTCGCCTCGAGAATCGCCGCGAGCCGTGCCCGCGCCGCCTCCGCCGCCTCCTGAGCGGAGAGCCGCGCGGAGGCGAGGTTGAGCGCCCGCGTCAGCATCTCGATCTCAGCCGAGCCGCGCTCTAAGGGAATCTGCTCCCCGCGCCGGGCGTCCAGCGTCTCGGCGAAGTCGGCCGCCCTCCGGATGGCCCGCATCGGGCGCCTCGTGAAGACAAGGAGGAGAGCCGTGCTCGCCAGGATCGCCAGCAATCCCGCCGCGAGGCTCTCCGCCCAGATGTGCCTCCGGATCGACGCGATCTTCTCCAGGGAGTATTCAACACGCGCCCAGCCCAGGAGCGTCCCGGCGGTAATCGGATGCCAGGCGTACAGCCGGCCGCCATCGATAACCGTCATTGGCCGCGGCTCGGCCGGAAGGGCCAAGTCCGCCGGCTCGAGGCGGACCTCGGGCGGTTCGTCCCCCCGGCGAACGACGTGGGCCGCCACCTTCCCCCGGCGGTCGCTCACCCAAACCCCGGTCACGCCGGGAAACGAGACGGACCGGACGAGCACCCCCTCCACCGAAGCGTAGTTCTCGGCCAGGAGATCGTCCGCGGTCACGGCCGCGATGTTCTGGGCCAGCGCTTTGGCCTGAAGCTCCCTCTCCCCGGCGGCGTCGGACGAGAACTCCTCGGCGGCGAGCAGGGCCAGGACCCCGATGACGGCGGCCAGCACGAGCGCGACGAGAAGCGCCAGCCGCATGCCGAGGCGGCGCGTCCATCGGGGGAGCATCGGGGACTCATCCGCCCCGCCCGCGGCGGATCCGGGCTTCCTATCGTAGTGATTCATCCTGAAAACCTCGGTTCATTCACCGCAGAGACCGCGGAGTGCGCGGAGGAACAGCTTTTCGGGCGGTCTTGATGCTCACCGGTCAGGTGATGTCCTTGCGCCCCCCCCCAATCCTTTGCGTTCTCTGCGTTCTCCGCGGTTCAACTGCTTTTTTCAGGTTCATAAGTCTTTAGGCGGGTCCAGTGACCCGCCCTACGAAATCCATCCGCTCGCGCAACCGTAGGGCGGCACACCGTGCCCGCCCGCCCTTGTCGGTCGGGCGCACTGAATAATGCAGGCTAAAAGGCTCCATGGCTCACGTATTTTTCCAGGTTGAGCTGTTCGAGGCGCTGGTAGTCCCTTGCGTAGTCGGCCGGGACCGGCCGGGAGAGAGAGACCGCGTTGAGGAGGCCCTGCGCGGCCTCGTCCGCGCCGAGCCGGAGCAAGGCTTCCGTGACGGACTGGCGAACCTCCTTCGGCACGCGAGGGTGCGCGCAGAGCGGATGGGGGGGCACTGACGGCGTCTCGTATACGATCCTGAGCTGATTTCTCACTTCGGGGGTTTCCTTGCCGAGCGTCCCCATGACCCCGCCGCCGGCCTTGGCCTTGCCAAGGATCACGTGCCGGTAGACGTTAGTGTGCGTCCCGACGTAGCGCGGCGTGAACCGGATCTTTTCCTTTTCCGTAAGGAGGGCCCGCATGTAGAGCGAAGCGCCGAAAGCGTTCGGCGACGGGAACGCCATCTCTCCGCCGTCCAGATCGCGGATGGTCCGGACTGGGCTCTCGCGGCGGACGACCAGGATGCCGGTGAGGAGCTTCGCGCTGTCGCGAACCAATGGGATGTAGCCCTGCGCGCGGCGGGCCCTGACGGCGTGATACGGGCTCATGAAGACGAGGTCGGGAACGCCCTTGAGGAGATCTTCCTCAAACTGGGCGTAGGACCGGTAGACCTTGAGGCGGATCGACAGCCGCGTCTCCCTGGAGAGACGCTCCGCCAGCGGCGCCCAGTCGCGGTGAACGGCGATCGGCGTCACCCTCGGCACGACGGCCAGGGTGTACGGGTCCGCCTCTTCGCCCCCGGCCGGAGAAGAGCCAAGACAGGCGAACAGGAAGAGCCCGGCGGAAACCAGACGGAACGCCCGGAGAGGGGCTTTGACACTCACCGCCTTGTCCTCTTGCTCCATGGAATCTTCAACGATCAAGGGCCGCTCGCAGAGAAAGGCCCGCGGATCCTTGGTGGTCGAAAAACCCCTCGCCCCTTGGCTCGCGAGCGTTTCGCCGAACGGCCCTTGTTGCTTTTCCTTACCTTACCATCGACGATACATACCAGTTCAAGGAAAATACTTATAAACATCTTTCCGGTTAAGCAAGCGAACCAAAATGACCGATTCACCCTTAAGCGCAATGCCTATCCGATAATCGCCGATCCGCAGACGAAAATAGTTTTGATGCCCTCTGAGCTTTTTCACGTTCGGCAGTTGTGTAATCGAGTCCGCCTGTTCAATTGCTTCGATGATTGCCTTTACTTTTTTCAACAGGAATTTGTCTTTGACAACCTTGAGGTCCTTGGCAAAACTGTCTCTAAATTCGATTTTCACTTTTTGCCCTCTAATATCCTATAGACGGCATCACGCGTGACTGGTTTGGTGTCAAGCCCCTGCTCGATGGCGCGAGAGAGGGCAATGTCCTCTATCGCATCTTCCACGATGTCCTGCACAAGCGTACGCTGTTCTTCGAGAGCTTCAGCCAGAGCCGATTTAACCAGTTTCTTTAGTTTCTTTTCATCAAGTGTCGCAGTTGCCATATATCCACCTCCTTGTTCAGCGCTCATTCACGCCGCCGCCCCGGTGGACGGCAGAATTTAGAATCGCTCTTCCCGGAAAGTCTCGGCCGCGTATGCCGGCACGGCCCGTATTCGCTCCCCGGTCAGGTTCGGATAGTTTTCCTGAAGCGATCCCTGGTTCCATCCGGCCGCCAGAAGATCGAGCACAAACTCCACGGACAGTCGAGTCCCCCCTCCGGTTAACCAATGATACCACGACTACCTGTTGCGTTGAAGCCAGCTTGCACGCGCGCCGCGAAGGTCATCGAGCAAGGAATAGACGACGGGCGTGATGAGGAGGGTGAGGATGAGGGCCAGCATCTGGCCGCCCACGATCACCATCGCGGTGGACGCCCGGGAAGCCGCGCCGTCCCCCCGCCCCAGGGCGATCGGGAGCATCCCCGCCACGACGGCGAACGTCGTCATCAGGATCGGCCTCAGCCGCGTGTGGTTCGCCTCGACGATGGCGGCGTCCCGCGGAACGCCCCGCGCCCGGAGCGTGTTCGTGTAGTCCACCTGGAGGATGGAGTTCTTCTTGATGATCCCGAAGAGGAGGAGCATGCCGATCATGCTGTAGACGTTGAGCGTCATCCCGGCCGCGATGAGCGAGAGGAGACCGAACGGCAGGCTGATCGGGAGGCAGGCCATGATCGTGACCGGGTGGAGGTAGGAGTTGAACTGGGCCGCGAGGACCATGTAGATGAAGATCATCGAGGTCAACGTCGCCCAGAAGAACCCCCAGATCGCCTGCTCGTAGATCTTGCTCCGGCCGATGAACACGTGGTTGTAGCCGGACGGGAGGCTCATCCCCCGGACCTTCTCGGCCAACCGGTCCTGCCCTTCCTTGAGATGGATCCCCTGGAAGTTCGCCACGACCATCACCTGCCGGGCGCGGTTGTACCGGTCGATCTGCGCCGGCGAGCGCTCCTCCGTGAGCCGTACGAGGTTCTCGAGCGGCACGGGCGTTCCGCGGGCCGAGGGCACGGACAGACGCGCGATCGCTTCCTTGTCCTTCCGGTGCTCCTCAAGGAGCCTCAGCCGAACCGGATACTGCTCGTCCTCCTCCTTGTACTTCGTGACCTCCTCCCCGCCCACCATCGTCCGGAGAGAACGGGCGATCGCCTCGACCGACACGCCCAAGTCCGCCGCCTTCTGACGGTCGATCCAGACCCGGACCTCCGGCTTCTGCATCTCGAGCGTCGTGTCCACGTCCACGAACCCTGGAATCTTCCGCCCCTCATCGACGAGGGCGTTCGAAATCCGGTCCAACTCGCCCAGGTCCGGTCCCTGGAGAACGAGCGTGAGGTCCCGCATGCTCCGGCCGCCGCCGGAGATCCGCGACACCTGCGAGACGCTCGCCCTCAGCTCCGGCCAGGCGGCCAGGACCTTCCGCGCCTCCTTCATCAGGGCGAACTGGGACGCCTTCCGCTCCTTGATCGGGACCAGGCCCACGTACGTGCTCGCGGAGTTCACCTGCCCGCCGATCCCTCCTTCTCCCAGACCGATTGTCGTGAAGACGTCCTGCACGCCTGGGATCTTCGCGAGCTTTCCCTCTATCTCCCGGATCGCGGCGTCGGTCCGTTCGAGCGAGTAACCTTCGGGCGCCTTGACGTCCACCTGGAACTCGCTCTGGTCGTCCGCGGGGACCAGCTCCTTCCCGATGGCCGGATAGAGGACGATGAGCGAGCCCACCGCCAGGAGGGCCGCGGCGACCATGACTCCTCGGTGAGCGAGAGACCAGCCGAGCATCCGGCCGTAGACGCCGTCGATCGCCCGGTAGAACCGTCCCTCCTTCGACGCGCTGTGACCCGCGCGGACGAGCTTCGAGGCCAGCATCGGCGTGAGCGTGAAGGAGACGAGGAGCGAGATCATGATGGCGAAGGTGGCCGTAATGCCGAAGTAGTACCAGAACCGGCCGGGGATCCCGGCCATGAAGGCGACCGGCAGGAAGATGACGACGAGCGAAAAGGTCGTGGCCATGACCGCGAGGCCGATCTCGGCCGTGGCCGCCTTCGCCGCCTCGAACGGCTTGACGCCCTTCTCCTCCACGTAGCGGTAGATGTTCTCCAGGACGACGATCGCGTCGTCGATCACGATCCCGGTGCAGACGGAGAGAGCCAGCATCGTCATGTTGTTGAGCGTGAACCCCAGGGCCTTGATGACCGTGAACGTGGCGATGATCGAGATGGGGATGGCGACCGCGGCGATGAGGACGCTCCGCCAGTTCCGGAGAAAGAGGAGGACGATGGCGCTGGCGAGGACGGCGCCCATGATCAGGTGGGACTGGATCTCGCCGAAGGAGCGTTTGACGAAGCGGGACTGATCCCGGACCTCCGCGATCTTGATGTCCGGCGGCAGGGTCTTCTTGACCCGGTCCAGGTGCTTCTTGAGCCGCTCGACCACCTCGACGGCGTTCGTCCCGGACTGGCGCCGGATGAGGAGGGAGACGGCGCTCTCGCCGTTCAGCCTCGAGAGCGTCCGCGCCTCCTCGACGCCGTCTTCCACGCGGCCCAGGTCGGCGATCCGCACGGGCGCCCCGGCCTTGACCGCCACGACGATCTGCGCAAATTCCTCCGGCCTCTCCAGCCGGCCCATCGTCCTGAGGACCTGCTCCCGCTCCCGGTACGTGACCCGGCCGCCCGGGACCTCCAGGTTCTGCTTCCGGAGAGCCTCCCGCGCGTCGGCGATCGTGAGACCGTAGGCCTCGAGCTTCCGCGGATCGATGACGACCTGGACCTCCCGCTCCCGTCCGCCGACCATCGTGATCGAGCCGACGCCCGGCACGGTCTCGAGCGGCTCTTTGACGCGCTTCTTCGCGATCTCGGTGACCTCGCGGGGAGACCGCCTGCCGGAGACGGCGAGGGCGATGGCCGGCGCCGCGTCGGGGTCCAGCTTCTCGATGAGCGGCGGGTCCGTCCCCTCGGGAAGGAGCGGAAGGGCCGTCGCGACTTTCTCGCGGACTTCCTGGGCCGCCGTGTCGACCGGCTTCTCCAGGAGGAACTGGACGTAGACGCGCGAGACACCCTCGAGCGAGACGGAGCGGAGTTCGTCGATCCCGGCGATCGTGTTGACCGCCTCCTCGATCGGCTTGGTGATCCGGGTCTCGATCTCCTCCGGCGAGGCGCCTTCCAGGGTCGTGATGATGGAGACGTTCGGAAAGTCGACCTTGGGGAAAAGGTCCACCCCCAAGTCCTTGTAGGCCATGACGCCGAAGGACGTGATGAAGGCGATGAGCATCGCCGCGAAGACCGGCCGGCGGACGCTCGTGTCAGCAAGCCACATCAGGGACTCCAGAAAGGGGCCTCACTCGAGCGGAGTGACAGCAATGTCAGTATGTCCCAGAGAGGCCCGGTTCGCAAGTCGCAAGGGATCTTGGCGGGTTCTTTCGTCATGCTTGCCCACGCGGACCGCTTTTCAAGAGGGGGGCGGATGTGCTATATAGTACCCATACCTTTTTGCTAATGTTTCTCTCGCAAATATCCGACAGGGCCGTTGGACGGCGTAACTTGAGTCTCCCCGGAGGAGGTTCCTGTGTCGACGAACTGTCTTCCCCTCCACGGCCCGCGCGGGTTGCCCAGACATCAACTTTCCCCGGAAAACCCCCGGACCGTTCGCCAAACCGATCCAAACCCTGGACTCTCGAAACTTTCGCGCGATATAGCACCGCCACTCCCCGGAGCGCGGTTCCGCCGGACGCATTGCGAGCATCGTATGCAACGCCGTCAACCATCTGAGGGGCATCGTCCATGAATGGAATTTTCGTGTCGAGAATTTCGAGAATCGCGGCGGCCGGGCTCTTTCTCGCCGCGTCCTGCGGGTCTTCCCAGAAGGTCGACAGGGGCGAGATGCTGATGCCGGACGGGTACAAGGACGTCAAGGCGACGATCTATGTCAGCCCGGTGGCCAGCCAGCGAATATACCAGAAGGTCGCCGTCCTTCCGTTCAAGGCCCCGACGGATCTCATCGGCTCGAGCATCTCGGACCTCTTCGCCACGGCTCTTCTCAAGACGAACAAGTACAACCTCGTCGAAAGAAGCCAGATGGAGCAGGTCCTGGGCGAGCAGGCCTTGGGCCTCAAGGGCGTGACCGAAAGCGCCGTCGCCATACGAGTGGGAAAGATGCTGGGCGTCCAGGGCGTCATCGTCGGGACCGTCCCGGAGTACGGCTCCAAAGCCTCCGGCGCCTCGGAACTCTCGGCGATCGGCATCAACGCCCGGATGATCGACGTCTCCGACGGCGGAGTCGTCTGGAGCGTCTCGGATTCGGCCATCTCGCCGTCTCCCATCGGCCTTTCCTCATTCGCGAAAAGAATGGTGGACAACCTCGTCTCACAACTCTTCCAGGAAGCGATCAAGGCCGGCGATACCGTCGCGGCGAACCTGCCCGTCCCGCAAATCGCCTCCTCTCGGGGCGGCGTCCGGAGTGTGTTCATTCAAGTCGTCCCCGATTCGCCGGAGGCGGTCGAATCGTACACGGTCCTCCGCGGGAGAACGGAAAGCGGATCCTATCAGGAGGTTGGGAAGGTCGAGAACTCCTCCCGAAACGTCTCTTTCGAGGACCGGAACCTGCTCGACGCCGAGACGTACCATTACAAGGTGGTCGGACGGAACCGTTCGGGGATGACGACCGTGCCAAGCCAGCCGGTCCGCGTCACGACAGTGGGGCCGCCGGACGCCGTGACTGGTCTCTCGGCGCAGTCCGGGCTCATCCGAAAGGTCATCCTCCAGTGGCAGGCCTCGTTCGACCCGAACGTCAAGGGATACAACGTGTACCGCCGCACCTCCGGCGACACATGGGCCAAGATCAAGACGCTCGACGGACAATCCCGGGCCTCGTACACCGACGAAGGGCTGGACGACGAAAAGGCGTATACGTACCGGATCGCCGCCTTCAACGTCGTGGAGACCGAATCCCCCCCCTCGAGGACGGCCGCGGCCACGACGAAGGGCCCCCCGTCCCCGGTCACGGGACTCAAAGCGGCGAGCGGTGAAGCCAGAAAGGTCTCCCTGTCATGGAACCCGGTCAACGAACCGGAGGTCAAGGGTTACGCCGTCTATCGGGCGAGCCATGAGTCGGGACCGTTCGAGATGATCAAATCGATCGAGGGAAGAGAGCAAACTCAATTCGAGGACGGAGGGAAGAAGGGCTACTTCAGCGAAGAGGCGAGCCTCTCGGACGAGACCCGGTACTACTACAAGCTCCGGGCCGTGAACGTCGTGGATGTAGAGAGCCCCGACTCCCGTCGCGCAATCGCTGTCACCAAGCCGGTCCCCACGCCGGTGACGGGCATACGGACGGGGGAGAAGGAGGTCAAACGGATAACGGTCGAATGGGAGCCCAATCCCGAGTCGGATATCGCCAAGTACGAGATCTTCCGGGGCGAAGATCCCGCCTCCACAAATAAGAACGTGGGAGAAGTGTCCGCATCCACGTATCGTTTTGTCGACAAGGACCTCAAGGACGGATCGACCCACCACTACCGCTTGCGCGCCGTCGACAAGGACGGACTGATCGGCAAGTTCTCGATCGTGGTCCAATCGTCGACGAAGCCCCTGCCGAAGAACCCCCAGGGAATCAAGGCCGTCTTCGACGGCGGACAAGTGCTGGTTTCGTGGAAGCCCAATCCCGAGCCGGACATCGTCAAGTACGCCGTGTCGCAAAAAGGCTTCATGTTCTGGGACAAGGCGGGAGAAGCCAGCGGACCGAGCTTCGCCTTTCGGGGAGAGGTCAAGAAGGGGAAGACCCTCACGTTCCGCGTAACCGCGGTTGACGGAACGGGCCTCGAAAGCGAGCCGTCGGAGGAGATTTCCCTCGTCATTCCTTAGGAGCGATCAACGTGGTCATCCGTAAGCTTTCGAGAACCGCAGCAACGTTCGGCATCGCGGCCGTCGCCGCGCTCGCTCTGACGGGGACGGCCTGGGCACGGGCCCAAGCCCCCCGGTTCATGGTGATGATCGACGAGAAGAACCTCGGCACGCACAACGTGGCAGAGGCGGAGAAGGTCGTGACGGAGTTCCTGATGTCCAAGGGGCTCCAGGTCGTGGACGCGGAGATGATCCGGACGAACATCGACCGGGACAAAGCCCTGCAGGCGATGAACAGCGGACCCCGATCGGCCGCGGCCCTCGGGCTCCAGTTCGGCGCGGACGTCGTCATCGTCGGGAAGGCGGTCGCCAAGGGCTCGGCGGAGCAGATCAAGGACACGTCGTTCCGATCCTATCAGGCGACCGTCAGCCTGAAGGCAATCCGCACGGACACGGCGGAAGTCCTGGCGACGGAGAGCCACGACGCGGTCAAGATCCACGTCGACGACGTGGCCGGCGGCACTCTGGCGATCCGCGAAGCGACCGCGCCGCTCATCACCTCGCTCATGCCGAAGCTCCTTGGCCGGTTCGGAAGCGGCTCTTCCGGCGAACCGCAGAGAATCCAGATAGTCATCGGCGACATCCACCAGGTCTGGCAGGTCGCCGCCGTAAAGCAGATCCTCCGCGAACGGATCAAGGGGACCCGCGAGATCGTCCAGCGGAGCTTCGTGTCGGGAGTCGCCATCTTCGACATTGTCTGGGCCTTCGACTCCCAGACGCTCGCCGAGGAACTGACGCTCGCCAATCCGGGCCACTTCCGGCTCAAGGTCCTCGGCGTCACGCCGAACAAGCTCGACGTAAGGCTCGTCGAGACGGGGTCTTGATCGGATGACGCACGCCAGGCAGACAGGACACACGCGGCATCGATTCTTCAAGCGTTTGAACGCGAGCGGAACGCGGAGATAGCGCCATGAAGCCTCCAGGAACAGTGTCCTCCCGAACGATCGAGCGAATCGGTCGAAGAACAAATTGTTGGCCGCGAAATAACGCCCTCTGCGCGCTGGCTGTTCTTGCGTTCATATCCATAGCGATTCCTGACATCGCTTTCTCATGGACGGACGAAGTCCTTGAGGCGGCGCATGCCGTCGCCAATCGCACGGCGACCCCGAAACAGAAAGCGATAGCCTTTCAGAACAACAGAGCCATCAACGAAATGGCCCTGGCCGGGAAGATCCCGGAGAACGTCTATCAGGCAAACCAAAAATCCTTCGAGAAGATCAACAACCGCTTTGTGCGGGAAGCGGCGGCCGAGAACGGCCTCTCCGCCAAGCTTCAGCAAAAAGCGGACAAGCCTCCCCAGCCCGGCACGGATACGGACGTCCTCGTCGAAAGAGGAAAATCCGGAAAGCCGATCACATCGGAACAGATCAGGGGAACCAGGGACTCCTACAATCGAAAGGTGGAGGAGTTTCTAGCGAAAGGCGGAGCGAAGCCTGACGGAAAGGCGAATTGGTCAAGGAGAACTGATACCGACTTCATGCCCGTGCCTTCCCACACAACGCCGGAAGAGTTCAGGCGGATCGCGGCCGAGACGAACAGGAGCGGCGGAACGATGTATACGGATCCGAGGGCCGCGGAGGTCGAGGCGAAGCTCCGGCGAAAGGGAAAGGTCGGGGTTGGCGAAGCCAACGCATACGTAAAGGAAATGCAGAACCTCGCCAAGAACAAGCTGGATCACGCCAACACTCTTGACAGCCAGGCGAGGGAACTCCGGCGAACCGCGCCGCATAACGAAGCCAGGGCAAGAGCGCTCGAAGCAGAGGCCCAGTTGACGCGGTCGCAGGCTGGGAAATATATCGAACGGATAGACAAGGTTGGAAAGACAATAGCCGAGCAGCACGGGGTCAGCCCATCCAAACCCCAGGGTCCAGCCGCGGATAGTGTCAAGGCGGTCGCGGGCGAGAGAGGCCCAAAGACCGCCAGGCAAGCGGCGGATGTCGGGACGCTGGGCGAACATTCGCTCGCGAAGTCCACGCAAAGCTACGCCGAAAACCTCGCGAACATCTCGAAGACCAAGCCGGAACTTGCGAAAACCGCCCAGGAAGGAATAGCCAGAAGCGCCTCCGAGCTGTCCCCGAGCCAGAAGGGGCAACTGATCGATAACCTGCGGACCGCCCACGGAGACGAGTTCGCCGCGGGCGTTGCGAAAGAGATGAGGGGACATCCCGGTCAGTCCCGATCGGGCGGACTCTCTGAGGGCACCGGAGCGGTCAAGCCGGCGGAAAGCACGCCTAAGGGCGCTGTGGAAGCATCGTCTCGGCCAAAGGTCGACCCTTCGTCCGGGAAACCCGCGAACATACCCGAGCCTTCCGGAAAGGCCCCGGCGGGCGAGCCCTCAGGCCCGGGCGCGGGGAAGGCTTCGCCTGAACCTACCGCAAAAGGCACGAAACCTCCCGGCGAAACTGCCCCTACTGGGAAAGCATCCCCTGTCGAGCCTTCGGAACCCAAGGGCGCCCCCTCGCGAACCGAGCCCTCAGGGAAGACAACCACGGCCGAGACTCCACGCGAATCGGCGGGCGC
>MHEK01000072.1:12504-16875 GCA_001803795.1 Nitrospirae bacterium RBG_16_64_22
TGCCTGCGAGTCCTCTTCGGCTTCCGGCAGGTCTTCGCCCGAACCGGCCGCGCAGGGTCCGAAGTCGGCGCCAGAGGGCTCGCCAGCCGGAAGAACGACAACGCCCGAGCCTGCGGGAACTAAAGGGAGCCAGCCCCCCTCCGAACGCATTGTCGAGCCCACAATCAAGGACGGCGCGCCATCGGCCAAGACGGCCGCCGAACCGACCGGCAAGTCCGCGGGACAAACCGCTGTCGATTCGCCAAGAGGCAAAGGCCCCGCGGTCGATGCTCCCGAAGGCCCCAAAGGACGCGTGGCGGACGCTCCGGATGCGAAGCCTCGCGCCCCAGGCGTCCCCGATGCGCCGATGGGTGCCGTACGCAAGGGCATCAATATAGCGGGCGAAGCGATGAATGCCGCTGGGATACTTTCTGATGCCGAGGACTTCAAGGAAGCGGCAAAGAAAGGCGACGTCGAGGGCATGATGAAGACGGGAGCGCGCGGCGTCGCGGGCCTTACGCCGCTGGGTTCGGCCGCAATAGGCGCCAAGGACACGTACGACATGGTCAGCGAGCGGCTTGGAGACAAGGCCGCCGCCGAGAGGGCCATCGCGGAGGCCAACAAGCGGCACGAGGAAACCTACGATATCCAGTCCGCCCTGACGCTCCGCAAGGCCGGCATGGGCCGCGACGAGGTCAAGGAGATCATGGCGGCGAAAGCGCGCGGCGACGAGGGACCGCTCAATTCCAAGTTCAAGGAACTCGGCATTGCGCCTCCCGAGCGCGCACGTGAAGAGGGTCCAAAGGCTGACGATACGGTCTTGGACCGGACCAAACAGGTCGCAGAAGGCATGGCCAATCAGCTTGTGAAGGCCGGAAAGTTCGCGAAGGAAACGGCAAGTGACGTGGCGGAGATCGGAGCAGGCCTGACCGACAAGGATACCCGCATCGAGGTCATCAACCAGGTGAGAGAAAACGTCTCGGTCGACAATCTTCGCGCTGGCCTCGAGGCGCGCGAGATCAACAAGAAGGCCGACGCGGATAGGGCCGCGGCCAGGGAGAAACTGGAAGACAAGCTCGTCGAGAAGGGCGCCTCCCGCGACGAGGCAAGCAAAGCAGCCGAGGCGTGGGATCAGGGCGACAGGGGGGCGCTCGACCAGTTGAAGGATAAGCTGGGCCTTTCGGGGGCCAAGACGGGCCAATCGAAACCCGAAGGCCAGGCGGCCCCGCCGGGAGACAAGGACGGAGACAGACTCTCGGACCTCAGGACGTCGGAAACGAGAACCGACGCAACGGACAAGGAGAAGCGAAAGGAGTCGCCGGCCGATCCGAGCGACGGAACGAAGCTGGCCCAGAACACAAATGCGGCCGATTCGTATACCAGAGACCGCGCGTCGAAGTCCAAGGAGGATGCCGATCAGGCGCGGGGCGACGCGGGCGCCGCGCTGACGGAACGAATAGCCGGCGATCAGGCCCGCAACGAAAGGGAGAAAGGAAAGATCGATTCGCAAGGCCGGGAGACCGACCGCGCCGTGACAGGACAGCGAAGGGAGCACACGGCCGCCGAGCAGGATCAGCAGAGGGATCGCCAGGGTTCCGTCGGAAACGTCATCGCCGAGGGCGTCGCGGGCGGGATCACGAGCGGCGTCGCCACGGGGATCGACAGGTTCGGGAGCACCGTCGGAACAGCCGCCGGCGACAAGGCGTCGTCGCGGATGGGGATCAAGCCGAAGACCCTGACCCAAACCCAGTCGTCTTCCGGCGGGGCTGATCCAGGTTCAGGAAGCGCATCCAGGGAACAGACGCCCGCACAGACGCCTCCCGGCGGCGCCTCCGGATCGGGAGGAGCGTCCTCAACCCAGAGCGGAGGCGCGACGGCGCCCGCCGGGGGTGCGCCGGCCTCGTCGTCATCTTCTGGCGGATCGAAACCGGCGTCTTCAGGCTCCCAGAAGCCTCCAGCAGGCTCGTCCGGCCGGCCGACGGGAACACCGTGCAAGAACCAGAAACCTGGAGGGCCCGACTGGGTCTGCATCAAGCGGGTCGTTTGCTACAGCGACAGGCGTCAAACTGTGACGGACTGCGCGGAATGGGCCAACACAAGAACGGGCGAAAAGCCAAAATCCCCCACGGCGTCTTCGCCCGCGACAACGGCCGCGGCGCCCCCTCCGCCTTCCTCGACCGGAACGCAGGCGTTGTGGGACTGCATTTGCCGGTGCAACAGCAGCGCGAGTTCCAGCGTATCCGTCTCGTACGACACCAAGCCCAGGAATACGTCCCCCGCCTGTGCCAACCCGGCGGGCGGCGCGTGCGTCAACCAGGGCTTCGGATGCTGGCGGCACAAGTTCGACTCCTCTTCTGCCTGCGCCAAGCAATGCTACAAATCTCACAACGTCGCGACATCGGCGCGGCCGTAGGAAAACAGGACACGGATCCGAAATGAATGCATTGAAAGGGCTTCGATCCGCACTCATCGTTCCAGCGGCGGTCGTTCTGTTCTTCCCGGCTTCCATCGGCGCGGCGGAGAGCATCGAGGACGCATATGCCCGGACCGTCCAGGCGCTGAACCAGGAGGGGTTCGCGGGCATCGACACGGCGCTGGCCGCCTTTGAAGGGATGATCGAGCGGGACCCCGTCTTCGTCAAGGCCCGCCTCGGCGCCGCGGACGCCTATCTCCTCAAGCACGAATTTTCCGGGAAGAAGGACCGAGGATGGCTCGACTCGGCCGTACGACACCTGAATGCCGCTGTCGCGAAAGACCCGGGGAACGCAGAAGCACTCTTCAAACGGGCCGTCGTCCGGTTCAGCCTCGAACAACAGGACGCGGCCGTCCTCGACCTCCGCAAGAGCATGGAGATCTCGCCCTCCTTCCTCGACGCCCGCATCCTCTATTTACAGCATCTTCTCGCAACGAAAAAGGCGGATGAGGCCGCCAGGTTCGCCGAATCGTCTCTCTCCTTCTTCCCGAATGACCCCGCCCCCCTCAAGGCGTTCGGCGATGCGTTCTTCCAGGCGAAGGAATTCGGCCGCGCCCTCTCCTTCTACAAGAGGGTGATCCCGCTCGTCCCGAAAGCCCCCCTCACGCATCTGGCGATGGGAAAAGCGCATCAGAACATGAAACAGTGCGATCCGGCGATCGACTCGTTCAGGAAGGCGCTCGCCCAGAACCCGGACCTCGTGGAATCGCACTTCGGCCTCGCCTACTGCTTCGGCGAGAAAGGACTTCTTGGCAATGCGGTCGGCCATCTGGAAGTCTATTCCCGGAAGGTTCCGAAGGACGTCTCGGCCCTCAACAATCTCGCCATCCTCTACGAGCAGACGGGACAGAACCAGAAAGCGCGCCTGGCTTGGCTCAGGGTCAAGCAGGCATCGGAGGATGCGGCATACCGCGAGCGGGCCGATCGGCACCTCTACAAGCTCCTTGCGGCCGAGAAGGAAGCCGCGGCCTCGCCAAGAGCGAAAGGAAAGACCGATGAGAAGACGAAATAGTTCCGTGATTGCCGCGAGCGCTTTTCTGCTCTTCCTCCTCCTTCCCGCGACGGCCGCCACGGGAAGCTCCGATCCCGGCCTGGCCGGCCGGATCGAGAAGGCGATCGTCGAAGCCGCAGACCTCTTCGATCAGGGGAAGATCGTCAAGGGACGTCCCCACGTCGTCGACGTGGCTCCGGGAATACAGCTCACATTCTCCCGTGAAACGTTCGAGCGGGACATGGAGACGGCGTTCCTGGTCCTCGAGATGGCGATGTCCCGAAAGGGCAAGGAATCCCCCGTTCCTCACGCCGACGCAACCAGACCGCTTCCTCCGCCGACGGCGTCGCCAGACCGGATGAGCGCACTGATGTCGGCCGAGAAAGAGACAGCAAAGACGCCGCGCGGAGATGCCCAGATCCCCGCCAACTACAGCATGCATCGAAACTACCAGCAGGCCCGACAGGCGAGAATCCAGAGCGAGGAGAAAGAAATCGAGGCAGAAAGACAGCTCGTGCTGGCGGAGCGCGCGGCGGCGGCCCAGAACCTCCAGAAGAAGCGCGAGAGGGAGGCGGCCATCCAGGCTCAGTCAGCCAAGTGGCAGGACGAATTGGACCGGCAGGCCAAGGTCTCGTCGCAGGCCGCGGCCCAGTGGGAGTCGGAGCACAGTTTCGGGGCCTATGCCAAGAGGTTCCTCGGCGTCGTCGTCCAGACGTCCGTCGGGGCGTTCACGGGGGCTTTCCTGGGCACCGTGGCGACGAACCTTGCCGACAAGGCGGTGAAGAAGTTCTTCCCCGGCGCCTCGACGTCGTCCAGCACGACGACTCAGGCGGCGGCGGCGGGAACGTCGGCCGCAATCACGAGCACGGCGACGGCCGCGGGACAAGCCGCGGTATCGGGAATAGCCGGACAGGGGCAAAGCCAACAA
>MHEK01000072.1:16954-33479 GCA_001803795.1 Nitrospirae bacterium RBG_16_64_22
GTTTCTATCGGGAATCCAGTGCTTGTGAATTCAACGACTTCTGGATTCCCGCTGAAGTTTACCCCGCGCTTGATGCGGGGCGGGAATGACAAGAAGAGGTCGAAAGAATGCCCATGACTGGCCGGAGAGTTCTCGGGCTCCTTCTGCTATTCTTCTTCGCCGCGATCGCGGCGGCCAAGCCGGCGCCAGGCAACGACGCCGGCCGGTACTATATTTACGACAAGAACCCCTTCAACCCCGCGAACAAGTACGACCCGGCGAACCCGTTCAGCCCGCTGAACCGTTACGGGATCGATAGTCCGCTCAGCCCGGCGAACAAGTACGACCCAGCGAACCCGCTCAATCCTCTGAACAAGTACGATCCCGCCAATCCGCTCGGCATCCTGAACAAATACTCCCTCGACAACCCCGCGAGTCCCGCGAACAAGTACGATCCCAACAAGCCCCTCGGTCCGGTCAAGAAGGGGAATTAGAAGGAAGGGATCCGGCGCTATTTCTCCTCGACCGCGTCTCCGTCCGAAAGGCGGGCGTGGCCGGAGACGAGGACGCGCTCGCCGGGCTTGACGCCTTTCACGATCTCGATCCGCCCGTCGATCCGGCGGCCCGTCTCCACGGCGCGGGCGCGCGCCTTGCCGCTCTCCACAACGAATACCTTGCTCGTTCCCGCCTGCGTGAGAACGGCGGCTTCCGGCACGGCGGAAACGCCCCGGTCGATCCGCGTCCGGATCGCGGCCTTCGCGAACGAGCCGGCCTTCAGGACACCGCCCTTGTTGGGGACCTCAGCCTCGACGGCAAACGCGCGGCTCTCGACCACGATCGCCGGCGCGACACGGGTGACCTTCCCGGAAAAAGTCCGGCCCGGGATCGCCTCGACCGAAACCTCCACCGGCTGGCCGGGCCTGACCTCGGCCACATAGCGCTCGGGGACCTGGACGGAGAGCTTCAAGGGATGCGAGGAGACAAGCACCATGACCGGCTTCTTGTCCTCGATGAATTCGCCCGCGGAGACGTTTCGACGCCGGACGGAGCCGCTGATCGGGGCCCGGATCGTCGCGTTGTCCAGCCGGACGCGAGCCACATCCAGATCTCCCTTCTTCTCGCGCACCGCCGCATTGGCCGCACGGGCGTCGGCGTCGAGCCCCTCGGCGTCCTGCCGGGAGATGAGGCCCCGCTTGTGAAGCTCCTCGGCCCGCGCCCGCCGCCGAGCGGCCTCCTCGGCCTGGGCCTCGGCACGGACTGCCGCGCCTTCCGCCCGCTCGAACGCCGCGCGAAGCTCTTTCGTGGAAATCTGGACGAGCGGCTGGCCCTCGGAAACCGCGTCCCCGAGATCGACATGGACTTTCTCGATGACGCCCGGAACCTCGGCCGAGACCGTCACCTCCTCCCACCCCTGGAGCGTCCCGACCGCCTCCACGGTCCGAGGAAGATCGACCCCCGCAATGACCGCTGTTTTGACGGCCGCCGCCCCGGGTCCCGTCTTTGGAGACCCATCTTTCTTGCCGCAACCAGCGGCGACGAGGAGAGACAGCGCCCCGACGAGGAGAGAGACGGCCCGTGGCGTCACCGCGACGCCCCGGCTGTGAGGAGATCCTTGAGGGACTGACGCCGAAGGTAGTCCGTGTCCATGGCGTCAAGAGCGGTCCGCTCGACGAACGACAGGCGTCGATCTTCATCCCTGGAGAACAGAAGCCTCCCGTTGATGGCGGACATGCGAAGACCCAGCGGGGCATCATTGAGGACGACGACATCCGCGGGAAGGCCAGACAAGCGCTCAACCACCTCGACGAGAGCAAGCTCAAGATCGAGCGGATCCAGACCCTCTATCCTTCCAGGGTCCACGGACACGGCAATGTCCACGTCACCGGCATCGCGGTCCTCAACGAAGGAACCGAATGCATAGGCGAAAAGAAGCTCACCGAACTCCCGCAAACGCGCCGCGACATCTTGAAGGATCCTCTCGCGTTCTCCGCGCGGGATCGACTTGCGCGCGATGGTTCCCGGAACGATTCCTTCCCTCGGCAAGGACGGCCCCCTTCTATCAGGATGCTGAAAAAGTCCATCCATGGCTTATTCAGCCACGACTTGCGCGAAGTGAATTCGCGCAAGTCTTTCAAATCGCTTGACACCAAATCTGCGCGATTTGGCGGTGCATCCCTGCACCGCGCGTCCCGCCCCGCGGGACTGTTTTTCAGCAGCCTGCTACACTGCTCCCAGTTCGTCGGACGTGAACCCCAGATATGTCGCCACTTGCCCGAGAAACGCATCGAGATCCCGAAGCCCGTCTTTCAAGTGGGCGTGGACCCGGGCATCGTCCACGCGCCCGTATCCGTGAACGAGGATGTTCCGGAGGCGCGCGAGACCGATGAGCCGGCCGGCAAGACCGGAATCCAGGATGTCCAGGTCGGCCATCAGCTCGAAGCAGGCCGGATAGCTCTCCGGCGCCCTGCCCCGCCGCGAGACGAGGTGGTTGCAGATTGCGGACGCCGCCTCGACCACGACCACCAGCGCGTAGCGGGCCGCCCGGACCTTCTCGGAAGACCCGACGAACTCCTTCAAGGGAAGAGAGCCGTAGCCCCGAAGTTCCTGGACCTCGCGACGGATGTCCGCCGCCCGGCTTCGAAGCAGATCTATATTGACGGATGGCGCGTCCATAGGACGTCAACTTTATCACGGCGCGGCTGGGTTCACAATGGACGTTGGAGAGGAGCGGATGGCGCTAGTATCCGAACCCATTGATTACGGAACATCCTCCGCGGATGTGTAGGTTGGGTTAGGCGCGGTTTTTTGCGCCGTAACCCAACAAAACCATCTTGGCGAATATTCGGTTTGTTGGGTTACGCGATAAAGCCGCTAACCCAACCTACATGACCGCGGGTAAGCCCCAAACAAAATGTTTCGTTATTTACGATTTGCAATACTAGAACCTGTACGCCAGCCCGGCCAGGAAGGTGGAATCGGTCTCCGGCCCGTTCAGCCCGGCCTTGACTCCCGCGTCCAGGCTCAGGCTCTCGGAGACGGAATAGATGAGACCGACGAGGCCGAACGCCGGATCGGCCCGGGACGACCTGTCCGTGTTCCGCTCCGTTCCGACGTTTCCGACAACCTTGAGGTTCTTCGTCACGCCGGCCTCCCCGGCCACTGAGACGTGCCAGATCCCTTTTCGCTCGTCCACGCTGTTCTCGTTCCGTTTGAACCCGGCATTCAAATGGACGGCGGAGGATCCCAGGTCCGCCGTCGCCAGGAGGAACAGGGCGTAGCGGGTCTTCCCCGCGCCCAGCCCCTTCGCTTCGTCGCCGGTCGGGAGCGTAAGACCCGGTTTGACTGCCAGACTCGCGCCCTTCCCCTCCGCGATGGAGGCGAGAAAGAAACAGGCGATCCCAAGCGGTTTCAGACGCATTTGCCCTCCCAATTCACCGGCTCACCGATTCACCTATTCACCGACTCACCCATTCACCCTCTTCACGAAGATCTCCTTCGCGATCTCCTCGTCCACGGCGAGGGTCGTCTCGCCGATCTCGAGGACGATCGAAGGCTGTTTCTGCCTGAGCCGGACCGTGCTCCCGGGAACGAGCCCCATCGCCCCCAGCTTCGGCAGGCGGGACGTAAAACCCGGCGTCATGAAGGCGACGCGCCCCGCCTCCCCGGGCGCCAGGTCCGAAAGGCGGGAGACAAGAGGCTTCAGGTCCAACCGGTACTTGGCGCAACAGTCTCCCCGCGGGATCGGCTTGCCGTCCGGGGCCGTCGTGGGATGCCCGAGGAAAGTGCAGACGGAGTCGGTCACCTGGGGCGAGAGGATGTGCTCGAACTCGCACGCCTGGCGCGTCGCCTCCTGGTCCCCCAGATCGAATACGTCCACGAGAAGACGGCGCGAGAGCCTGAACCGGCGAACGATCCCCCGCCCCCATTCGTCGCCCGCTTTCGTCAGGGCGACCTCGTCTCCGGCCATCTTCAAGTGCCCTTCGCGGACCAGATGATCGAGGAGCGACCGCGGATCCGCCTCCAGCGTAACCGAGAGAATGTCGGAGACGCGCGTCTTCCCCTCCTCGCGGAGCGTCCAGATCTGTTCCAGGATCTCCTCGAGCTTCTGCCTCTTGATCTGGTCTTCTTCGCCGTGCGGGGGACAAAGCTCAACCATGTTTTTCCTCCTTGCGCCCAATCCTACCGCAGAGATCGCAGAGAACGCAGAGTTCTTCCATTTCAACCGCCTTTCCTCCGCGCCCTCTGCGTTCTCCGCGGTTCAAATGCCTCTGCGCTACACGATCGGAAATCGCGTCAACACCCAGTTGATGACCCCTCCGACGAGGAACGCGAAGGGGAAGATGAAAGCCGCCATTCCGAGGGCGGGCCGAAAGCCCCGCTCCTTGATCATCATGAAGAAGTTGGCGATGCACGGAACGAACAGCGTGATCGTGACGAGCGACACGACGACCTGATGGGCGTCCATCTGACCGGCTTTCTGGAGGGCGAACAGACCCGCCGCGCCGTAGTCCCGCCGGAGGAACCCGACGAGGAACGCCTCGGTCGCCCGGGCCGGAAGACCCAGGACGCCTTCCACGAGCGGCGACGTCAACCCCGTCAGCCACGCGAGTACGGCCAACCGGTCCAGGACGAACAGGAAGAGCGTCCCGAGAATGAAGAGGGGAACGGCTTCGCGCAGGTACCACTCCACCCGTCCGGCCGTCTTGACCAGAATGTTGGAAACGAGGGGACGCCGGATTGGCGGGATCTCCAGCATGAACTCCGTGTCGTCCCCCTTGAAGATCCGCGCCGCAAGGAACCCGACGAGAAAGATCACGCCGACCAGCGTCCCCACCCAGACCGCGATGCCAGCCCAGGGAAGCGTAGCCGCCATCCCCGTCACGACGCCGAGCTGGGCCGAACAGGGAACGCCGAGGGCGAGCAGAAGCGTCACGATCATCCGTTCTTTTCGCGTCTCCAGGATCCGCGTCGTCATCGTCGCCATCGTGTCGCACCCGAGGCCGAGGACCATCGGGAGGACGGCCTTCCCGTTGAGACCCATCGCCTTGAAAATCTTGTTGAGCATAACGGCAAGGCGGGGAAGATACCCGCTGTCCTCGAGAACGCCGAACGCGATGAAGAACGTCGTCGTGATCGGGAGGACGATCGCGATGGCATACGTGAGCGCCATCGTGACGATCCCATATTCCCCAACGAACAGGTCCTGAAGGGGTTTCCAGGGGATGAGGAGCGCGGCAAGGCGCGTCGCCCACGGGTTCAGGAACTGGCCAAAAACCGTCTCCTCGAAAAAGCCGACCAGGACGTCCGCCCCGAGCTGTCCGACGAAGAAGTACATGAGGGCAAGTACAAGGAGAAGGATCGGCACTCCCCAGACCGGGTGCATGGACCACTCCCCGAAGGCCCTGACCCACTGTGAACCGGCCGGCGGGAGCCGGGTTACGACGGACGACAGGATCGGATCCACGGTCCGCAGGCGCTGTTCGTTGATGACGTACGCGAGAGGGAAACCGTACCCGCGCTGGACCTCCTCCCGAATCTCTTCGAGGCGTTGAACCGCCGCCGAGTCGAGGCGCGCGTTCAGCCACTGCTTGAGAGACGCGTCGCCCGCGAGGACCATCAGGGCGATCGACTCCCGCGAGATCGGGGCGTCCGGAAGAAGGGCGGCGATCCGGCGGATCCCGTCCTGGATGGGAGCGTCGTAAACCGCCCTGAACGACGACGGCCGGGCGCGGTCAACCTCTTCCCTGAGGGCGTCGATTCCCTGCCGCTGAACGGCGACCGTCGTCACGACCGGAATTTCGAGCCTCCCGGCGAGGAGTCCCGTATCCACGAAGACTCCGCGCGAACGGGCCTCGTCGTCCATGTTGAGGTCGAGGAGGACGGGGAGACCCATCTCGATGAGTTGGATGGTCAGGAGGAGGCTCCGCCGGATGTTCTTGGCATCGGAGACCTGGATCACGGCCCTCGGCGCCTCGGCCAGCAGGATGTCGCGCGTCACCCGCTCGTCCTCCGACGTGGGCACGAGCGAGTTGACGCCCGGCGTGTCGATGACAACGGCCCTGCGGCGGCCGAAGACGGCGTTTCCAGTGCTCACTTCAACCGTCGTCCCGGGATAGTTGGAGACGGTGACGTACTTCCCGGTCAGGAGGCCGAAGACCGAACTCTTGCCGACGTTCGGATTGCCGAGGAGAACGATGCGGTCCGTGCCCTCGTGCGGGCCGGGCGCGGATGCGCTGTGCTCGTGCAAGATGAACCTCCGGATGATGCAACGCGTCGTTCGGTCCCCCCCCGACCGCGGAGCGCGCAGGACGCGGCCGGGGGGATCGGGGGAAGACTAGAGAAAAACCGGGATCGGGAAAGATCCTACGAGCCGATCCCAGTGCGCACGGATGATTTCCCGGCCCTGTGCACCAGGAAGCTCACGACCGCGAGCGTCGCGCCGTACGCCAGGACTTCCGTCAGCGCCGGCTTCGATCGGTAGCCCGTCAGCGTCCGGACGGCCGTCCCGGCAAGGCTCTTGTGGTCAAGAAGCCATGACGTGTCCCAGACGGGATTCATAAGGGGCGGAACGAGGCCCAGCTCGACCGCCTCATGGACCGCGCTCGCCGCGAGTCCCGATATCAGGAGAACGAGGAGGACCGTCGAGACGCGGAAGAACCAGGCGACGGGCAGGCGGGAGATCCCGGCGAAAAAGAGCCAGGCCAGGCCGCCGGCCAGAACGATCCCGCCGACGCCCGCCGCGAGGAGGGACGCATGGCTCACGGTCTCCGTCTGTTGAAGCATGATGCTCCACAGGAACAGGACCGTCTCGGCCCCTTCGCGGAGGACGCCCAGGAACGCGATCGCCATGACGCCGCCCCAAGCCCCCCGCGTCAGTGCCTCCTCCGCCCTGCGCTCGATCTCGCCCCGAAGGATCCGCTTGTTCTTCTGCATCCACACGAGCATCTGCGCGAGCAGGACCGCCGCCAGGGAGAATACGCCCAGTTCCATCCACTTTTCGGCGGGGCCGCTCCAGGCGAACCCGTACAGATTGACGATTCCGCCGAGGACCAGGCTCGCCAGAACGCCGAGCGCGGCGCCCCCCCAGATTCCGGCCGCCCCTCTCGTATCGCCCATCTTCCTGACCGCCGTCAGGAGGATCCCGATGATGATCGCCGCCTCGAGCGACTCGCGCCATGTCACGAGCATTACGCTTGCCATTGCATCCTCCAAGCAAATACAGTTTCTAGTTCAGAGTTTAATGTTCAGATTGAGAATGCGGAATGAACCCTCCGAACTCCCACCTCCGAATTTATCTTCTTCGCCTTTCACCGCGCTTCCTGCATTCCCGGCAAATACCGTACATCTCCAGCTTGTGGTCCTGGATCAGGAACCCGTGCTGTGAGGCCACCCGGTCCTGAAGACCCTCGATCTCGACGTTCTCGAACTCGAAAATCCCGCCGCACGCCGTGCATATCAGGTGGTCATGGTGCCCGACGCCCAGCACCGGCTCGTAGCACGACTCCGTCTTCCCGAACCGGCGCTCCTTGGCCAGGCCGGCTCCCTCGAGCAGTCTGAGCGTCCGGTAGACAGTCACGAGGCCGATCGCCGGGTGCCGCCGCGCCACCGTCCGGTGCAGGTCCTCGGCCGTGATGTGGCGCCTCGCCTTGACGAACTCGCGGACGATCGCGTCCCGCTGGCGCGTCTTCTTAAGACCCCGACGCCCCAGGTAAGCCTGGAATGCCTCCTCTCCGCCAACCAACGGCCACTCCTCCCGGAATAGATATATTGAAAACGACTTTCACCTTCACTTATACGCCTCCACGGTTCCCGTGTCAAGAACAACGTCGGGACTTTGTTTGGAGTCCGCACAGAACCGACAGCGCCCTTTTGGACGACGTCCGCGGCATGGTTGACATCAGGCACACATTCGGCTATCGTCATCAAGGCGTGAAATACTTTGCATGGGATAACGAAAAGAACGAAAAGCTCAAGGAAGAACGAGGGATTTCCTTCGAGGAGATAGTCTTGCATATCGAACGCGGAGACATCCTGGACATCCTGGAGCATCCGAATCCAGAGAGATACGGCGGACAGCGCATCCTTGTCATGAACGTGGAGGGATATGCGTACTTGGTGCCGTTTCTGGAAACCGAAGACGAAGTGATCCTGAAGACGATTATCCCAAGCCGCAAAGCCACGAAGCGGTATCTGGGAGGGGAGAAGGATCATGGCTAAGACAGACCTAAAGGAAAAGAAAATCCTCGAATCGGTTGAACGCGGCGAATGGAAATCCGTTTCCCGCCTGAAGAGCGAGAAACAGCGATTCGGCAGGTATGCGGAGGCCGCGTTCAGAAAGGATCGCAGAATCAATATCCGGATCTCCGGCAAGGACCTGATGGCCCTTCAGAAGCGTGCGCTTGAGGAAGGGATCCCATATCAGACGCTGATATCGAGCCTTCTCCACAAATTCGTCTCCGGCCGTCTGAAGGAAAAGGAAAACCTCGCGGGACGTTAACCCGGGTCAACCCGTCTGTCCGCGCTCGCTTACTGTAATGAAGAACGTCGCGGACGAGAGGACAAGGACGATGGCGAGGGCGAGGAAGGCCGTCCGGTAGCCGGCCGCCGCGACGAGGAGGCCGGCGGCGATCGGCCCCGCGGCGTGGCCGACGTCCATGACCGTCCCGAAGACGCCCATGGCCGAACCATAGTGCCGCGCCCGGCAGAAGTCAGCCACGAGCGCGGGCGCGGACGACGTGACGGCCGCCACGCCGATCCCGAAGACGCCCAGGATCGGAAGAAGAAGTCCCATCGAGGAAAACCACGGGATCGCCGCGAGCGAACAGGCCGTCACGAGAAGACCGCCGGCGATGAAGAGTCTTCTCCCCATCCGATCGGACAGCCGCCCAAGGAACGGCTTTGAGAGGACCGTCACGCCAAGCTGGACGCCGAAGAGGATTCCCACGTGGGCGGGGTTGAGACCGACGGACAGCGCATACAAGGGAAGGAACGCCTGGATCGCGCCCGTCGCCAGAAACTGCGAGGCCTGCATGGCGGAGGTCGCGAGGACGTTCCGGTCTCCCGCGACTTCCCGCAGTCCGGCGAACAGCCTGGACCACAGAGGGGCCCCGCCCTCCGAATGGGAGGCAGGCCTCGGCGGAAGATCCAGCCGAAGCGCCAGGAGGATCAGGGCCAGGGTTCCGGCCGCCCCCGCCGAGAAAAACACGGGGGAAAAACCGGCGCTGTAAACGACCGCCCCGCCGATCACGGGTCCGAGCAGGCCCCCGGTCATCTGGATCGAGGAGTACCACGACATCGCTTCCGCCCGCTTTTCGCGGAACATGTCCGCGATCACGGCAAGGACAACGGGGGACGTGATGGCCGTCGCCAGACCGTGGAAGAAGCGGACGACGGTCAGGGCGATCTCATTCGCCGCGAAGAGATAGACGAATGGCGTGAGTCCGAAGACCGCCATTCCGAACAGGAGGATGCGCTTCCTCGGCAGATGGTCGGAGAGAGCGCCGGCGGGGAACTTGACGAAGATCCCCGTGATGGTGGACGCCGCAACGATGAAGCCGATCCCGGCGGGTCCGACGCCGAGCGACCCGGCATAGAGGGCCAGAACGGGACTCCGGATCATCTCGTACGACATCCAAGCGAGAAACCCGGCCGATGAGAGGAAGCCCAGCGTTCGAAGAGATGATGAATTCCCTTGTGTCGCCGTCGCCCGGCCTGCTATCAAGACGTCACCTCGGAACCAGACGGAGGAAGAGCATTATGACGATCGGAAAGATCCGGAGTCTCCTGTACTGGACGGCGAAGATTCTGGGCGACATCAGCGCCGTCCAGAGGGGAAAGGTCAAGGAGCGCCTCGCCCGCCGCTTGGCCGGGAAGATCACGGGACGCCTCCTGGGCCGGGTGTTCAAGCGAGGACTCTAGATCGCCAGCAACCCAGCGGCCGCGGCCGTTCCGGCCACGACGTACATCGGCGGCACTTTCCAGAAGACCAAAGCTCCGAATCCCCCGATCGCCAGAATGAAGTCCGAGTGAGAGCGGATCGTCGTCGTCCAGATCGGGTCGTAGAGCGCCGCGAGCAGGATCCCGACCACGGCCGCGTTCACGCCTCCCAGCGCCGATGCCACTGCCCCGCGCCGCCTGAGCGCTTCCCAGAAGGGCAGAGCCCCCACGAGAAGCAGGAACGCTGGAAGGAAGATTGCCGCAAGCCCGATCAGCCCTCCCAACCAGCCGCCAATCTCGCCGTTCATCACTGATCCGAGATAAGCGCCGAAGGTGAAGAGCGGCCCGGGCACGGCCTGGGCGGCGCCGTAGCCGGCGAGGAAATCGGCGTCGCTGACCCAGCCCGGCGGCACGACTTCCGCTCTAATGAGCGGAAGGACGACGTGCCCTCCGCCGAAGACGAGGGCGCCGGCGCGGTAGAACGCGTCGAAAAGACTGAGAGCGCGGCCTCCGTGGGCCGCCGTGAGAACTGGAAGAGCGATGAGCAGTCCGAAGAAGACGACCAGGAACGCCAGACCCATCCTTCTTGAAATCGGAACGCCAAGCGGCTCATGAGGCCCGTCGCCCGAAGTCGGGACAAACACCCGCCCAACGAGTCCGCCGGCAACGATGACGAGAATCTGCGCGAGCGCGCCGGGCCAAGCCAGCGTGGCGGCGGCGGCCGCGATCGCCAGCGTTGCGCGCGTCCGGTCCGGGCAGAGCGTGTTTCCCATCCCCCACACCGCCTGCGCGACGACGGCCACGGCCACGACCTTGAGACCGTGGACCCAGCCGGATCCGGCCGTCTCCGGAAAATGGGAGATCCCGTAGGCGAAGGCCAACATGGCGAGAGCGGATGGCATCGTGAATCCAAACCAGGCCGCCGCCGCCCCGGGAAGGCCCGCGCGCTGGATGCCGAGGGCGATGCCCACCTGACTGCTGGCCGGTCCCGGCAGGAACTGGCACAGGGCCACAAGCTCGGCGTACGCCTTTTCCCCAAGCCACTGGCGCCTCTTCACGAACTCATCGCGGAAGTAGCCGAGATGGGCGATGGGCCCCCCGAACGAAGTCAGTCCGAGCTTGAGAAAGACAAGAAACACTTCCAGAGCGCCTGGGGCTTGAGTCACACCCAATCTCCTGATCCGTAGAAGCCGCTGAAAATTCACGCGAGGGGCGGCAGAGTACCGGAAACCGGGAGGTTCCGCAATGGAATGGCTCTCCCGCGTCTTCGTCCGCGCGATGGTCGTCGCGGGCGTCTACGGGGACGCCGCCATCTACTGCAACGCCCGCCGGAAGAGGAACGCCTTTCGCGGAAAATCGGGCATGTCCTGGTAGGCGAAATTCTTCTCCACCTCGGCGTGCGCCTTTCCGTCTACTTCGACGTATGGGTAGATGAAGTAGTTTAGACGCTCGCCATTCTGCGGAGGCGCGAGAAGAATGTCGCGCCCCGTCGTGAACTCGATCCGATTGGGATCGAGCGTGCCGAAGAAGTACGCCTTCCTTGCTTTGTCCTTCGCGGCCTCGGAGGTGTCGACTGGGACCCACCCGAACCCGTCCAGGTAAAACTCCGCCCAGCAGTGGTACCCGGCGACCGATCCCCGTCCCCTCTCCGCGGGGATAGGAAATCCGATCACGAACTTGGCCGGGATGCTCGCCGCGCGCGCGAGGCCGATGAAGAGCGCGTGGAAATCGGTGCAGTTGCCCCTGCGGATGTCGCAGGCATAATAGAGATCGCCGTTCCCCCAGCCCGTTCCGCTCTTGTCGTACCTCATTGTCTCGACGGTGTGTTCGTAGATCGCCTCCGCCTTTTCGAGGGGAGTGGACTTCCCGAGCGTGACTTCGCGGGCGATCGACCTGATGAAGTCGTCGACCGGGACCAGCCGGTCCCCTTGCAGAAACCTGTCCGACACGGGGGAAGGACTCCGGACTTCTCGGAGAGTCATTCGGACCGGGGAACGCCGGTCTTCTTTCCGCAGGACGGTGTAGGAGACGCGGACTCGAAGGCTTTCCGCCCCCTTCGGATCGAGAGCAACGTTGAGGATCTTGTTGCCGTACTCACGATCGAGGTGGGAGGACACGCCCGACGGGGCCTCGACCTTAAGGTCCGTGACCCGCTGGACATCGGTGTCGGCGGCGACCGGAAGCCACATCTCAACGCGCCGGGCCGACGGATCGATTTTCGAAACAACGGCTTCGTAGGTGAAACGGAACGACCGTCTGTCCGAAGGCGAGGACGACGCCTCCGCCCCCGGGCCGGCGGCAAGAGGGCCGGCAAGGAAAACGAACGCAAGAAAGAACACGGATGCGCGCGTCATGAGCAGTTCCCCGCCCCTCGGCATCGAGGGGCGGGGCTCCGGAATGGATGGGAAATCAGTTAACGACGACCGGCTTGTCGCCGTCGAAGTTGTAGCGCTCCTTCTTGGCCCACGTCGCGCCGTTCTTCACCGGCACCTTGTGGACTTTCGTCTCGGTCACGACGAGCTGACCGTCCTTCGGCGCGAGCCAGAAGTCGATGTCGTAGAGCTGGCCCTTCGCGCCGCCCGCGGCCTGGAAGTCGATGCAGGCGAAGTACCTCTTCCCCGCGATCTTGCGGACGGGATCGTGGATCTGGACGAACTTGAGCGAGAGCTCCCTGCCGCCGCCGTCGGCGTCCTTGAGCTTGAACGCGCCTCCGCCGGCCTTGGTTCCCTTGTTGATGTGGTCCATCATCGCCTTCTTGATCTCGGCGGCCGTAAACTCCTTCGCCTCCGCGCCCGGATGCTCGGCCGGGTGCTCGTCGGCGATGCCGACTGCGAACGTGCTTCCGATTGCGAGGACGAGAGCGATCACCAGAACCGCGACATTGCGAAACCGATGCATGACGCCTCCTTCTGCCGGCCCCCGAACAGATGCCCGTTCGCTCCGGTCCCGCGGGGGATCGTGTCCCGGAGCCTCGCCGCCCTCGATGGCGGCGCTTGCGCTTGGACGGCGAGCAACCTCCAACCCGCCTTTATTCCCGCATTGACACGTCCCGCGCCGTCCCCTACGCTGTGCATTAAATCCGGCAGAGGATACACGATCGTCTCGGCGACTCGCCAGAATTGTTTTCGTCCCCAAGGAGGTCAGACCGTGAAGATGCACGAGGCCGAACTCCCCGGCGTGGGAAGGAAGTTCTGGATCCACACGGACGCGGGCGAGAAGGTTACGATCATCCGCCACTCCGCGGGAAAACGCGAGGTCTACCGCTTCCAGAAAGGCGAGGAGTTCCCCTCGTCGGTCATCGAATTGTCCGAGGAGGAGGCCCGGGAGGCCGGCGCCGTGCTCTCCGGGGAGTTCCGCCTCCGCACGGTCGAGCGGATGGACGTGATCGTCAAGGAGATGTCGCTCGAGTGGGTCAAGGTCGAGACCGGCTCTCACGCCGACGGGAGAACGATCCGCGACCTCGCCATACGGACGAAGACCGGCGTCTCCATCCTGGCCATCCTGCGCGAGGATCTCTGCATCCCCGGTCCCGAATCGTCCGAGGTCCTCAAGGGGGACGACGTCCTCCTGGTGATCGGCCGCCCCGAGCACCACAAGCGGTTCCGCAAGGTCCTGGCCGGGGAGTAGCGGCCCCCGTGTCCCAATCCCTTCTCGAGCTGGGCGTCATCCTGGCCGTCCTCTTCGCGGGCGGGCTCATCGCCTCCCGTCTCCGGCAGTCCGTCATCCCGGCCTACATCCTGGGCGGCATCCTCCTCCACAACTTCGTCACGAACGTGGAGCTGATCAATCTTCTTTCCACGATCGGCTTGATGCTCCTCCTCTTCTTCATCGGCCTGGAGTTCTCCACCTCGTATCTCCGCCATCACGCCCGGCCGATCGCGCGAGCGGGGGTCGTCGACCTCGCGGTCAATTTCCCGCTCGGGCTTCTCATCGGTCGGGCGATGGGATGGGACTGGCTCGCCTCGTCGTATCTAGGCGCGATCGTCTACATCTCTTCGTCCGCCGTCGTCACCAAGGCCATGATCGACAACCGCCAGGTCGCCAACCCAGAAGCCGACACGATCATCGGCATCCTCGTCTTCGAGGATCTGGCCATCGTCCTGATCCTCGCCCTTCTCACGGGCTTTCAGTCCGGCGGCGTCGAAGCCGCTGGTCTCTCCTGGACGCTCCTCAAGATCGTCCTCTTCATCACGCCCTTCCTGCTGATCCCGCCCTCCGTCATTCCCCGCCTCAACCGGCTCCTTCACGTGGAGTCCACGGAGCTTTTCCTCCTGATGGCGCTCGCCGTCGTGCTGTTGGCCTCCGCCCTCTCGACGCGCCTCGGCTTCTCGGAGGCGGTCGGGGCGTTCCTCGTCGGCCTCCTCTTCTCGGAGACGGCCCACCGCCAGAGGATCATCGACCGGCTCGCGCCGTTCCGCGACCTCTTCGCCGCGATCTTCTTCCTCTCCTTCGGCCTGATGATCCCGTGGGAAGGATGGAGCGGGACGACCCTCCCGATCCTCGGCCTCGTCCTCCTGGGCGTCGCGGGGAAGATAGCGACGGGCTGGCTGGTCTGCCGGTCCTCGCGCCTCTCCACGCGGGCGTGCGCGAGCACCGGGACCTCCCTCATCCCGCGCGGCGAGTTCTCGATCATCCTCGCCGTGGCGGCGGCCGCCGGCCTGCCCGACGGCCCAGCGCGGGAGACCATCCTTCCCATCGCGGCCGGGTTCGTCCTGGCCACGGGCGCGATCGGCGTGATTGGAATGAGGGAACTGCCGATCTACTGGGAGAGACGGATGGAAAAAACGAAAAGCGAGCGAGGGACAAGGTAGGTGGGTGCGGAAAAACTCTTTTTCCGTCATTCCCGAGGTTCTTATCGGGAATCCAGTGTTTACGAATTCAATGACTTCTGGATTCCCGCTGAAGTCTACCCCGCGCTTGATGCGGGGCGGGAATGACGGTTTCTTGGACCAATTGACCCTTGGTCAGCCAGGCTCGTTGAAGCCCACCTTTATGGACAGGCAACCGATAATAGTGTAATATCCGGCAAAAAAGAGGTGCCAAATTGAGGTGACCGAATGCCCCCTCGTCTCGTCACCGCTCTTCTCCCGCGACGTTCATCGATCCGCCCGCCGGCTCCCGGCCAGCGACGCCGGATGTTGCGTTATCCTCACGCCTCAGTCCGCGGAGAGGGTTGACCCATGCCCTCCGGCCGTTTTGCCTCCATCCGCTGGCGCATTTTCCTCATCATCATCGTCTCCATCCTTCCTGCCGCGGCCTTCATCCTCTACGGGGCCGCCGAGCGCCGCCAGCACGAGATGGAAGCAACCGCCCAGCAAGTCTCCAAGCTTGCGGACGTCCTGGCCGACGACATCGGGCACACGGTGAACGAGACCGACACCCTCCTCCGGGTCCTTTCGCGCCTCCCCGAAGTCGCCGAGGACCGCGGGGCGGCATGCTCGGCCCTCCTCTCGGACATCCGTTTGCGCGATCCCCGATACGCCAACCTGGGAGCGGCCGGCGCGAGCGGCCGCGTCTTCTGCAGTGCGCAACCGCTCGCCGGCCCCGTCACGGCGGCAGACCGGCCTTACTTCATCGACGCGATGAAGACCGGCGGCTTCACGGCCGGCGAGTTCCAGGTCGGCCGGATCACGGGCCTCCCCGTGCTCGTCTTTGGATACCCGATAACGGACAAGGACGGACGGCCGCAGGGGGCCGTCTTCGCCGCCCTCGACCTGGACTGGCTCAACCGGCACTTGGCCGGCCTTTCGCATCCGCCCGGCACGACGCTCACTCTCGTGGACAGGAGCGGAACGATCCTGGCGCGCTACCCAGAGGGGCCGGAGGGGAAAAAGTGGGCCGGCCGCACCCTTCCCGAAAACCTCCTCGCGCCGGTTCTCTCCCAGCCGGAGGGAATCACCGAGGCCAAGGGCCTCGACGGAACGGTTCGCCTCTACGCCTTCTCCCCCGTCAGCGTCGGCTCGCGGGAAATCCTTTTCGTCCGGGCCGGTGTCCCGAAGGACGCGGCCCTGTCGTCGGCCAGGACGGGCCTGCTCGTGAACCTCGCCGGCCTCGGGGCATCGCTCGTCGTCGGCCTCTCCGCCGCGCTTCTCCTCGGGCACTTCTTCATCATGCGGCGGACGAACGCCCTCACTGCGACCGCAAGACGGATCGCCGTCGGAGACCTCTCCGCCCGGACCGGCCTCCCCTACGGCGAGGACGAGCTGGGCCGGCTCGCCCGCGCCCTGGACGAAATGGCCGCGGCCCTGGAGGCGGGTTCGAGAAACCTCGCGGAGAGCGAGGAACGGTTCCGCAGCCTGGTCGAGTCCACGAGCGATTGGGTCTGGGAGGTGAACGAGGATGGCGTCTATACCTACGCGAGCCCCAAGGTCCGCGACCTGCTCGGATATGAACCGGAGGAGGTGATCGGCAAAACGCCCTTCGACCTGATGCCGCCGGAGGAGGCGAACCGCGTCGCGGAGATCTTCGGCCGCGTCGCGGCCCGCCGCGAGCCGTTCGCATCCCTCGAGAACCTCAACCGACACCGGGACGGCCGTCTCGTGGTTCTGGAGACCAGCGGGGTCCCCTTCTTCGACGCGGACGGACGCTTCCGCGGCTACCGGGGAATCGA
>MHEK01000073.1 GCA_001803795.1 Nitrospirae bacterium RBG_16_64_22
AGACGGGCGAGTCCTGGGCGAAGAGGCCGGACCGGAAGGCCGCCGTCCCGAGGATGCGGCTCGCCGTCTTCATCCCGTGGCCGCCGCGGCCGTGAAACCGCACCCGAAGCATAAGGGCTCCCCACGCCAACCGCCGAAACGAAAGGAGAACGCCTACTCGCGCGCATTCTACCCCCCGCGATCGCCCGCGGTCAACGAACCCGGCCCTCTAGCCTGCTTCTCGCCTTCCTCAAGCACCCGGGAAACGAAATCCCCCGCGCCCGGAATGCTTTTCCCCCAACCGTTCGACGCCTCCAGCCTTTCCTGGGCGTTACAGAAGATCGTTAAGAGTTATGCAACACAGGACACAACGTAGCGAAAGTCTTCCTAACGTTCGCCATAACCGGCAGTGAAAAGCGGGGCGACGAAGGAGCGCCGCTTTTCACTGTCCGAATTGATGGCGTTGTTATGCATTTCTTGGTGCGAACATAATGATTGACATACCTGCGAGCGCCACCAACGACCCGACCAAATCCCAGGCTGTGGGTTTTACTCCATCAACAGCCCATAGCCATAGAATGGCCACGAATATATAAACGCCACCATATGCAGCATAGACACGGCCGGCTGCTGTGGGGTGCAGCGACAAGAGCCACGCGAACAAAGCAAGGCTGACCCCCGCAGGAACAAGAAGCCAAATGCTTTTTCCTTGTGTGAGCCAAAGATAGGGAAGGTAACAACCGACAATTTCGGCTACTGCCGTTACTAGAAAAAGCGAGATTGTTTTGATTTCAAGCATGGTGATCAGCGATTACCTTCTTCTGAGATGCATAACTGTGATTATACAGTCTGTATAATCCGGGAAACACGGACTGCTTCCTTCTGTATAAGAAATTTCTCAGTGTTCCCATTCTCGCCTTTAACACTCGTTATTCCAATCAGTTACGGGATTCTCCTGAGAAACGCACACCGGGGATATACAGGCTGTATAATCCCGCACTCACTCGTTCCTTGAAGTCCCACGCCTCGATTGGATGGGCGGAGGGGCCACGTTGCTGGAAAAGCAACTTGTCTCTCCCTTGCCGCCAAGGAGCCATTTTGCCTGCTCTGGACCGCGCGAACGGACGGCCCCAGTTCCCCCGCTCCTGGACGAGGCGGGGGGGCTGGGGTCGGCCGCCCCTTTCCCGAGACGCTCTTCGAGGATGCGGACGGTCGTGATGATGTCCGACTCGCCCAGCAGGGAGATAATCATCGGGTGCGTCCCTTTCAGAAAGTCCTCCAGCTACGTTGTTTCTTGCGTTGCCTATCAGCCATCCGGTCGGTTGGTGAGCAGTTAAAACGCCTCATGGAAGCACGCTCAGTCCGAGTTTCTTGAAGTCCCCGTCGAATGACAGACATGCGGCATGGTCGAGGAGGGCTGTCACGACGACGAAAGAGATCGCGTCGCAAAAGGAGAGCCGGTGACGAGGCGATTGTTGCCGGAAGACCCGCTCCGCTTCCTTCCGCACTCCGTCCCCGTAAGGAACCAGGATCAGCTTCGGCGCAACCTCGTCCAGGAACAACACGGCTGCCTTGTGGCCCATCCGGTAACGAAGTAGCGTGATGGTCTCGCTCACAATGTCCCAAGTGCTGTAAAGGCGGCTCCTGGAGACCATCGCCTCTCCGGCCGCGGCCCTGGCCCGCTCGTGGTTGGCGTCGGCCGGATCAAGGCTCGCATAGAAGAAAGACGTGTCGCAAAACAAACGCGGTGGATAAGCCACCTACCGACTCACGCCGCCGCGGCCGTAGAGATGTTCCTTGACGCTTGAGGAAATACTTCTCTTCCGCCCCTTGTGTTTCGGGAGTTTCTCCATTAGATCCAGGAGCTTTTGAGCGGCCGCCCCCGGCTCGGGCTCCGGTAAGGCCGCCCGAAGCTCCGCCACCACTTCATCGTGGACAGTGATCCGGACAGCCGCGTCTCCACCCTTTCGAACTCGACGCACAAGCTCCGGCAATCTCCTTCGCGCCTCGCTGATTGAGATCTTCATATCAAGCCTCCCCGGAGTATTCTGTACACCATTGTACACAATTCAGTCCGGATCCCGCCAGCCATTTGAAGCACGCATTGCGCGGCGCGCCCCGCATCTTGGGGCGCGGTCAAGGCACTCAAGGGCGCGGTGTGTCCCGCCTTCCGGGACCGGATGATTGGACGAATTTCGCAGGGCGGGCCACCGGATCCGCCTAAAGACTTGGAGGTCGAAGAACCCCGCCTTTCAAAGCGGGATCCTTCAAGGAACGCCCGCGCACTCCAACATCCAGCCCGACGAAACGTCTATCCCCGCTCCTGGACGAGGCGGGGGGCGGGGCCTTTGCCGCCGGGGGGCTGGGACCAGACGGTCCCTTCTCCCGTCACGCGGTCGAGGAGGACGAGGACGGGGATCGAGGTCCGCCCGACGAGCGGATCGAGGACGACCGCGTTCGTCCCGTGGACCTCGGCGAGCACGGCGTACCTGGTCCGCGCGCGGGCGAGGAGCGCGGGGTCGGCCGCGCCTTTCCCGAGACGCTCTTCGAGGATGCGGACGGTCGTGATGACGTCCGGCTCGCCCAGCAGGGAGACGATGATCGGATGGGGCCCTTTCAGGATCGCCGTCCGTGAAAGGCGGACGGCGCTCGCTTCCAGCCCCAGGCGGTGTGCCGCCGCCGCGAAGTCCGGCTGGCCCCCCAGCGACTTCGAGAAGGCGGCCGGATCCTCGGGCGTCCTCTTCCACAGGGCGGCGAGCGTGTAGGCGGCCGCCGCCGCGGATTCCTCGGGGGTACTCGCCCGGACGACCCCGTCCTCGTCGGGAACGCCGGCGCGGGAGTGGACGGCGGGTCTTTTCCCGGCCGCGGAGTCCGGGGCGCCTTCCGGGGCGATCTGCCGCGACGTCTGGTAGGCGAGAAAGGCGGCGAAGACGACGATCACGGAGAGAGCGCCGGCCGCGCCCACGCCGCGGATGAACTTCCGGCCGCGCCGCTCCTCCCGAAGGGACGGCCCCTCAATCTCCTCGACCGCCAGCTTCACATGCTCCTTGTCGACCGACCACGACTCCTTGACGTAGGCCGCCAGGAGCGCCTTGTCGCAGACGGTGTTGACCAGCCTGGGAATCCCGCGGCTGTACCGATGGACGGCGTCGAGGCCCCCATCCGTGAAGACGGGCCCAGCGTTCCCTCCTCCCGCCCGTCGCAGGCGCTCGCCCACGTACGCGCGCGTCTCGGCCGACGAGAGGGAAACGAGCGGGACCCGAACGGTCGAGGCTGGAAGTCTTTCTTTGACCAACGGGTTGTCCAGCAGGGATGAAATCTCCGGCTGGGCGAGGAGGATGACTGTCAGGTGTCCGCCGCCCTGATCCACTAAGGCGGCCCATTCGAGGAGGGCGTCGAACGAGGATCGGGGGAGGTTGTGGGCCTCGTCGATGATGAGGATCCCGCCCTTCGGCATCCGGACGAGGAGTTCGGCCGCGGCCGGCGCGGCCAGCAGTCCGATCGGGACCTCGCCCCCGCTGAAATCCTCGGCGATCGTCTGCATCAGCTCCGCCGGCGGAAGGACAGGGTTGAGCACGAGGCTGACCGGCAGGCTGGCCCCGACCTTCTGGAGAATGTACCGGCCGAGCGTCGTCTTCCCGGTCCCGACCTCGCCGATGACGATGACGAACCCGCCCCCGCGCTCCACTGCTTGGTTGACCGCGTCGAGAACCTTCTGGTGGACGGGCGTCGAGAAGAAGAACTGCGGATCGGGGGTCTGGTTGAAGGGCGGTTCTTTGAAGTGGAAGTAGCCCTGATACATGCGTCACCGTCCGCCGCGAGAAATCGACCGGTGGCACTCAGCCTGGTCCCAGAGGACTGAGGCCAGGCGCGGAGAATCGGGATACAGGGCGGCGAAACGATCGGCGGCTTCGATCGCCTGGCGGCAGTTCCCCTTCGCGGCCAGCCGTTTGATCCGGCCGGCCGCCCTTTTCCCGTCGTCAGGCTCCTGGGGGGCCGCGGCGGAGGGATGGGGAGAAGAGGGTTTCGCGCTCTCCGTCCGAGGAACGGAAGGGAGGCCGCCCGCCTCGGGCGCCGGAGCGGAAGCCGGAAGGATGAACAGGACCGCCGTCGCGGCCCATGCGATGCTGGTTTCAACGCGCCGCCACCCTGTCCGCCGCGATGACACGAAGGCTATCCCTCGCTATTACTCATAGACCTGGTCCCGCAGATCGGTGTACCGGACGGACGTCGCCTTCCGGACGGCTGTCCCGGCGGGGATTCCGCTCTTCACGCGGACGCCCACCGTGAGGACTTCCTTCTGCCCGGACCCCAGGTCGGCGATCTCCCAGGCGAGGCGCCGTCCGTCGACCCGTCCGGGCCGGGGCTGAGAGTCGACGAATTCGAGCTCCGGCGGAAGGCTCTCGGAAATCGTCACCCGCCGGGCCGGGCTCGTTCCCGTGTTCGTGCAGACAAGCTGGTAGGAGAAGACCTTGCCGGGAACGCCTTCCTTAGACGCCATCTGCGTCGCGATGGTTACGATCGGGCGGGAGACGACGATGAGCCGGGCCGCTTCAGCCGTCGCGCTCCTCGTCCTCTCGGACCCGGCGACCACCCGGATGGCCTGCCGCCGGGCGTCAGGCTCTTCCGCCGGGACGGTCAGGCTGGCTAGGAGAGAGATTTCTTCCTGGGGATTGAGGGTGCGCGTCGTCTCCACCGCGGGCTCATCCGGCTGGCGGACGCCGTCGCGGTTCTTGTCCTCGTAGACGGAGACGGGGCCGGCGTCGCCACGCGCCCTCACGCTGAACTTGTCGGGACCATTCCCCGTGTTCTTGAGCGTGAACGGGATAAAGATGGTTTCTCGCGGGAAGACCGTCCGGGGCGCGTCGATTCCGGCCACGCGGACGCCGGCGACGCTCTCGACCCTGGCCGCGGCCGAGACGACCGAGACGGCCGGCTCGCCCTGGGCGGATTGCAGGACGGCCCGGACGACGAGGTCCTGGTCGGCCAAGGCGTCTTCCCGGACCCGGAAATCGAGCCGAAGGGCCTTCCGGTCGCGCGGCGCGAGGCGGTCCAGGTCCCAACGGGCCATTTGCGTCAGCGGATCGGCCGAAGCGGCCGGCGGCGTTGCCGATGCGAGCGAGAGGGACCCGGGGTATGAAACGACGACGCGCGCCAGCCGGGAGTTTGCCGATCCCGCGTTCTGGACGGTGAGCGTGTAGGAGACGGCCTCGCCCGGCTTGACCGTCTTCCTGTCGAGCGCGAACACGCCCCGGAGCGACGGGGCGGAGGCGGTCAGGGCGACAGGCGCGGCCTGCGACACGGTCGGATCGGCTTTGGACGACGCCTTGATTTCGAACGCCTGCCGGGCGCCGTCGAGCAATTCGATCGGCAAGCGGGCCCTGAGAAGAAACCGGGTTCTCCGCCCCATCGCAAGCCTCGGCGTCTCCGTCACGGAAGGCTCGCCGGCCCGGACCTGGCCAGTCCCCGCGGCGTCATGGAAGAAAGCGGCCTGGTAGGCGGGGGGAAGTGTCGACGTAAGGACGAAGGCGTCGTCTCCGTTTCCCTTGTTGGCGACGTCGAAGGGGATCGTAACGGTCTCTCCGGGAATGGACGTGAGCCCCGGAGGGGCCCCTCCGATCTCCACGCCCGCCACGCGCTCCACGACGAGGAAAACGGACTCGCCCGGCTGGGGAGCGTGAAGGGAAGGCTCCTTCCGGGCGGTGACGGCGGGTTTCGCGGGGGCCGGCGGTTTCTCGCGCACGCCCAACTCGGCCAGGCGCTTCCGCGCCCGGGCCGCCTCAGGAGAGCCTGGGGCCGCCTGGACGATTTTTTCGTACGACTCGATCGCCTTCCGGCGATGTTCCCCGGCCGCGCGTTCCTTCTCTTCCTTGCTCGGCTCCTCTTTCCTCGGCTTGGCGGGCTTGGGCTTCACCGGAGCCTTGGCCACCCGCTCAGGCTCTTTTTTCCCCTTCTTCGAGACGGCGGAAGGCGGCGGAGCGGGTTTCTCAGGCTCGACTTTCCGTCCGGGGACGGGCCTTGTCTGCGGGGCAACACCTTCGGGGGACTTATCGGCCGAGGGTCTCTGGGACGGCGGAAGGGCCGAGACCTGCTCCTTCTCGAGGCTGGTCAACTGCTCGCTCGCGAGCGGGACCATGGCGCTCTTGGGGTGCTTTGTCTTGAGCGTCTGGAAAACCTGGATCGCTTCCTGCGGCCGGCCCGCTTTGACGTACGCCTTCCCGAGCCAGTAGAGGGCCAGATCGGTCATCGTCCCCTTGGGGTACTTCTTGATGACTTCGTTCAGGGTTGCGATGGCTTTGTCGTTCTCGCCCTGGAGGTGGGCCTGATATCCGTTCATGAAGAGGGTCGTCTCGTCCGTCTCGGCCAAAACGGGGCCGGACCCGGCGAGAAGAAAGGCCACGAGAGCCGCGAGGAAGAGGCGCTTCCCGGAAAGCAGGCCGGAAACAAAAGGGCTTGCGCGTCTGAAGACGAAGATCCGGAGCCGGGAAAACTCGAACGAACCCTGTGGCACCCTGCAATCCCCCCCCGCGCAGGAAGGCCGCGCCAGCCGCGGCAAGTTTGGAGTGGATGCGAATATAACGGAAACCAATCGGGGTGTCAATTTGCCTTCGACGCCCCGACGGAAGCCGTGTTCTCCGGGGAGATGAGGAGCCTATCGATTCCAAAACGGGCAATTCTGGACACATCAGCTCCTCCTGATGTATAAGGTTACGATACGTTCGAACATCCCGCACAGTCAGGAGGAAGCCATGACGCGCATGCGAAGAATCACCTCCGTCGTTCTCGGCATCTCAACGATTTACGCCCTGTCGGTCCTGGCCGGCCTGGGTCCCGCCGCCCTGGCCGCCGAGAAGCCGGTCATCGTCGGCGCATCGATCTCCCTGAACGGCGCCTACGCCCGGACGGGAGAGTACCAGAAACGCGGCTATGAAATGTGGGTGGAGGACGTGAACGCCCGCGGGGGACTCTTCGGCAGAAAGATCGAGCTCAAGTACTACGACGACAAGAGCAACCCCAACGAGGCGGCGAAGCTCTACGAGCGGCTGATCACCGTGGACAAGGTGGACCTCCTCCTGGGTCCCTACTCCTCTCCCGTCACCAAGGCCGCCGCCCCGATCGCCGAGAAGTACAAGATCCCGATGGTCTCGACCGGCGCGGCCGACCAGGCGATCTTCCGCCAGGGGTTCAAGTACATATTCCAGACCTACACGCCTGAGAACTTCTACATGGACGGCGTTCTCGAGATGGCCTCCAAGGCCGGATACAAGACGATGGCCGCCGTGAACGAGGACACGGTCTTCGCGAAGGGAACGGCCGAGGGCGGCATCGCCAAGGCGAAACAACTCGGGATCGATGTCGTCTTCCGCGAGGCCTACGCGAAGGGCGTAAAGGACGTCTCCGGGATCATCCTCAAGGCCAAGGCCAAGAACCCGGACATCTTCCTGGGCGGCTCCTACCTCCCCGATTCGACGCTTCTCGTCCGGCAGGCGAAGGAGCTGGACTTCAACCCCAGGGTCTACGTCTTCTCGGTCGGACCGGGTCTCCCGGACTTCGGCAAGAACCTCGCGAAAGACAGCGACTACGTTTTCGGCCCCTCCCAGTGGGAACCGACGCTCAAGCTCCCCGGCGCCCAGGAATTCGCCGACCGGTACAAGAAGAAGTACGGGGACGAGGCCGCCTACCACGCCGCCGGAGGGTACGGCGCGGGGCAGATCCTCGAAGCGGGGATCCGGAAGGCCGGGAGCGCCGACCGGGAGAAGGTGCGCGAGGCTCTGGCGGCTCTGGACACGATGACGATCTTCGGCGCTTACAAGGTCGAGGCCGGCGGGCTCCAGGTGAAGAAGATCATGTACATGACCCAGTGGCTGAACGGCAAGCGCGAGGTCGTCTGGCCGGAGAACGTCGCCACGGCCAAGCCGATCCTGAAGGCCCCGGCGTGGAAGGAGAGGAAGTAGCGACATTGAAAATTGGAAATTTGAAATTGTAAATTTTCAATTTGTTGCTCGAAGCGCGTAATAGCTCGCACCGCAGCGGGTGGTCCCGCCAAGGCGGGAGGTGCACCGTCCCGCCCTGGCGGGATGGTGCTGGCCGAGGACAGGATCCGCTCCGAATGCCGAGCATTCTTCGCTCCGAGTAGCGCAATGCTGGAATCCCTTCCCGTCTATCTCCAGGTGATCGTCGGAGGGCTCCTGCTGGGGGCCCTCTACGCCCTCCTCGCCTCCGGCCTCAACCTCATCTTCGGCGTCCTCAGGGTCATCAACATCTGCCACGGGGAATTGATGATGCTGGGCGCCTACGCGGCGTTCGGCCTCTTTGCTCTCTGGAACGTCCATCCCCTCCTTTCCATCCCGGTGACGTTCGTCCTCCTGTTCCTGCTTGGTATCGCGATCGAGAAGACGCTCGTCGAACGCGTCGCGGGAGCGCCCGAGCTTTCATCCCTCCTCCTCACGTTCGGGATCGGGATCATCCTGACGAGCGTCGCCATGAACGCCTTCAAGGCCGACTTCCGCTCGGTCCCCGCCCTGACCGGCTCGATCCTTCTGTGGGAGATCGCCCTTCCCCGGGCCCGGCTCGCGTCCTTCGCCACGGCCCTCGTCATCACGGGAGGCGCGTACCTCTTCCTGAAGCGGACGCGGGCGGGCAAGGCGATCCGGGCCGCGTCCCAGAACGCCCTCGTCGCCGAGACGTGCGGGATCGACGTCGCGCGCGTCCGTCTCTTCGCCTACGGGCTCGGCGCGGGTATGGCCGGAGCGGCAGGGAACCTCATCGCCCTCTCCTATTCCTTCAACCCCGAGGTCGGGCACGTCTTCAATCTCAAAGCGTTCGCGATCATCGTCCTGGGCGGGATGGGGAACTTCGCGGGGGCCTTCTGGGGGGGCCTCCTCCTGGGCGTCGTCGAGGGACTGACCGGCTACATCGCCACCGCCCAGGTCGTCGACGCTGTCGCCTATATTCTCATGCTCCTTTTTCTTCTCTTCCGCCCTTCCGGCCTCATGGGATCAGCCAAGTGAAGGAGAGCCTCCTTCCGGCGGCCCTCGCCGTCCTCGCCGGCCTCGCGGCCCTCCTCGCCTACGCCGCCCTCGCCTCGCCCTACCTCATCGCGGCCGGGTTCACGATCGTTCTCTTCGTCACGCTCTCCGCTTCGTGGAACCTCGTCTCCGGCTACACGGGGTACGTCTCCTTCGGCCACGTCGTCTTCTTCGGGATCGGCGCCTACACCGCCTCCCTTCTCGCCGTGAAGGGAGGCCTCGGGTGGCCGGCGGCCACACTGGGCGCGGCTTCGGCCGCCGCCGTCCTCGCCCTCGTCCTTGGAAGCATCACGCTCAGGCTCAAAGGAGCCTACTTCGCCATCGCCATGCTGGGCGCTTCGGAAGCCGTCCGCGTCGCCGCCAGCACCTGGGAATCGCTCACGGGGGGAGGATCGGGAATCACGCTCCCGAATCTTCTTTCTCCCCGCGGGGCATTCCTTCTTCTGGGGATCACGGCGCTCGGCACGATCGTTCTCACGTACGCCGTCGCCCAGTCGCGCTTCGGCCTGCACCTCCTCGCCATCCGCGAGGACGAGACCGGGGCGGAGGCGATGGGCGTCGCCGCTACGCGCGCGAAGACGGCCGCCTTCGTCCTCTCCGCTGTCCCGGCGGGGATCGCCGGGGCCGCCAACGCCTGGCACATCAACTACATCGACCCGGAATCGACCTTCCCGATCCTGCTCACAATCCAGATGATCGTCATGACGATGCTGGGCGGAGGCGGGACCGTCCTGGGGCCGGTCGTGGGGGCGCTCCTCCTCGGCCTCGCGGGGGAATTCCTCTGGGCCCGGTTCCCGTTCATCCACCTCGGCCTGTACGGCCTCCTCATCGTCGGGATCGTCATCTTCATCCCAGAGGGCCTCCTCCCCCGCCTCATGGCGAGAGGGATCCTCCCCCGGACGAGACGCCTGTGACCGAACCGGGCATCCTCCAGGTCCGTCACGTCTTCAAGGCGTTCGGCGGCCTCCAGGCCCTCTCGGACGTCTCCTTCAGCGTTCCCCGCCGCGGGATCGTCGGGCTGATCGGCCCGAACGGATCGGGGAAGACGACCCTCTTCAACGCCGTCTCCGGCCTCTTTCCGCCGGACCGCGGGGAGATCGTTCTGGACGGACGCCCGATCGCCGGCCGCCCCGCGTGGACAGTCGCGCGGCGGGGGCTCGTCCGGACGTTCCAGGTGATCCGCGTATTCGGCCAGATGACGGCGCTCGAAAACATGCTCGTCGCGGCGCCCGGTCTCGACGCCCGGGCCGAGAAGGAGCGGGCGCTCGCTCTCTTAGACCGCGTCGGCCTCTCGCGCCACGCGCGCGAGTACGCGGCCGACTTCTCGTACGGGATGACGAAGCTCCTCGAGTTCGCCCGGGTCCTCATGCCAGGCCCATCCCTCGTCCTTCTGGACGAGCCGGCCGCCGGCGTGAATCCCAGGATGCGCGAGACTCTCTGGTCGATCGTTCGCGAGAGCCGGGAGGCGGGGACAACGTTCGTCATCATCGAGCACGACATGAACGTGATGATGACGCTTTGCGAGAGGCTCACGGTCCTCAACTACGGCGAGGTGATCGCCGAAGGGCCGCCGGAAGAGGTCCGGCGGAACAAGGACGTCGTCGAGGCGTACTTCGGGAAGACGGCGGAGCGAGCAGAACGGTGAATGGTGAATGGGTGAATGGGTGAATGGGAAAATGCGCAAAGGAACCGACGCAGAAACCGCCCCGGAAATGACCGAAGACTCCGTCCTTCTTGGGATTCGAAACCTGTGCGCGGCGTACGGCAAGGTCGAGATCCTTCACGGCGTCTCGCTGGACGTCCGGCGGGGAACGCTCACGTGCATCATCGGGCCGAACGGCGCGGGGAAATCGACCGTCCTCAAGTCGGTCCTGGGACAGCTCCGCGTGACGGACGGGAGCATCCGCTTCGACGGCCGGGAGATCCGAGGCCGGGCGACCCACAAGATCGTCCGGGACGGCATCGGCGTCGTCCCCCAGGGGCGTATCGTCTTCTCGGAGATGACGGTGGACGAGAACCTGGACATGGGCGGCTACACGGTCGAAGACCCAGCGGCTCTCCGGCGGGCGCGCGAGCGCGTCTTCGCCCTCTTCCCCCGCCTGGCGGAAAGGAGAGGCCAGCGGGCCGGCACGCTCTCGGGAGGGGAACAGCAGATGCTCGCCATGGGCCGGGCGCTGATGACCGGCCCCGCGCTCGTCCTGATGGACGAGCCGTCTCTCGGCCTCTCGCCCCTCTTCGTCGACATGATCTTCGAGAAGATCGGCGAGATGAAGCGATCCGGGATGACGATCCTGATGGTGGAGCAGAACGCCGCCCGGGCCCTCGCGGCGAGCGACCACGGATACGTCCTCGACCTGGGCGAAAACCGGTTCGACGGACCGGGTCAGGATCTCCTCTCGAACCCGGATGTGAAGAGGCTGTATTTGGGGGAACGATAGATTGACAGCCAGGAGGGACAAGACATGTACGTGCGGCGCTACATGACAAGCCCGGCGGTCACGATCGACGAGAACGCGACGCTCACGGAGGCGATCCACTCGCTCAAGGAGCACGGGGTCCGCCGCCTCCCAGTCGTCCGGAAGGGAAAGCTCGTCGGGATCCTTTCCGACCGCGACATCAAAGAGTATTGCCCCACGAAGGCGACGAGCCTCGACGTCTGGGAGGTCCACCACGTCCTGGCTGAGGTCGCCGTCCGGGACGTCATGACGAGAGACCCCATCGCGATCCGGCCCGACGCGCCCATCGAAGACGCCGCCCGCGTTCTCCACGAGAAGGGGATCGGCGCGCTCCCCGTCGTCGACGCGAAAGAAAGCCTCGTCGGCATCCTCACGGAACACGACGTCTTCGGCGCCCTCGTCGCGCTCACCGGCGCCCGTCGCGGAAAAACGACCCGCCTGCACCTCACGATCCCGGACCGCCCGGGGACGATCCGAGACGTGGCCGACGTCATCCGCGCCCACGGAGGCAGGCTCGTCTCGATCCTCACGTCCTACGAGGGCGTCCCCGACGGCTCCCGCGAGCTGGCCATCCGGTTCGCCGGCGGCAGGCCGGACCGCATCGCCGACGCCCTCCGCCCGTCTCACCCGGATCTCGACGTGCGGAAGGGCTGACAGGGGATTCCGGAAATTCCGACGTCGGGCGCGGGCGGCTGAAGCGGGCCATGCTTGCCTTGACAACCCCCCGCCGTTCGCCTATATTTCGCATCGTCAGCCGGAGCACACAATGGCGAACATCGGCCCGCTCAAGCGAGAGCTCGAGAAACAACGGGTCATCCTGTTCACACAGCATTTCAAGATCGTCGGGGACGTCCATCTCCCGCCCGGAGGGCGATTGACCGACTTTCTCAACCGTTTCGTCGGAGAGACCGACCGGGCGCCCTTCGTTGCCGTTACGGACGCCCAGTGCTATTCCCTCCGCGACAACGTGATGGTTCTCCGAACCGAATACATGGCGATTCACAAGCGGGAGATCGGGATCGCCATTCCCTTCTCCCAGGCCGTTGAGCTGACCGGATGAGCACGGAGACGGAAGCCATTCACGAATTGTACGTCAAGGGACGGGCGGCATTCGACCGGAGCGACTTCGACGAGGCCCAGCGGACCTTTGAAGAGATCGTTCACAAGCGGCCCCATTACGCCGAGGTCCACAACAAGCTCGGCCTGATCCACCACCAGAAGGGGGCCTTGGGGAAGGCCGTTGATTCCTTCGAGAAGGCCCTCGCCATCAATCCCAACTACACCGAAGCGTCGCTGAACCTCGCCGTCACGTACAACGAGCTTGGCCAGTACGACAAGGCGGGCGAGATCTTCTCGCGGGCGGCCCAGATCGCCCACCCGGCGCCGAATACCATCGATCCGTACATCAAAGGGAAGATGGCGAACGAGCACGGCCGCCTGGGGGACCTGTATCACGACCTCGGCCTCTATGACGAAGCCGTCGAGGAGTACCGGAAGGCCCTCCGCCTGCGGCCGACTTTCGTCGACATCATCACGAAGATCGGCATCTCTCTCCGCGAGAAGGGGGAGTTCGACCAGGCCGTCGCGGAGTTCTCAAAGGCGAAGGAGGCCAACCCGCAGTACATGCCGGCCCGGATCAACCTGGGGATCACCTACTACATGCGGGGCTTTGCGGGGATGGCCGTGGAAGAATGGCAGGCCGCCCTCGAGATGGACCCGGCCTCGGCGGAGGTGAAGCGGTACCTCTCCTTCGTGCGAAACGAACCGATGGCGGAGACGTCCGCCCCGCCCAAACCCGGAACGCCTCCATCCCCCTGACCCCGGTCTCCATCCGATCGGGCGGACCCAGATGACCCCGCTTCTCGAAACCCAGCACCTCGCGGTCCAGTTCCCCTCGCGCCTCGGCGCCGTCCATGCCGTGGACGACGTGTCATTCGACGTTCAGCCCGGCCGGGTTTTCGGGCTCGTGGGCGAGTCGGGATGCGGCAAGACGATGACGGCCCTTTCCATCCTGCGCCTCGTCCCCCAGCCGGGCCGGATCGTTTCCGGCCGGATTGCCTTCGAACAGCGCGATCTCCTGACCCTGCCCGAACGCGAGGTCCGAAGGATTCGCGGGGCCCGGATCGCCATGATCTTCCAGGAACCGATGACGTCGCTCAATCCCGTCTTCACGATCGGGTACCAGATCGCCGAGGCGATGACCGCGCATCTGCCGATCGGCCGGCGGGAGGCATGGACTCGCGCGGTCGAGCTGCTCACCGACGTGGGGATCCCGGCCCCGGAAGCGCGCGCGAAAGACTACCCCCACCATCTTTCGGGGGGGATGCGCCAGCGGGCCATGATCGCCATGGCCATCTCGTGCCGGCCCGCGCTCCTGATCGCCGACGAGCCGACGACGGCCCTCGACGTCACGATCCAGGCCCAGATTCTCGACTTGCTGTCGCGCATCCGGGAGGAGACCGGCTCATCGCTCCTTCTCATCACGCACGACCTGGGGATCATCGCCGAGACGGCCGACGAGGTCGCCATCATGTACGCCGGGCAGATCGTCGAACGGACCGCGGCGTCCGCCCTGTTCGCCAGGCCCCTCCACCCGTACACGCGCGGGCTTCTCGACTCTCTGCCGAGCCACGCGGAGAAAGGCAAGGCCCGGCGCCTCAAGGCGATCCCCGGAAGCGTCCCGACGATCACGGGGCCCGTCTCGGCCTGCCGCTTCGCGCCGCGCTGTCCCATCGCCGTCGACCGCTGCCGGTCCGAAGCTCCCGATCTCGTCTCCGTCTCCGAAACCGGCGCCGTCCGGTGCTTCCGGCCGGGCGAAGCATGAGCGCCCCGCCTCTTCTCGCCGTGGAAAACCTGACCAAGCACTTCCCCGTGGAGAGCGGCTGGTGGGGCCGTCCGCGCCCTCCCGTGCGGGCCGTGGACGGCGTCTCACTGAATCTGGAAAAGGGCGAGGTCCTCGCCATCGCGGGCGAGAGCGGCTGCGGCAAGTCGACGCTCGGGCGGGCGGTCCTCCGCCTCATCGAACCGACGTCGGGCGCGATCCGCCTCGACGGAACGGACGTCCTCGCCCTTTCCCGGCGGGAGCTCCGCCAGGTCCGGCGGCGGATGCAGATCGTCTTCCAGGACCCCTACGCGTCCCTCAATCCGCGGATGCGGGTGGGCGGAATCGTGGGAGAGCCTCTGCGGATCCACGGCCTGGCGGAAGGGACGGCCCTGCGGGAAAGAGTCGCCGAGCTTCTGGAGACCGTGGGCCTTCCGGCGGACGCCGCGTCCCGCTATCCGCACGAATTCTCCGGCGGCCAGCGCCAGCGGATCGGCGTTGCCCGCGCGCTCGCCGTCCAGCCGGAGATTCTCATCGCCGACGAGCCGGTCTCCGCCCTCGACGTCTCCGTCCAGGCCCAGATTCTCAATCTGCTCCAGGACCTCAAGGAGAAGTACGACCTCTCCTTCATCTTCATCTCGCACGATCTGAACGTCGTCCGGTTCTTCAGCGACCGGATCGCCATCATGTACCTGGGACAGTTCGTCGAGACGGGAACGAACGCCCAGGTCTTCGGACTCCCGCACCATCCCTACACGGCCGCCCTCCTGTCGGCCGTCCCCGTCCCCGATCCGACCCGGAAGCGTGACCGGATACTTCTCCCCGGAGACCTCCCGAACCCGGCCGCCCCGCCGCCCGGCTGCCGGTTCCACACGCGGTGCCCCCTCCGGATGCCCCAGTGCGATTCGGCCGTCCCCGCGCTCACGCCGAGGGAGGACGGCCGGCTCGTCGCGTGTCACCTTCCGGGACCTGCGAAGATGGGGCAGACGGGCGGATAGGCGGTCAGGCGGTTCCCAACAGCCTGGCGAACCGGCATTCCATCCGCGTGTCGTGTCCTACGGGAATTCTTTCTTCAGGCGGTGCGTGGCCCGGACCACCTGATCCAGGTCTCCCCCCTCGATCTCCCAGACGATCTCGTCCTTGGCGGTCTTCTTGATCTTGACCTTGAGAGGCTTCGCCGGCTGGAGGACCTTGACGGGATGGGCGGGCCGCTCGGAATCGGCGGCCAGGGCCGGCGGCTCCCTCGAAGGAGGAGAGGTCGCCGGCGCGGGCGAGCACGCGAACAGAGCGGACGACGCGGCGAACACGAGGAAACCCACTGCGTGGCGCATTCGGCACCTCCCTGTGGAAGGATAAACCGCTTCCTTCTACTCGACCGGCTGAACCCGGTCAAGCTCGAATCGAGCGCCCTGAGCGCTCCCCAGGCGCTCGAAAGCTCCGATGGACAAGGACCGGAATTCTGCTATACTTCCGAAGGCTGTCTGAAGCCAAGATCGGCCCGCCTCGGATCATCATGGTGCCATATCCATTCGCGAAACCATCTCTCGCCCGGAAGATCATCCTGGGCTACAGTATCGTCGTCGGCCTGGCCATGGCCTCCGGAGGATACGCAATCTACAATTTTTCGATTCTCAACAACATCACCGAGACCGTACTGCGCCGCGATCTCGTCCTGGCCCAATCGCGCTCGGACATCCTGGAGCACCTCATCGCCGAGGCCCGGAACGAGGCCAAGTACTTCATCCTGAAAGACCCCGACTACCTCTCCTTGTTCAGGGAGAGGGGCGAGGCCTTTGACCGCGTGGTGAAGCGGATGGCCGGGATGTCCGCCGGCCCGGACGAGCGCGGCACCCTGGACAAGACGGCGTCCCTCCACGCGGCCTACGCGGAAGACGTCTCCGCCCGCGCCGCCCGGCTGGCGGAAGGCAAGCCGGTTTCGCTGGACGAGGTCCCGCCCCCCGTCTTCGAAGAGCTCTACGGACTCATCACGACGATGATCTCGGACGGCCGCCGGTCGCTCGACGCCGCGGTGATCGCGTCCAACGCCCAGGCCGACAAGGCCAGGCAAGCCACGATCCTCGCCGTCGTCCTGGCCGGGCTGGCGAGCGTTTCCATCGCCCTCGTCATCGTCCGCTCCATCCACGAGCGAGTCCGGAAGCTCGACGATGGAACCCGCCAGATCGCCTCGGGAAATTTCGCCTACGCCCTCGACGACCCGTCGCCCGACGAGCTCGGCTCGCTTGCCCGGTCCTTCAACCAGATGGCCGCGAAGCTGGGAGAACTCGACCGGATGAAGGCGGATTTCGTCTCGTGTCTCTCGCACGAGCTGAGGAGCCCGCTCACGTCGCTCAAGGAGGCGACCAGCCTCATGCAGGACCTGGTCGCCGGACCCGTCACGCCCAAGCAGGAACGCCTCCTCAAGATCATCGAGAACGACGGCGACAAGCTCCTCCGGCTGATCAACGATCTGCTCGACCTGTCCAAGATGGAGGCTGGGATGATGCCCCTCAACGTCCACCCGGCGCGAGTCGAGGAGGTCTTGAAGCACGCCGTCCAGGAAATCCAGCCGCTCGCCGTCGGCAAGGGGGTCCACATGGTCTCCCTCATCTCGCCGGATCTTCCCGTCATCCGGATGGACGAACTCCGAATCCAGCAGGTCGTCACGAATCTTCTCCACAACGCGATCAAGTTCACGGAACGCGACGGGACGGTTACCCTCTCCAGCACGGAGACGCCCGAGGGAGTCCAGGTCTCCGTCAAGGACACGGGACGGGGAATCCCGCCGGAGGCCCAGGCTCGCATTTTCGACAAGTTCCATCAGGTCGATCCCGTCATGACCGGGGCCTCGGGTGGAACGGGCCTCGGGCTTCCCATCGCCCGGCACATCGTCGAGGCACACCGGGGACGGATATGGGTCGAGTCCCATCCCGGCGAGGGGGCCTCGTTCGCCTTCGTCCTCCCCGTCGCCCGCACACCCGTCACCACAGGAGACACGTAGCCCATGCGAAGAACAGCCTTGACCCTCATCTTCCTGCTCGGGGGGGCCGCCGGCTGCGCCGACGTCCAGCACCGGGTCGACGCATTCGCGTTCGACCGGCAGGCCAAGAGCCATCTCTCGGAGGGAATCAGCGCCTACCGGGACGGGAACTTCGCCCGCGCCCAGTCGGAGCTAGCGGCGGCGCGGCGCCAGCCTTCGTCCCCGGCGCTCGCCGGCGAGATCCTCTACTGGTCGGCCAAGACGCATCTCTCCCCCCGTAATCCGGTCGGCGACCCGGCCCGGGGACTGCAGGACCTCGCGCTCCTGGTCGAGCGCCACCCCTCGCACCCGCGCGCCGACGACGCCGGGGTCATGGTCGACTTGGCCCGCCGGGCCGCGGCCGCGGACAAGACAAATCAGGAACTACGGAACGAGATCCAGAAACTCAAGGAAGCCCACATCAAGCTCGAGGATCTGGAGCGGAAGAAGCGGAACTGACACGCTCGTTTGAAACCACGGATGGGAGCCGCCATGCCAGAAGAGAAGATCCTGATCGTCGACGACAACGAGAACATCCTCGAGGTCATCCGCATGCGCCTCGAATCGGTCGGATACGGGATCTCGACCGCCGCGAACGCGCGCGACGCCCTCGACCTCGTCAAGGGTGGACCGTTCGATCTCGTCATCACGGACCTCAAGATGACCGAGCGGAACGGAATCCAGCTCATGGAAGACGTCCAACTCGTCAACCCGGAGATCCCGGTCATCATCCTGACGGCCCACGGGAGCATCGAGAACGCCGTCGAGGCGATGAAGAAGGGCGCCTACTCCTACCTGACCAAGCCGTTCAACGACAACGACCTCGCCCTGCACGTCAAGAAGGCGCTGGAGAAACAGAGTCTCACGCGCGAGATCAAGAGGCTCCGGCAGGACCTCCTGGAGAAGTACCACCTCGAGAACATCGTCGGGAAGAGTCCCGCGATGCAGCTCGTCTTCGAGCAGATCATCAAAGTGGCGCCCTCCCCCTCCACCGTCCTCATCCTGGGCGAGAGCGGAACGGGGAAAGAGATGATCGCCAAGGCGATCCACTACAACTCCCCACGGGCGAACGAGCCGTTTCTGGCCGTCAATTGCAGCGCTCTTCCGGAGTCGCTCCTCGAAAACGAGCTGTTCGGCCACATCAAGGGAGCCTACACGGGCGCCACGGACGACCGGGACGGGCTCTTCATGGCGGCGAACGGCGGGACCCTCTTCCTGGACGAGATCGCCGACGCACCCCTCACCACGCAGGTCAAGCTTCTCCGGGCACTGCAAGAGCGGGAGATCCTCCCCGTGGGGGGGCACACGCCCCGGAAGGTGGACGTCCGCCTGGTCGTCGCCACGAACAAGGACCTCAAGAAATCGATCGAGGAGGGAACGTTCCGCGAGGATCTGTACTACCGCATCCATGTGATTCCCGTCTCCCTGCCCCCCCTCCGGGAGCGAAAGGAGGACGTCCCCCTGCTCGCCGACCACTTCCTCCAGAAGTACACCATTCAGATGAACAAGGAGATCCAAGGCTTCAAGCCCGAGGCCCTTCAGCGGATGATGCTCTACGAATGGCCTGGAAACGTGCGGGAGCTGGAACACCGGATCGAGCACGCCGTCGTCATGGCCGCCGAGAACTACATCTCTCCGGAGGACCTCTTCCCCTCCCGGCGCGAGGAACCGGGCGGTTTCAAGACGATCAAGGAAGCAAAAGAGGAGTTCGAGGAGGAATACGTCCGGAACCTGCTGAGGATCACGAAGGGGAACGTGAGCACGGCGGCGAAGCTGGCCGGACACCAGCGGATCGCCCTCTACAATCTGATCAAGAAATACGGGATCAATCTCGACGAATTCAGGTCATGAATTGTTTGCCTGCATGCACAGTATGTATAGCTCCCCATACATCCGACTTCGAGGAATGATGTCCCCCCGCCAGACATCGATTCCAGGCGCCTGGTAGAAACGGCCGGAATTTCAGGCTGTTATCCGGCCAGACATCGGCATTGTGGACTCTCGCCTAGCCGGAACTTTCGATTGGCATTGGACCTGCAACTCACGAGAGCGTGCCAGAGGCTCTCTTGGCCGAGGACTCTCTGGAGCGGAAAGAGGAATCCCCTTCTTTCCGATGCGGGAGGACCGACATGGGGTCGGCCCTCCCGCCGCCCCTTCCTTCGACAGCGGGGCGGCGTAAAGCGGCCGCCTGAGGAAACAGAGGAAACAGACGTGAATGGCACGCCGGCAGAACCGCAGTCTTTCCTGTCCCCCCTGATCTGGGCGGCGGCACTGCTCGCGGCGGCGGTCTTCATCTTCATCGAGCAGGCTTCCCAGCTATGACAACCAACGGCGCGCCCCTCAACATCCTGATCATCGACGACGACGAGGCGATTCTCTACACCCTCCAGCTTCGGCTCGAATCTCTCGGCTACACGGTCTGGACGGCCGATACGGCGGCCTCGGGGATCTCGACGTTCCGGCGGGTCCGCCCCGACGTGGTCCTTCTCGACATCCGCCTCCCGGACGGAGACGGTCTCGAGATCCTCCGGACGCTCCGGGTCGAATCCCCGGACACGATCGTCCTCGTCATCACGGCGCAGGGACTGCTGAATCAGTACATGAAGGCGATGTCGCTCGACGCCCAGGAGTTCCTCCACAAGCCGATCTCGGCCAAGCTCCTGGACAAGATCATCCGTACGGCCGTGGAAAACAAGGGATCGTCGGGCAATCCGGGGACGATCCCGGCGGGCTCCGGGAAGGCCGAGCTCGGCCCCGGGATCGCGCCGTGGTCGCTCAAGAGTCAGCGCTCTTCCCTCCGCGTCCCGAGCTTCCCCTCGCCCCCCTGGTAAAGGTTCTAGCTCTTCTTGATCCCCGTGGCCGAGGCGTAGATCATCAGGATGACGCCGAGAACAAGGGCGACCGCCCCCACCGGGGTCGCGGAGAAAGCCCACCGCATTCCCAGACCGCCCAGGTAGAGCATGCCGGAATGAAGGGTTGCGCCGACGATGAAGATGATGGAGATCGCCTGCGCGAGCCTGTGCGAAATCGCGAGCCGGCAGATGATGTACCCCACGACGATGTTCAGGAGGGATTCGAGATTCCCATGGGCGTGGACGGAGCGGAGAAGCTCCCGCCCCGGGTTGGCGAACCACTCCTTGTCCCCCGATGTCAGCTTATTGGCCAGGAACATCCCCAGTCCGAGCGTCGCCACGAGGTAGGCAAATCCGAAGACCATGTTCTTCCGGCCGATCGTGTTCATCAGGCGCCTCCTTGCATGGGGCTGAGCCGGACGTTGCCGCGACGCACGCGCGGAAAGACACGGCCCGGTCCCGCTGAGCGGGGCCGGGCCGTTTTCCTAGCGGTCAATGAGTCCGAAGACCCCTAGACCTTTCGTACGTTGGACGCCTGCGGCCCCTTCGGGCCCTGGGTCACTTCGAACTCCACCGAATCTCCTTCGGCGAGGGTCTTGAACCCATCACCCTCGATCGCGGAAAAGTGGACAAAAACATCCTTGCCCTCTTCCTGGGCGATGAAGCCGAACCCTTTCGCGTCATTGAACCACTTAACGGTTCCTCTTGCCATTTGTCAAATCACCTCCTTTTCACCGGAACCCCCCGGCGTGCGGGGATCTCGGCCCGATACCCCCATAAATGGTGGATCTCCGAGCCGTTGAGGATTGTCAGGCCGAACCGTCCCGGTGAAAGCAGGCACAAAAAAACCGCAAAGCGGCGTTGGGCTTCGCGGTTGGATGTCGTCTCTGCATTCAACTGGGGGCAAAACCGGTCCACAATCGAGACGTACTATGCCACACTTTCCCCCGGCGCTGTCAAGGAAAAATCGCCGGGCGGGACGGTCCGGCTTCTCTCTTCTATCCCTGGGGAATTCCAGGCTCCGTTTCGGCCCGGTTTCGGCCGGATTTCGAATTGACCCGATCTCCAACCCCTGATAGATTCTCCACCCTTCCCATGGACACGCGCCGCTTCCGGCTCATCATCTTCGATCTCGACGGCACGCTCATCGACTCGCGCGTTGACGTGGCGAACGCCGCCAACGCCGCGCGCGCGTCCGTGGACCTTGCCTCCCTCCCCCTGGAAACGGTTCAGGGATACGTCGGAGACGGCGTGACGAAGCTGGTGGAGAGAATCCTTCCGGAGAACAAACGAGACGCCTTCGATGCCGCGCTCGCGGCGTTTCTCGAATTCTACGCCGCCCACTCGCTCGACCACACGACGCTCTACCCGGGCGTCCGGGAGACGGTTGAGACGCTGGCGCAGAGCCGAAAGCTCGCCGTCGTCACGAACAAGCGCCGATACCTGACGATGCAGGTCCTGGAGGGGCTCGGGATCGCCGGGTTCTTCGCGCAGGTCGTCGGCGGCGACGGCCCGCTGGCCCGGAAGCCGTCGCCTGAGCCGCTCCTGAGCGTGTGCGAGGCGGAAGGAATCCCGCCGAACGAGTCCTTGATGGTGGGAGATTCGCCGACGGATGTCTCCGCCGCTCGCGCCGCGGGGATTTCCGTCTGCGGCGTGACGTACGGCTACAAGCCGCCGGAGGTCGTCCGCGCCTCAAACCCCGACTTCCTCATCGATGCCCTGCCGGAGCTTCTCAAGCTTCTGCCACAAGCCCCCTCACCCTGACCCTCTCCCGCGGAGGGGAGAGGGAGATCCTATTCACCTATTCACCTATTCACCTATTCACCTATTCACCTATTCACCGACTCACCTATTCACCGACTCACCTATTCACCTATTCACCGACTCACCGATTCCGCTCCTTCATCGCCTCACGAATCCGTCCCTCGTGCCTTTCGAGCAGCCGCTTCGCCTCCACGCGTGAGCAACCGGCCCCCACCATCACGATCGCCGCCTTCGGGTTTCCGCCCGAGCGTGCGTAAAGCCGCGCGGCCTCTCCGGGCGGCAGGCCCGTCGCCTCCTGGACGATTCTCTTTCCACGCGCCACGAGCTTCCTCGAGTTCGGCGCCACGTCCACCATCAGGTTTCCGTAGACCTTCCCGAGGAGGACCATCGAAACCGTCGTGATCCGGTTGAGGACGAGCTTCGTCGCCGTCCCCGCCTTGAGACGGGTGGAGCCCGTCAGGACTTCCGGACCCGTCACGGACCGGATGATCCCGTCCGCGTAGGGCGGCCTCTTTGCTTCCCGGTTGCAGGTAAGGAGCCAGACGGCCGCGCCGCCCCTCTTCGCCTCTTTGAGCGCCCCGACGACGAACGGCGTCATCCCCACGGCCGTGATTCCAAGGACCATGTCCTTCGGCCCCACGCGCTTCGCGCGGATCGCGCGCGCGCCGTCCTCCGGCCTGTCCTCCGCCCCCTCCTTCGACCGGACGAGAGCGGCGCGGCCTCCGGCCATGATCCCCTGAACCATCGTATGAGGGACGGAAAAAGTCGGCGGACACTCGGAGGCGTCGAGCACGCCGAGGCGCCCGCTCGTCCCCGCCCCGGCGTAGATGAGGCGCCCTCCCGCCTGAAACGCCTTGACCGCCGCGCGGATCGCCCGTTCGACCGCGGCGCTCTCCCTCGCCACGGCCCGAACGGCCTTCGCGTCTTCGGCATCCATGAGGCGGAGAATCCCGCGGACGCTCATCCGGTCCAGGTTGCGGCTTCTGGGATTGGAACGCTCCGTTGTTGAACGGTGAATCGGTGAGTGGGGAAATGAGTGAATGGGCGGCACCCGACCGACTTTTGTTTTCCGATTCACCGACTCACCCATTGACCCATTCACCCTTCTTTTCCGATTCACCCATTGACCGATTCACCTGTTTCTAGAGGAACATCTGCGGGTCGATGTTCCACCGCTTGGGGGACTCGTAGCCGACGATTCGCGCGCCCCCGTCCCGGCCCGAAACCAGCGACAGGTCCGACACGTCGAGGCCCTTCGAGGTGTCGATGTAAACCTCGCGGATTCCGGCCTCGGCGATCTTCGCGACCGTCCGATCCCCGTCCACCCGGAAGCGGCTCGTAAAGAACGGATGCCCGAACCACCCGCAGTCCAGGTCGTGGACGAACATTCCTGGCATAAGCTGTTCGACGGGGATCTTCTCGATCATTTCCCGAGATTCCGTCCGACACCCGTCCCGCCGCGGCATGGATGTATCACGACTTGTTCCCGTTGGTTGTTGAAGGGAGGCTTCAACATACCACGCTGGCGGGCTGTTGTTGAAGCTTCCCTTTTGGCAACGTCCCCAAGTTTCCTTAGCTCTGCGTTCGGCCTCAAGCAATCGCCCCTCCTTGGGTGTTGGAGTAATTGACAACAATCAGGGTTGTTGTTATCATCTCCCACATGAAAGCCGTTGCGCTGATTCGGCGGCGAGTAGTGCTTGCCCCGGATGCATTCGTCGAAGTGGCGGTGTCGCGCGTGCCGAAGCCTGTGCCGCCATCGATGCACGGCTTCAAGTATCGGCTGGCCTACATAGTCGCCGGCGAGTGCGTGCTGCTGTACGACAACGAACGCAACAAAGGTGATCACCGGCACGTCGGTACGGTGGAAGCACCTTACGCGTTCTCTACACCGGATCAATTGATGGCCGACTTCAACGCTGACATTTCGAGGTGGAATCATGAAAACGGTCGTCCTTGAAGTGAGTTCGCTGGCAGAAACGCTCTCTGACGCTTCGCGAGCCATGAAGACAGGCCGCGCTGAGCGCGCAGCGCATATTGGTTTTGCCACTCCCGAGTTGCTTTGGCAGGTGCTCACGTCCAAGCGTTGGGAACTACTCAAGACCCTATGCGGTGCAGGTCCGGTCTCAATCCGAGAGGCGGCAAGGCGTGTCGGTCGCGATGTAAAGGCCGTTCACGGCGATGTGACCGCACTGCTGGATGCAGGCATACTCACCCGAACAACTGACGGTGGAATTGAATTCCCGTACGAGGCAGTGAAGGTTGAGTTCATATTGCAGGCGGCATAGCCAATCAATGGCAATGAGCCGAACTGATCGTTCCAGGAAGGGCCGGTAACGGTTTAGCCCTCTCGTTTTCGCAGAGCGAGGGGCGGGTTGTTGCTCCTTATCCACGCGGCCTTCGCGGCCGGAATTTGATGCGGTTGCGACTACCACACCACCCACAAGGGCGACCATTTCGGTGACGTCACCGAGAAATGGTCTCACGCCACTTTTTCCCGCCCGGCGGCCTTCCGCCTGGAAGCGGCAGTGAAAAGCCTGGAGTTACAACGGCTTCACGGCGCCAACGATGGCCGAGAAGTCCCCTTCGGTCGGCATGACGAACAGGCATCGCCCGCCGCTTCGCGGCCTTGCCAAGGGCAAGGCCCCCTACTTATCCAGCGGGCTCCGCACGCCCAGGACGTTCTTCGTCGCCACGTGCGTGTAGATCATCGTCGTCTGGAGGTCTCGGTGGCCGAGCAGCTCCTGGATCGTCCGGATGTCGTAGCCGCTCTCCAGGAGGTGCGTGGCGAAGCTGTGCCTGAGCGTATGCACCGACGCCGGCTTGGCGACTTGCGCCTTCCCAACCGCGGCCTTGAACGCCTTCTGGAGCGACGCGGCGTGCATATGGTGCCTCCGGACGGTGTGCGACCGCGGATCGACCGACAGCAACTTCGACGGAAACACCCAGAACCACGCCCACTCCTTGCCGGCGTTCGGGTACTTCCTTTCGAGAGCGTCCGGCAGATAGACGCCGGGAAGGTCCTTCATCCTGTCCAGGTCGTAGAGCGCCCGTACCTGCGAGAAATGCCGGATCAGCTCGTCCTTCAGCGATTCCGGGAGGACCGTCCTCCTGTCCTTGTCCCCCTTGCCGGCCCGGACTATGACAATGCCCTGCTCGATGTCCACGTCCTTCACCCTGAGGCTCAGGCACTCGGTAAGCCTCAGCCCGCACCCGTAGGCGAGCATCGCCATGAGCCTGCTCACGCCGGTCATCCGGTCGAAGACGCGCTGGACTTCCTGCGCGGACAGCACGACGGGAAGGCGTCTCTTCGGGTACGCGCGCACGGCGGAGATTTCGCCCTCGATGTTTTTCTCCAGAACGTGGCGGAAGAGAAAGACGATCGCGTTCAACGCCTGGCTCTGCGTGGAGGCGGAGACTTTTCTTTCGACGGCAAGGCGGCTCAGGAAATCCTGAACGTCCTTTCCCTCAAGCCGGGACGGATCCTTGTCCTTCAGGAACTTCCTGAAGCCGCGCACCCAGATCATGTACGACTTCTCGGTGCTGAGCGAGCGGCGCCTGAGCCGGAGCGCCTCTCGGAGCCTTTCCTCGACCGCCTGCCATTCCCCGGGCGCGCCGTCCGCCGGCTCCTGCCCCGCGAGTTCCTGAGAAAGAAAGTAATTGAAGTGCCGCAGGGCCGAATCGGCCTGTCTCACCTGCCAGTCCTCGTGGAATTTCGCGAGGTGGACCAGGAACCGGGTCTTCTGCTCCGTTCCGATCGCGCTCGATTCCGGAACACCCAGAAAGGCCTGGCAGGCGGAGACCCAGTTCATGTAGTGAGGAACGTGGTTCGGCCTCACCTGGCCCTTCCGCAACAGATACTCCTTTAACCCCGCGAGCATATCGTACCTCCCGCCCTACTGGTATTCGGTATAATGTTCCATCACGCATAACATTACCGCATCCTCTCCGCTATTCGCAACCCATTTCATCGAAAACGCCTTGACATCCTCTGCGTTCCCGCATACCCTATCCACCCAGGTAGAATAAACTTAAAAGGAACCGTTAGCCATCATCAGGAGCATCCATAGAGAAAGTTGATCTCAAGAAGGAATTGAAGCATCTGTATCAACCCTCAGCCAAAGAGGTTATCCAGGTTGATGCCCCAACGATGAATTACTTGATGGTGGACGGTGTGGGCGATCCCAATACCTCGCAGGCATACTCCGATGCCGTTGAGGTTCTGTTCATGGTTTCCTATGCCGTGAAGTTCATGGTCAAGAAGGGGGCGTCGGCAATTGACTATGGGGTCATGCCCTTGGAAGGTCTATGGTGGGCTGACGATATGTCGAGGTTTACAACCACTGACAAGTCCAACTGGAAATGGACAATGATGATTATGCAGCCCTCCTTTGTTACACCGGGAATCATCGACAGTGCTATCGCCGATGTGAAAAAGAAAAAGAACCCAACGGCCATTTCCAAGCTACGTCTGGAAGCCTTTTCGGAAGGTAGGTGCGCGCAAATCCTGCATGTTGGCCCATTCTCCGAAGAGGGGCCGACGATTGAGAAGGTGCATCAGTTCATTGACTCCAAGAGCAAACGAACTGGGAAACATCACGAAATTTACTTGAGCGATATTCGGAAAGTTGATCCATCGAAATGGAAAACCATCATCAGGCAGCCAATGCAATGATGGCTAACATGGCGTTCGAGAGGGACGCGCCAAAAGCGGCGCGCCCCTCAACTTTACGTTGGGCCTACAAAAGTTTTAGATGTAATTAGTCAGCCATTTTCTGATATAATATCCACAAATGATTAACGGGCGGTCGAAATGCAATTTGAGTGGGATCATAAGAAAGCAATCTCAAGCTTGCGAAAACATAAGGTTCCATTTGAAGAAGCCATGACAGTATTTTATGACCCCTTATCGGCAACTTTTGATGACCCAGATCACTCTACCGATGAGGAAAGACTTATAACTATAGG
>MHEK01000074.1 GCA_001803795.1 Nitrospirae bacterium RBG_16_64_22
TGAGATGCCGGACGCCTGGGCGAACCGCTCGACGGCCTCCCGGTCCGGCACGATCAACGCGCCGAGCGACTTCTGGTCCTGTCCGACGATGAGCGCCTGGGCGATGTGGTCGCTCTCGCAGATCTTGGCCTCGAGCGGTTCCGGCTCGACGTTTTCCCCGCCGAGGAGAACGATCGTGTCCTTCGCCCGGCCGGTGATGGCCAGTTCCCCCGTCAGCGTCATTCGGCCCAGGTCGCCTGTGTTGAGCCAGCCGTCGTGCGAAAGGGTCTTGGCCGTTTCGTTCGCGTCCTTGTAGTACCCCTTCATCACCTGGGGCCCGCGGATGTGGATGATTCCCTGCTGGCCGGGGGGGAGCCGGTTTCCCTTTTCGTCCCGGATCTCGATTTCCGTCTCCGGCATCGGCGGGCCGACGGTGCGGAGGACGGGCCCTTCCTTTCGCCGGATGGCGACGCCGGCGGCCGTCTCGGTGAGCCCATAACCCTCGACGATCGTGATGCCGACGGCGTCGAAGAACGCGTCGACGTGAGCCGGGAGGGCCCCGCCTCCGCTGATAGCGATGCGGAGAGCGCCGCCGGTCCGGGACCGCAGGGCCTCGAACTTCTTCTGGGCGAGCCGGTAGAGCGGAGCGAGAGCGGCCAGCGTAAGGCGAGATGTGATCTTTTCGGCCGAGAACCGCGCTTGGTCCACCTTGGAGTAGGCGGGTTCCAGGTTGTTCAAAATCCTCTCTGAACGACGGCAGGCCCGGCTTGTGGAGAGGAGCTTGTGGAAAAGGATTCTCTTCACGCCCGATTCCTGCGATATCTTCTGGCAGATCTTCGAGTAGATCCCCTCCCAGATACGGGGGACGGTGACGAAGACAGTCGGCTTTTCCAGCATGAGATCGTCTGCCAGGGTTCGGGGATTCGAGTAGGCCGTGGAACAACCGCAGGCAACGGCGCAGTACTCGGAGATCCGCTCGAGAATGTGCCAGGACGGGAGGATCGAGAGGAACCGGTCCTCGGGCGTCACGCCGAGGAGCGGCTGAATGACACGGGCGTCGTACAAAAGGTTCCCGTGCGTCAGCATCACGCCTTTGGGCGTTCCGGTCGTCCCGGAGGTATAGATGATCGTGGCCAGATCGTCCGGCCGAAGGGAATCGCGGATCGCGTCGGCCCGCCGGTCTCCCTTGGCCCGCCTGGTCCGCCCGCGCGCGAGGACCGCGTCGAAAGGAAACGTCCGCTTCCCGTCTCCTCCCTTGAACCGCTCGTCCATGACGATGATGGCGCGGACGGCGGGAAGATCGCCGAAGGCGGGCCGGAGTTTCTCGAGCTGGGTTTCGTCCTCGACGAACGCCGCGACGGCGTCGGAGTGCTTGATGATGTAGGCGAGTTCCTCGGCGGTCGAGTCGGAGCCTCGCGGGACGTCCGCGCCCCCGATGTTCTGAATCGCAAGGTCGGAGACGATCCACTCGAGGCGGTTGTTGGAGATGAGGGCGATGTGGTCTCCCTTCCCGAAGCCCATGTCGAGAAGGCCCTCGGCGACCCCGAGGACGAGTTCCTCCAGGCTCGCATAGTCGATCGGGCGGAAGGCGTTCCCGTCGCGGACCTTGAAGGCCGGGCGGTTTCCGTGGCGGGCGGCTGTCTCTTTGAGGGCGACGGGCATGGAATCGGCCATCGGGGCGGCTCCTGACGGTTTATGGGATCAGACGTTCGTGGTGATGCTGGCGCGATCCGTCCGGAGGACGCGCTCGGTGATCTCGGCCAGCTCGGCGTCGTGCCGGTGGTCGAGCGCGAAGACCCGGCAGTGAACGATCTTGGCCGGGATGTGCTCGAAGTAGTCCATGAGCCACTCCTTCGAGACCTTTCTGGAGGACGGATTGAAGACGTAGATCTGACGCTCGCCCATCATGAGGGGATTCTCCGGGCGCGGATCCTGGCTCGCCATGTCGACGCGGAAGGGGATCTTTCGCAGCGCCCGGGGGAGTTCCTTGCGCACTTTCTCCTCAAGGTCGGCGTGGGAGATGATCGTCCGCCCTTTCTCGGCCTGCCGGACCGAAAGGGTCGTGTCGCAGGCCATGCGCCATTTGATGTCGCGGGCGAGGATCCTGCTCCATTCGGCGCCCAGGCGTCTTCGGCGGGGATGGCGCGAGCGCGGCCATGAGCGGACCTCTTCCAGAAGCGACCAGTCGGTGAGGCGCTGGTACTCGGTGAGGCGCTTCATGGGATTGTGGGGGAAGATCGACCGGATCGTCTCCCGGAAGATCTCGCGAAGGTGCAGGTCGATGGCCCGCGTCGTCCGGTGGTAGTAGACGTTCGAGTACATGTAGAGGCGGGCGTTGAGGAACATGCCGAGGGCGGAGCCGCCCGCCTTGTGGAGCGTGAGTCCTTGAGGGGTGAAAAAGGTGTAGTGGATGAGCCGCGAGAGGTCGATGGGGCCGGTCGAGACGCCGCACATGTAGGCGTCGCGGAGGACGTAGTCCAGGTTGTCGACCGTGTAGACGCCCGAAAGAAGGGGCTGGAGGATCGTGAGCCACCGAGGCAGGCCGGACGCGGACGGGCCTGGGTCCTTTCGAATGAGGAAGGCGACGTGGTTCGGGTCGATCTCCTCGCCGGGGGCGAAGTCGCCGTCGGGAGAGCGGCGGACCTTCGAGATCAAGTTCCCGACGCCTCGCGTGATGATCTGCTGGCCGACGATCTCGTGCGTGATCCCGTACGCGTTCAGGAAGTTGTCGTCGAAGAAGTGGCCGAAAGGACCGTGTCCTGAGTCGTGAAATAGGGCCGCGATCCGGAGGATCTCCTCGACGAAGGGCTCAGAGGGTGTTTCGGGGACGACCTCCTTGAGCGTCGGATAGAGGTGCCGGGCGAACCGGCCGGCGATGTGCATGGCCCCGAGGGAGTGGACGAACCGCGAGTGCTCCGCCGAGGGGAAGACCCAGCGGGCCGACTGGAGCTGATAGATGAGTCGGAGCCTCTGCATCCACGGCGAGTCGATGAGGTCTTTTTCCGTGATCTCCGCGGACGCCGGAGCACCGCTCGAAACCGGGACGGTAAAGGGAATGTAGCCGTGGATCGGGTCCGCGATGAGGGCCGTTCCCTGATACTGGGCGGCGGCAACTGGCGTGGAGACGGCGGGAGCGTGTTTCTTCATGGCGGCTGAATCATACCGTGACGGAAGGGCGGGTTCAAGGCAATCGACGGCCTTGTCTTGCCGGTGGTCGTCCGGTATTCTTTCGGCGGGAGGGTATCGATGACCGGTTCAGTGATGGTTCTCTCGGCTGCGTCGGGGGCGGGACATCTCCGGGCGGCGGACGCACTCGTTGCGGCTTTCGGGGCGCGAGGCGTTCCGGCCCGGCACGTTGAGGTCCTCAAGTACACGAACCCCATCTTCAAACGGATCTACTCGGACCTCTACGTCGATCTCGTCAACAGACAGCCGGAGATCCTGGGATGGCTCTACAACGCCTTGGATCGTCCCTGGCAGTATCAGAAGCGCCGCCTCGCCCTCGACCGGCTGAACACCGTCTCCCTGGTGCGCCTTATCAAGAAGGAAAAGCCCGAGATCGTCATCTGCACGCACTTCCTCCCCGCCGAGATCCTCGTCGATCTCAGAAAGAAGAATGTGCTGGATACGCCGATCGGCGTGGTCGTGACCGATCTGGACGCGCATGCCATGTGGCTTTACAAGGGCGTGGACTGGTACTTCGTGGCCCGGGAAGAAACGCGGGTCCATCTCTCGGTTCTCGGGATTCCCGAGAATACGATCCACGTCACTGGAATTCCGATCGACCCAGTTTTCGGCGTGGAGAAACCAAAAAGGGCGGCCAGGGCCGCGTTGGGCCTCGATCCGGACAGGACGACGATCCTTGTCTCGGCGGGCGGCTTTGGCGTCGGACCGGTCGAAACGCTCGTGGAAGCAGTTCAGGAAGTGCGGCGTCCGGTCCACATCGTCGTGATCTGCGGACGGAACGCCCAGTTGGAGAAGAAACTGAATGGCCTATCCGGGATGAAGCACCCGATGAAGATCGTCGGTTTCACCATGGAAATGGACGCCTGGATGGCGGCTTCGGACCTCCTGGTCGGCAAAGCGGGCGGCCTCACGAGCACGGAAGCCCTGGCGCGCGGCCTCGTTCTGGTCATCGTCAATCCGATCCCGGGGCAGGAGGAGCGGAACAGCGACCATTTCCTCGAAGAAGGCGTGGCGATCCGGTGCAACAACCTTCCGGCGCTCGCGTACAAGATCGACGCGCTTCTGGACGACGCGGAGCGATTCGCCCGGATGAAGGAGAACGTCAAGAGAGCCGCCCGGCCGCGCGCCGCGTCCGACATCGTCTCGATCGTTCTGGGATGATCGTCGGGATCAAGGCTGGAGGACGATCCGGGGGAATGAAAGATGCCGCCGCAGGAAGTCCGCCTTACCACCGCCTTACAGGGCCGATGTCCAGGTGGATGAAGTTCGAGCGGGGATAGGTGCCGACGCCGCCGGCCTTGAGGGAGAGGGCCGCCCGGCTGAGATGGGACAGCTTGAGGCCAGGAACGCGGACGTCGATAGCCATCCCTTCCAGGTGGAAGGAATGGCGGGCCACGCGGCGGCGTTGCCTGTGAAGGCGGGCGTTCGTTTCGGGCGAACGGTAGCCGGAAATGACGTGGAAAGGCTCGCCGAACTCCAGGACGCCTCCGAGCGTGTGGAGGAGATCCAGGAGATCCTGGTGAATGGGCATGACCTCGTCCGTTCGGTGGTCGCGGAGGACGCGGTTGATCTCGGCCAAGGCGCCGGGGATGTAGTCTCCACCCGCCCAGTATTCGACGCGAAGGGCTTCGCCCGTGTGCGTGTTGTAGAACGCGAGCCGTCGTTCGGGCTCGGCGAAGGCCGGTATGTCCGCGAAGACGGACCGAGGGGCAAGGCCCGCGGCCGCGACGAAGGCTCCCAGCTTGATGAAGCCGCGGCGGGTAACGGGTTTTTCGATCAGTTTCCGGCTGTGTCGCAATGCGTGCATCATCGGTTCATCTCGTCCGTTTGTCGATGTGTTGATCCGGTGACGTCGCGCGCCAGTCCTTCCTTCCTTCGGACAACTTCCCGGGCCCCCTCCCAGTCCACGCGCCCTTCGATTCCTCGGCGGGCGGCGAGAGCGAGGACCGTTTGTAGCGGATCGCCCCCCTTCTTGTAAACATCTTTGTGAACTTCGAGCAGTATCCGGCCCCTGGCATCTTCCGCCATGAGGACCGGCTCGTAGACGATCTTTCCGGGCGACCCGTTCTCGACGCGGTCAAACAGCTCCTCGATGTCTTCGGGGTGGAGGCGGATACAGCCGTGGCTTTGAAACTGGTACACGCTGTCTGGCGCGATCGTTCCGTGAATCCCGTATCCGCCGATGCTGAGACCGAGCCAGTGTCTGCCGAGGGGATTGTCTGGACCGGGAGGGACGCGGTCTCGGACGACCTCCCCCTCGTTTTCCATTTCCTCCTGGATCGACTTGGGGACGTTCCAGATCGGGTTCTCGCGTTTCTGGGCGATCTTGAAAGTCCCCGTCGGCGTCTTCCAGCTTGGTTTGCCGAGGCCGACGGGAAACGACAGGACGACCTCGCCGGCCTCAAAGTAGAAGAGCATCCGCTGGGGCAGGTTGATGAGGATGCCTTCTTCGATCTTCTCGGGGACGACGTGCCGGTTGTCGATCCGGAGAATCTGCCCGGGGAGAAGCCGTGATGGATCGGCGAGATGGTTGTCGCGGGCGATGACGTAGGCGTCCGCGCCGAACCTGGCGCCGATGCGGAAGAGGAAGTCTCCCGGCCGAACGGCGTAGTCGAAGGTTTCTCCCGTGAGAACGGCGATGGGCGAGTCCGTCTCCGCCGTTCTCACGGTGAGCACGAGGGCGGCAAGCACGAGGGCGGTGAGAAGGACGGCGGCTGGTCCCGGTCTTTCGGCCATTGGTGTGGATTCCTCCGGGGGCGGGCGGCCGGTTCGAGGACACCCGAAAACAGGGAAGGCAATATACCAGATGGGGTCGAATCACGCCTTCCATTGTGCTACATTCTCGCGCAAGGCGGTTCCGTGGGAGGGCAGGGTCCGTGTGGGAGAGCATGGGGAAGTATTCGATGATTGCCGTCGGGGGGGCGCTTGGCGCGATGGCCCGGTACTGGGTGGGAGGGGTCGTGGCGGCGCGCCTGGGCGGATCGTTTCCCTATGGGACGCTGGTCATCAATGCGACGGGCAGTCTGATCCTGGGGTTCTTCATGGCGATGGCCGCGGGACGACTGCTCAGTCCGAACTGGCGGTTTCTCGTGGCCATCGGTTTCGCGGGGGCCTATACGACCTTCTCCACGTTCGAGTACGAAACGTACATGCTCATCGAAGACGGGTCCTGGCTCCGCGCCGCCGCCAACGTGGTCCTCTCCGTGGGGGTCTGCTTCGCGGCTCTGGCGGGGGGCATTGTCCTGGGCCGCAGGATTTAAGGGGGGAACGCGCCATGATGCGGGGAAAAGGAAAGAAGCTCACGATCTACCTGGACGAGTCCCAGCACTGGCACGGGAAGCCGACGGTCGAAGTCCTGATCGATCGTCTCCATCACCGGGATGTGCGGGGGGTGACCGTCTTCAAGGGCGTCGCGGGATTCGGCGAGGACGGGACACTGCACACGACGAAGATCCTACGGCTGGCCGAACACCTTCCGATCGTAGTCGTCGTCGTGGAGACGGAAGATGTCGTCAGCCGAATCCTCCCCGAGATCTCCGATATCGTGGAGCATGGCCTGATCGAAGTAAGCGACACGGAGATCGTCCAGTGCTGTGAGCACGCACGAAAAAAAGCCGGGTAACGCCGTGAACGAAAAACACGCTGGAAAGCTCCCCCGGAACGTCTGGATCACGGGGTGGGTCTCGTTCTGCATGGACGTCTCATCCGAGATGGTCTATCCCCTCGTCCCGCTATTTCTTTCTTCCGTCCTCGGCGTCAACAAGTCCGTGATCGGCCTGATCGAAGGGGTCGCGGAGGCGACGGCGAGCATCCTCAAGCTCTTCTCCGGGGCGCTCGCCGACCGGTTCGGCAAGAACAAGCTCCTTATGGGGCTGGGATACGGCGTCTCGACGGCCTCCAGGACGATCCTGGCGACGGCGGGCGGATGGGGCGCCGTCTTCGGGTCGCGGTTGGTGGACCGCGTCGGGAAGGGGATCCGGACGGCCCCTCGCGATGCGATCGTCGCCGCCTCCACGCCGCCCGAAATCATGGGGAAGGCGTTCGGCCTCCACCGGACGCTGGACACGCTGGGGGCCGTGCTGGGGCCGGCCCTCGCGATGCTGGTCCTGTACTTCTATGCCGGCGATTACCGCCTGGTCTTCTGGCTTTCCATCATCCCCGGCGTCCTGGCCGTCCTCCTCATCATCCTCTTCATCACGGCCGACGGTCCGGTCCCGTCTGGGCGGAGGAGCTTCATCTGGTCTGCGAAGGAGTTCGACGGCCGGTTCTGGAGCTTCATCCTCGTCGTCGGCCTCTTCTCGCTGGGCAATTCGAGCGACGCGTTCCTGATCCTCCGGGCCGAGAACGCCGGCGTAAGTCCTGTATGGGTGCCGGGCGTCTACATGGGGTTTCACGTCGTCTACGCGCTCGTCGCCGTTCCCGGAGGGATGCTGGCCGACCGGTTCGGAAAGAGGCGGTTCGTCCTTTTGGGATTTGCCTTGTTCTCGGTCGTGTACGCCGGGTTCGCCCTGGTATCGTCTCCCTGGCAGGCGGCCGGTCTGTTCGCCCTCTACGGCGTCTATATGGGCCTGACCGACGGCGTCCAGCGGGCCTACCTGGCGACGATCATCCCGCCGGATCGGCGGGCGACGGGGTACGGGATTTACCACATGGTCGTGGGGCTCGCCATCCTTCCCGCGTCGCTGGTTGCGGGGCTCTTGTGGGACCACGTGGGGCCGGCCGCGCCGTTCTGGTACGGCGCGGCCTTTTCCGCCGCGGCGGGTCTCTTGTTCCTGGTTCTCATTCTGAGGAAATAGGCCGAGCCGCGTAATCCGTGGGGATCGCGCATGCGTCGTGCAATCCTGGCCGCATCCTTCGTATTTTCCCTTTCCGCTCAGGCGTGGGCTGGAACGCAAGGGCCTGCCGACGGAGCCATCGCCTGGCAGAGCGTGGACGAGGCGGGGAACCAGTTCGTCAACCTGCACTTCTTCTGGTCAAAGACTTGTCCCCATTGCAAGAAGGCGTTGCCGTTCCTGGATGAGCTTCGCCGGCAATATCCCTGGCTTGTCGTCCTTTCCTACGAGTTGAGCGAGAGCGAGGAAAACAGGCGGACGTTCGCCCGGATGGCAGAGGCCCTGGGGAGGGATCCAACGCCGGTCCCGACGTTCATGTTGTGCGGGCGCATTCTGGTTGGCTACGCGGACGAGAAGACCTCCGGCGAGTTCATCCGTAGGCAGGTTATGGAGTGCCGCAAGGCGATTCAGGAAGGCCGGCCAGTCTTCCGGTCGGACGGGGAGGGGCCGATAACGGTTCCGGTCCTCGGAACGATCGATCCCGGGCGGATGTCGCTCCCTGTGTTCACGGTCGTCATCGCCGGCCTGGACACCTTCAATCCCTGCGCCTTCTTCGTCCTCCTTTCGCTCTTGAGCCTACTCGTCCACGCCCGGAGCCGGGTTCGCATGGCTGTGATCGGTGGGATATTCGTTTTCTTCTCGGCGGCGGTCTACTTCCTCTTCATGGCGGCGTGGCTCAACCTGTTCCTGCTGATGGGAAGGACGAACTGGGTCACCGTTGCTGCCGGCGTCGTGGCGGTCGCTGTCGCGGGCATCAACATCAAGGACTACTTCCGGTTCAAGAAGGGCGTGTCGCTCTCTATCCCCGATAGCGCAAAGCCCGGCCTCTTCGCCCGGATGCGCGGACTCGTGAGCGCCGCGAGCGTTCCGTCGATGGTCGCGGGAACGATTGTCCTGGCGGCCGCGGCGAACTCGTACGAACTCCTCTGCACGGCCGGGTTCCCCATGGTCTTCACTCGCGCCCTCACGCTCCACAATCTCTCGGCGTCCGCGTACTACGGCTACCTGGCCCTGTACAACGTTGTCTACGTCATCCCTCTGGGCGTGATCGTTCTTCTCTTCACCGCGACTCTCGGCTCCCGAAAGCTCAAGGAGAATGAGGGACGGCGGCTCAAGCTCCTCTCGGGCCTCATGATGCTGGGACTTGGGACGGTCCTTCTTGCGGCGCCGACCCTCTTGGACAGCGTTCTGACGGCGCTGGCCATCCTTGCCGGGGCGGTCGTCCTGACCGTTACGGCGGCCAAGGTTGAAAGACGCCCGGTGAGGTCTTGACTGGAGGGACCTGGCGTGGCAGGCTTTGCTCTAGGGGGAGGTGTTCGGCCATGAGACGAGATGCCGGGCGGATTGCTGTGATGGGGCTCATCGTGCTGGGCCTGCTGGCGGCCGGGACGGCCTTTGCCGCCGAGTACTATCAGTGGACGGACGACAAAGGGAACGTCCACATCTCGAATTCCCCGCCTCCAGCGGGGGTCCGAGGCAAAGCCAAGACGCACGATTTGACCGATGCGCCCGCGTCTCAGAAGCCTGCCCAAAGTCCGGCTAGGATTTCGCCCGAACCTGCCCGGCCCCGCGCCAGCGGGGCGGTCCGTGACGAGTCCAAACCCGAGCCGCTCCTGCTTCCTTACTCCCGTGTCGGCGTAACGATGTACAGTACGACGTGGTGCGGCGTCTGCACACGCGCCCGCAACTACTTCAACCAGATCGGAGTCTCGCTCACCGAGATCGACGTGGAGAAGGAGCCGGCTCCTTTCCGCGAGGTCCAGCAGAAACTGGGCCGAAAGACGGGTGTCCCTGTCATCGACGTGGAGGGGAAGGTCTTTATCGGGTTCTCGAAGTCCGCCGTGTCGGCCGAGATCGAAAAAAGGCGCATTGCGAGGTTCTAGCCAGAGTTCCTAGAAGAGGGCGTTCGTTCCAGATGCGTGGTTCTCCCTGGCCGTCGTGACAATTACCGTCCGGCTGTCATCCTCAGTTTGTACCGGAATCCATACACCCGCAATATCTTCTCCCCGGGTCAATTCTACTTGAAATTGCTTGTCTTTTCCAAACGGGGCGGTCGTTTCGCGTGTGGCATCCTCGTTGCTCTTTGCCATGACCAGCGAACACCTCTGCTCAGAGCACACCCCGCGAAAGCGGGGGCCGCAGAGCCGCGACGCTAAGTCCGCCCATCGGGGGATACGCGAGTCGGGCCGCCAGAGATTCCTTCTCTGGCGGCTTTTTGTTTTTTCCGCCATGGGGGGGCCAACAACTCGGTCAATGGAGGGGAAAAGATGAGAACCGACGACGCTCTTCGAACGTTCCTCCGCAACGGCGCGGCCCTTGTCATGCTGGTCCTGCTTACGCTCGGCTGTTCGTCGGGGAAAGGCGGGAGTAACCCAGCGGGCCCATCCGGAGAGGAGGGGTCTTCGGCGGGGAAAGTCGCCGTCTCCGGCCAGGTGGCCGACACCAACAACGCCGTGGTGGGAGGCGCGACGGTCGAGGTTCACAGCAACCCCGTCTCCACGACTACGGGGACCGACGGAAAGTGGTCGGTCAACGTTGAGCCGGGGGACCACACCATCTATGTGTTCCTGAACGGTGTGGAGGTCTTCAAGGCAACCTTCTCGCTCGGGTCGGACGGTGCGATTTCGAACGTGAAGACGCATTCCGCCGGGCACGCCAGCTCCTCGGGAGGTTCTTTCGACGTCAAGCCGGACGCCAAGGTCTGCAGTGAAGCCAAGAAAAAGAACAGCGTCCCCGACACGGAGCCGCCTTCGACCCCGACCGGCCTTTCGGCGACGCCGTACCTGTCGCCGTTCAAGGTGAAGCTCGCGTGGAACGCGTCGAGCGACAACGTGGGCGTTGCCGGGTACTACGTCTACCGGAATGGTTCCGCGATCGGGACGGCCAAGAGCTTCGCCGGAAAGCCGGGCGGGGCCAGCACGTACTACTACGACTACTCGATCAGCCCGAATACCACGTATACGTACGAGGTGGCGGCGTTCGATTCAGCCGGGAACGTTTCGGCAAAGAGCAACACGGCGACGGCAACGACGGGCTCGCCGGATACCGAGGCTCCCACGGCTCCGTCCGGCCTTTCCGCAACGGTCGTGACGACTCCGAGCAAGAAAGTCAACCTCTCGTGGACGGGCTCGACGGACAACGTCAGCGTCAAGGGGTACAAGATCTACCGGAACGGCTCGCTCTGCGGGACATCGTCGACGACGACCTACACCGACTCGAGCGTGACGGCGGGCGCGACGTACTCCTACGAAGTCGCGGCGTACGACGATGCCTACAACATCTCGGCCCATTCGAACAGCGTGAGCGTGACGATTCCCTCTTCCTGACGGGCCTTCCTCTGTCGGTCCTCATGGCCGCATCCCGAGGCTCCGGGATGCGGCCATCTTTTTTCGGCGCGAGGCGCATCCGGAAAAGAACCGTTGCATCACTTCCCGGCGGGTCGATATGCTTCGGCAGAGAGGGACCGGAGGGCCGGGAAGAATATGAGCCGTCACGCTGCGATCCTGTTGCCGTTTGTCTTGTCGGTCTTGGTCTTCGGCGCGGTGCTCTGGTTCATGACCGGGGGCGGACGCGAGGTCCGTTTCTTTGGCGCATGGCCCGCGGCCGACGCAACGCGTCATTTCGCGACGGAGGAAATCGCCCGGGGAAAGGCATACATCGTCGAGAGGCGCGCGTCAGCCGTTGCGGGTCTGCTCCTCGGGCCGGCGGTCCTGGCTATATTCCTGGCCTTCGGCGGGGCCGTCGCGCTGAGGGATGCCTGCTCCTCGGTCTCGGGCGGACGCCCGTGGCTGACCGTGAGCCTGTACGCCGGTTGTCTGGGCTTGCTGTTGGCTATTCTGTACGCCCCGCTCGACTTCTACAGAGGGTATGTCCTTCAGCACCGACTCGGTCTCAGCGTCCAGACGATCGGGGGATACGTCCTCGATGCGGCGAAGGGATTGCTCGTGGCGGGGGTCATCGCGATCCCGCTGGCCGTCGTTCTGTACGCCGTGATTGCCCGGGTGGAGTCTTGGTGGATACCGGCGGCTCTTGGATCGGGCGCCCTCATCTTGGTCCTGACCGTCCTCGGGCCGATCGTGATCGCCCCGCTGTTCAACACGTTCACTCAGCTTCCGGAGTCTCCCTTGCGCGGGAAGATCGTCTCCATGGCGCGGGAGTCCGGGATGACGGTCGCGGACGTCTACGTGATGGACGCGTCCCGCCGGACGCGCGGGGGAAACGCTTACGTGACGGGCCTGGGCCGGACGAAGAGGATCGTCCTGTACGATACGCTCCTTCGAGACATGACGCTCGATGAGGCCGTCTCCGTCGTTGCGCACGAGCTCGGACACTGGAACCGCAAGCACCTGTGGATCCAGATCTCGCTGGCGGCGGCTTCGTCGCTCGCCGCCTTCACGGTCGCGGGAATCCTGCTTCGCATGGCGTCCAACCGTGAATGGTTCGGGATCACGAGGCCGGACGATCCGGCGGGCCTTCCCTTCCTCCTGCTGGTCGGGATGGTTCTGTCTCTTGCAGTCCTGCCGGCCGATCGGGCCTTCTCGAGGACAATGGAGCGGCAGGCCGACTGGTCATCCCTTGTGATCGCGGGAGACAGCGAGGGATTCATCGCTCTGGAGCGCCGGCTGGCCCTGATGAACAAGGGAGACATCACGCCGCCGGGTTGGGTCCGAACGATCCTGGCGTCTCATCCGCCGGTTCTGGAGCGGATCGGAATGGCGGAGGAATGGAAGAACGCCGAATCGGTGAATCGGTGAAAGGGTGAAAAGGGAAGCTCTCAGCGGTCAGCGATCAGCGGTCGGCAAACCAGGGGAAAAAGCCTTTGGCTGATAGCTGATTGCTATTGGTGAAGCGGTGAATCGGAAAACCACTCCCAGTCAGGAGCGATTGAAAATCTTCTCGTAGACGATGATCCTGAACTGGCGCCCGAGGAAGGCCGGCTCGTCGGACTGGAGGCGGAGAGGGAGGCCGGCGGCGACCTCGGACGGGTCGAGCGTGATGTCCGTGGCGACCGTCCGGCTGAAGACATTCAGAATCCTGCGGGGGAGGGAAGGGGGCGAGCCGGCGGGCCGGAACTTGTCGAATATGACGACCAGTCCTCCCGTCCGGCAGACGCGCGCCCCTTCCCGAAGGATAACGCGCGGCTCCGCGGCGACGGCGACGATGAGCGGGAGGAGGACCCGGTCGAACGAGACGTCCCGGAAGCCGAGGTCATGGGCATCCATGAGGGCGAGGCCGCCGCGAAGGCGGGGGGACGATCTCAGGCGGCGGGCGGCGCGCGCCAGCATCGCGGGGCTCAGGTCGACGCCGACCACGACGGACCCGGCCATGGCCGTCTCAGAAAGAAGGGGGACGTCCTGTCCGGTGCCGATTCCGGCGATCAGGAGCCGGTCGCCCGGGGAAAGGCGAAGGGCATCGACGTACGCTTGGCGGACCCGGTCCGGAATGGCGGATGTGAAAAGATCGTAGAACGGCGCGTAGACGTCCCACAGACTGTCGCGGAGCGGGCGAGGGCGATTCAAGGGAAGGTCAATCGAACGCGGAGCGCCGCCCCGCGGAGCGGAATGGTCAGGTCTTGCCCCGAGGGCCTGCCGTCGGCCTGCCTAGGGCTTCGATGGCGTTCTGAGCTTCGGCCAGGCTTAGTACGCCGCTGTTGAAGCCGTCCACTATGGCCCGATAGGAATCTGGAAAGCGGGCCGCTAGTTCTCCGTAGCGGCGGCCCCAGTCCGTTGAGGGCGTGTCAGGACGGGCCGGGCTTGCCCCAGCCAGAACGGCCAGAACGGCAAGGATGAGAGCGATGGACGCGAACTGCCGCATGCCTGGATGTTATACGGTCGGTCATGGCCCGGTCAAGCGGCGTGAGCCGCGGCGCGGCGCAGGCACGGCGCACCTGGAGGCAGGGCCAAGGCGAATGAACGGAAAATGCAAGGAGGGACTTTGACCGTTTCCGACC